>NZ_JBAHZY010000133.1:0-67931 GCF_037132775.1 Psychrilyobacter sp.
CAACCCCCTGCCCCCATCTTGGGGGTTTTTTGGTATAATAACTATTATGACTACTATTACTCTTAAAGAGATTCTTACTAACGACAATTTAAAAGCTTTCTTCAAACATTCTTCCAAATATTTCGAGCACTTCCCCAAAAGTTATCTTGATTTCATAAAATCTACCCTTCTTTCTGCAAAAAATTGTAGAGAGTTTTCTTTTCCCAAATCCGTATTTTCTTCCCCTACTTGCTCTCATTATATTTTTAGACCTATTACTTGTAAATCAAAATTTTGTTCTTCTTGCGGTAAAATTTACGCTGAAAAATGGGCTTCTAAACTTTCTTCGCAATTAATTGATCAAAAACATCGTCATGTTATTTTTACCTTACCTAAAGAAATATGGAACTACCCTATTATTAAAAAGGATCTTCTGATTACTTTTTCTAACCTTATTAATACTCTTTTTAAAAATTGGTTTTAAAAGAATGATATTAAATTCCCTGGCCTTATTGTTGCTATCCATACTTTTAGTAGAGATTCTTCTTTTCATCCACACTTTCACGTGATTCTTCCTCTTGGTGGATTCAAAGAAAATCTCGCATGGAAAAAATTCTAATTTTATCCTGCTAATTTTTTTAATAACTCTTGGAAATACCTAGTTCTTCGAAGTATTACTCGAGCATATCCTAAATGCAAAAAGACTAAAAAAATTATCTCTCTTTGCCATAAAAAAGATTTTTTTATTAACTTAAAAGGTGAATCTCTTAAGACTTATCCTAAATCTCTTAAATATATTGGTCGCTATCTTATGAGACCTGCCATTGCTGAGTATCGAATTACTAAATTTGAAAATAATAAAGTTACATTTTGGTATATCAATGTAATTACCAAAGAAAAAACATTTCTAACTCTTTCATTATTTAAATTTATTGGAAGACTTATTACTCATGTTAATCCCAAAGGATTTAAAGCAAATAAGAAGATATGGATTTCACGCACGTAATATTAAAATTAATCTAAAAAATAAATTTAAATTACTTTTAAAGAAGTCATTATTAAATACTAATTTATTAACATGGCGTGAGCGAATTTTTAAATTCTATGGAAGAGACCCTTTTATTTATCCTAACTGTTTTTCAGAATTAAAATCAACATCATTTCATCATAAAAAATATGGTGATTTATATTATCCCTAGACTTTTAAAATTGAATATTCTCTCTCAACTTAGCCCTTAAGTTTTTTTTTATGCAGTTTTTTCAATTTACCATTTCAATTTTACCTTTTAATTTCAAATCTGACTTTTTTTTACAAATTTCTATCAAGATTTGGTTTTATAATTTCCTAGATAATAAAAATAACCACGAAACTAACACTCTTTTTCAAGTGTCTAGTTTCATGGTTATAGTTTGCTAAATTTTCTTTTATATTAGTTTATCATATTATAATCAAAACTTTATTACTGTCTGTATACACACTTCAGTCCTTAATTCTAAAAGTTTTATCATATAATTTTATGCAATAAAAAAATCTCCCAAGAGACTTCTAATTTAATATATGGCGGGAGTGACGAGAATCGAACTCGCGACATCCTGCGTGACAGGCAGGCACTCTAACCAACTGAGCTACACCCCCCTAGCGCTTTAAATTTAAATGGTGCTCGCAACAGGACTTGAACCTGTGACCCCCTGCTTGTAAGGCAGGTGCTCTCCCAGCTGAGCTATGCGAGCTCTCGTTTTTTCAGAACTCATTAAGTATACTATAAGTGGTTTTTGTTTGCAAGGTTTTTTTTATTTATTTTTATTTTTATTTTTATTTCTATTCACTATAAATACAAATAAAAATTTGAATTTCTATACGAGAAATATACATATATCTTTCCCCTTTGTGTGCTTATACCCAAAGTTTCTCCGTCGTTTCTCTTGCCATTTGATATTTTAAATACTATACTTGTATCAACCAAATTAGGAGGTATAACTCATGAACTCATATATAGTCGATACTAATGTTATAATTGCAAACCCATTCTTTATGAGGGATTTCAATGATTGTGAGATAATCATCCCTATCTACGTGCTAGAAGAATTGGATAAAATTAAATCCCGAGAAGGAAACAGTGGATTCCGTGCCAGACAATTCTTTAGATTCTTTAAGGAACTCGAAAAAAATGGAAATCTTATAGAGGGAATAACAGTCGATAATAGAGTTATTTTAAAAACCGAAATACAGGGAGATCTTTCTCTTATTCCTGTCGGTTTGGATCCAAATTATGTAGACAATAAGATATTAGCCCTTATGATGATGCCAAAACATAAAGAAAAAACTCTTTTAACCAACGACGTCAGTATGAGAGTTAAAGCTTCGTCTTTAGGAATAAGTTGCCTCATCTTGGATGCTTCTAATAAACATAAATTAGATGATCTTTATACGGGGGTTATTACCCATGAGGTGACCTCTGAGATGGTAAAAAAATTCTATACAGCAAAAGATATCTCGCTGGAAGACCTAAAAATTAAATCTATGCACCCCAACCAATTTTTTTACGGTTACACAGAATTTTCCTATAATCAGATCGTTGGTAAATTTGATAAAAAAAGAAACAAGGTCATAAAATTAAAATTTGATGATGCCAAAATATACGGTATTTCTCCTAAGGATGTAAGACAAAAATTCGCCATCGATGTTCTCCTAGATCCAAAGATTCCCTTTATTACGATTACCTCCAGACAGGGGTGTGGAAAAACTCTTTTAGCAGTTGCAGGAGCCTTAGAACAGGTATTAGAAAGAAATCGTTATGAAAAAATATTGATCGGTAAAAATACAGCACCTGTAGATAAGTGGAGTTATCAAGGGTTTACCACTGGAGATACAGAGGAAAAATTATTGACACATTTTGCCAACTACACCACTACTTTTGAAAATATCCAGCATATCAGGGGGAAAAAACCTCGTAAAGGGGTGGAAATTTTACAAGGATTGATAGATCAAGATAAAGTAGAAGTTTTGGATATCTCCTCTATTCTGGGATCAAGTTTTCTTAACAAAATTGTTGTAATAGATGAAGCTCAATCATTCGATATCCATGCTATGAGGTCGATGATTACAAGGATAGGAGAAGGGAGTAAATTGATCTTAATAGGAGATATCGCTCAGCAGACCGTCTCTAGATTAGACCCAGACAAATCAGGTCTCTATGCATCCATTGAATGGCTGAAAGAACTTCCAGAAACTGCTCATATCACATTAAATAAAGTCCATCGAAGTGAATTTATAGACAAAGCCAGCTTGATTTTTGACAAGAAAATTTTTGGCTAATTAAAAAAATGAGATCTTTCAAAATTAGATTTTGAAAGATCTCATTTTTTTACACTTTGAACACAAGTTTATGCAACCTTATATTCAAATTTTTTCTGAATATACCTTGGGAAGATAATTCCAAATAAAATTATTAAAATTCCAATCCACTGAACCATTGATGAGCTTTCGTGTAATATTGTCGTCGAGGCTAGTATGGCTACTGGTAGTTCTATTGATACAAGGATCGAGGTTAAACCTACCCCAATAACAGGAACTCCTATTGAAAAAAATAATGGAGGAATAATCGTTCCAAATAATGCTATTGTTGCTCCGTATTTTAATAGTGGTAAAACTATTTTAAGATCCCAAAGAAATGTGGGAGGAAATAAACCCACTATAAAAATAAAAGCTCCTGTTAGCATTAATGCACTTCTTTGAATTGGATCTACATTCGTTGCAACTTTTCCACTGACAAAGGTAAAAGCCGTATATGAACATGCTGCAAGAAGCCCGTATATTGTACCTAAAAATGTTAAACTATTTAATCCTCCATCAAAAACATTAGATGAAAATGCCGTTCCTATTAGGAGTAATGCAATCGACATTACCTGCGTCTTCGAAGGCAATCTCTTTTCCATCACACATTCCACTAAATTTCCCATCCATGTAAATTGAAAAAGAAGTAATATTGCCATTGAAGCTGGAATTTCTTGGACAGATTTATAATAAATTATACTGGTAAATCCAATTGGTATCCCTGCCAGTATTAACTTTATCGAATCACTTCTATTAAAATTTATCCTATATTCTTTATTTATTAGTTTGTTTAAAAAAACCAAGAGCCACAGAACTAGACATCCTATTCCTGCTTGAGAAAATACAATCGGTCCCAATGTAAACCCCTCAGCATAAGCTAACTTTACAAAAGTCGAAAGGACCCCATAACTTACAGCACCTAATAGAACAAAGATTATATGGAATTACTTATTTTTATACCTGTTAAAAACAGTACCATAATTCCCAATTTTTTTCAATCATTATAAAACTCAGTCTTCTACTAAAAAATTATTTCAACTTTAGATTTTTTATACTTATATCCAGTGACGTATACGAATGAGTAAGAGCTCCTAAAGAGATATAATCTACTTTCAACCCTCTAATCTCTCTTATCCTTGCTTCATCTACATTTCCAGATATCTCAACTATAGCTTTTCCATCTATTATTTCAACGGTTCTTCCCATAGTTTCTACATCCATATTGTCCAACATAATAATAATATCGGCTCCTACTTCTATAGCTTCCCTTACCTGATCTAGACTCTCAGTCTCTACCTCTATCTTCTTTACAAATGGATGATTGTTTCTCACAGCTAACACGGCTTTAGTCAGACTACCCCCAGCAGCCATTATATGAATTGTCCTTGATCATAGCTATGTCCATCAGATTATATCTATGGTTGTGCCCTCCTCCTATTTTCACCGAATATTTTTCCAAATATCTCAAATTAGGAGTTGTTTTCCTGGTATCCATAAGTTTTATCTCTGTTCCATCTAAGATTTTTACCATCTTATTGATTTTAGTGGCTATCCCTGACATCCTTTGTATTAAGTTGAGGGCTACCCTCTCACCACTGAGTATATTTTTAGCTATTCCAGATATCTTAGCTATAATTTCTTTGGGTTTTACCACCGATCCTTCAGTAGTCATAAATTGTACCTCTACACCGCCTAGGATATCAAAAGTTCTTTTAAAAATCTCCAGTCCACAGATTATTCCCTCTTCCTTAGCTATCAAATCTACCTCACATATAGCCTCGACACCTAAGATAGAATTCGTCGTTATATCATCTATTACAGAATCTTCTAACAGTGCACCTTTTATCACCTTATCAATTAACAGAAAGTTCATCCTTTAAATCCTCCCTAACCTTTAATATCTCATCTATAACCAATTTTCTATATCTATATCTATATCTATATCTATATCTATATCTATATCTATATCTATATTTTTCTCTACTTCTATCCATTTACCTTTTCCTCGCTTTATCATCTGGAGGGGAACAGAAGAGGAGAGCTCTTTATTTATGTCATTCGCTACCCTATTTCCAAATACCAATCCCTCTAAAAGGGAGTTACTAGCTAATCTATTTCTCCCATGAAGCCCTGTAAATGCAATTTCACCACAGGCATATAAGCCTTTTAACTTAGTTTCCCCGTCCATGTCCACTGCGATTCCACCCATGAAATAATGTTGGGAAGTTGTTATTAGGATCATGTCTTTAGCCAAATCATATCCTTTCTTATATTAAGTGCTGTATAGATGCCCGCTATCCCGCTTCCACAGATTATCACATCATAGTTCATCTCTATCCTCCTGCATAGTCAGTAATATCCTGTACATCTGCGTTTTGATAATAATGTGCAAGAATTATTGCATTTTTCTCTTCTTTTAACTTTTTTTCATGATTTTATTTCAATAAAAAATTCCCAGTTATTTTTATAGCCGGGAATAATCACTATTTTTTTTTGCTTTTTAACTCTTCCATTTTAAACCATGAATCACTTTCTATCATAGCTATATTCATCGTTATTTTCTTCCCTATCTCTGTTTTAAATTTTTTAACTATTTTTATTTCTATTCCACTTGCATCTTTAAACCTAACCTCTATAGTATGGTTAACGCCTTTTATATATTCTCTTTTTTTCTTCTTTTTCTTTACCTTAACTTCTTTTTTTCCATCTAAGATATAGTAAGCATTTTTAGGCGTATATGTTTCTCCTTTATTTTCTATATATACTGCATGTTCCTTACCACTTATAAATAAAAATACTCCCAAAAGGATCATCACCAGAATAACTCCTATTCTTGCAGCAATCGTTTTCATTATTTCTCACCTCCAGAAAGCTGTATCTCCATCATTTTCTTCCTTTCAGCTTTATTTTCCTGTTCCCTTCTCCATTGATGTAGCACCAGAGCCAAGGCTATTACTCCGTAAGAGATAAATACTCTAAAAAACTCTCCTATTTGAGCTGATCCTACTAATGCCTTTCCTGCTCTTGGTGATATCACAAACATCAAATGAAATAGTATTATTCCACCTAGAGCATTTGGTATACTTGCTCTTGCGGCTGTTGCTCCACCTATTAGTATCGCTGCGATAGAGAACATTCCTATCTGTTCATGACTGTTATATGTATTCATAGTTCCTATATTTTGTAAAAATATTATCTGCCCAATAGAAGCCAATACAGTAGATATTACAATAGATAAGATCCTAGTTCTTTCCACTGCTATTCCTGCTGATTTTGCTATTTCTATATCCTGACCAATAGCTCTCATATCCTGACCTAGCTTAGTTTTTCTAAACCACACTATAAAGAAACATAAAGCTATAATTATTATTATTGTTAGAAGAGGTATTGTAAATTGTCCCACTTTTACAACCATGGATCGATCCAGTACCTGACGAATATTCTTTAGATCGATGGCATTTCTAATCCCATATCCACGACTGAGTATTATTTTTTTATTTGTCATAGGAATGATATTTCCCATCCCATATAAAACTACTAATTGATAGACACCATTTATAAAAAATCCCATGATTATAGAAGTTATCATCTCTCTACCCTTGGCTTTATTTAATATATACCCGCCCAATATACCAAGTAAAATAGCGATTGGTAATGAGATTAAGACCGCTAACACAATCCCTTCCATCCCTGCTATCCTCCAATCGGTAATAAATATGAGTCCCAGTTGCCCAGCCATAGCTCCTAAAACTATTCCAAAGTTTAGTCCCATTCCTGCAACTACCGGGATAATAAGAGACAGCACTAAAAACGAGTTTCTAGACAATCTAGATATCATCTCTTGAACCAAATATCCCCCTGACAGACCAGCCAATGGAATAGCCATGACGATCAGTATTAATATTACTATTGGTACTATGTTACTTATAAGAAACTTTTTACCTTTATTTTCCATTCTTTTTCCCCCCTTTCCTAGTCAAAGCGTAGAGGATCATTCCATTTGAAATTATTATCCTCAGAGTTTCTGACATATCTGTTTTGACCAAGTTATTTATTACCGAAGGTGTCATTGTAAGTATTCCCTGGAATAAAAAAGTTCCTACCATTACATTTATTACAGTTGCTTTATTTACAGAAGCTCCCCCTATAAGGATCGCTGCAATTGCCGGAAATGCCATATAAAATGGCGCTAAATATAGCTGGATGAACCCAAAACTTTGTTGATATACTATTATTCCTATGGCAGCTAACATAGTAGACATTATAACTGATTTAGTTCTTACCTTGTCTATATTTACTCCTGTTGCCAAAGCAAATTTTGGATTTTCTCCTACAGCTTTCATTGCTAAACCTGACTTAGTTTTAAAGAATCCCCACATTAAAAATGCTAAAAAACCAAAGAAAATCATCTCACCAAATGGGATCTTGTCTGCCATTGGAAAGATCTTATTCAATGCTCCCTGCCAATAATTTTCTATACTGATCGTTGTACGAAGACCAGACCCTCCATATGCCCAGATCATATCCTGACTTTTAAATGGAAGTACAAGCCACATGATACACATAATTGCCACTGAGGAGAATCCGACATAGGTAGCGATCATCATCTCTCCACCCTTTACCCTGTTTAGTATCTGTGAATACCCCCATCCAAATATAATGGCAAATGGAATTGCCATTATGATAGCTCCCCAAAATCCAAAGACTCCAGTAAGACCCATCTCTACACTGACTACTGCTCCTATTAACCCTGCTTCTACTCCTAAAGGTAGCCCAAAGTTAAGCCCTGTTCCCGAATATATCATAGGCATAAGAGATAATACCAAGATAGCGTTCATTCCAAATCTTATTAACGTATCACTTATAGACGTTCCCAAATTTAAACCTACAAATGGAGCTGCTATATACATACTTAAAAGGAATAATGTTATGATTACCCTTGGCCACCCCATAGTTTCAATATAATTTTTAATTTTGTTCATCAGTTCCTCCTATCCCTACCATCAATTCTCCAAATTTAATTATGTCTGCTTCTGGAGGCAGTATTCCAGCTACTTTACCCTCTGTTATTATAGCTATCCTATCACTGATCCCTCGAAGTTCCTCAAGTTCTGAAGAAGTTATTATTATCGTAGTGCCATATTTTTCATTGTATTCACGCAGAGTTTCCAAAACTAATTTTTTTGCTCCTACATCTATCCCCCTGGTTGGCTCCGAAACCATTAATAATTCAGGTTTCATGGTAAATGCCTTGGCTAGGCAGACTTTCTGCTGATTTCCACCACTTAGTTCTCCTGCTGTCTGCTTAGAACTCAGGCACCTAATCTCTAATTTTTTTATGTATTCCAATGCATTTTTTTCTACACTTTTCTCATCAACCCATTCCACTAAACCACCGAGATATTTCTTAATAAATTTATTCTTGATTTGGATCGCAGGATAAGCTATATTGTCTTCAACGGTTCCATCTAGGAGCAGGCCTACTCCTTTTCTGTCTTCTGACACCAGGAAAATACCTTTTTCTAAGGGTAATTTAGGTTGATTTAACTCTAACCTTTTCCCTTCGA
Source organism: Psychrilyobacter sp. (assembly GCF_037132775.1). GTDB lineage: Bacteria > Fusobacteriota > Fusobacteriia > Fusobacteriales > Fusobacteriaceae > Psychrilyobacter. The sequence goes on from NZ_JBAHZY010000133.1 coordinate 8,881, forward strand.
AAGTTATTTTTCCACCTGTAGTATATAACCCCATGATTCCATTGGCTATTCCTAATTTTCCCTGCCCTGCCATTCCACCTATTCCCAAGATCTCACCTTTATATACTTTCAGATCCATTTTTTTTACTGTTTCTCCAGGCATATCTACCCAAAATTTATCTAACTCTAGCAGAACGTCCTTGTTTTCAGTTGCTTTTTTTATTGTTTCTGATTCACTGAAGCTTCTACCAATCATCCATTCTGTTATCTCATGGGAGCTAGTTTTCTTTGTTTCTATCTCCTTTATTAAAATTCCATCCCGGAGTACTACCACCTTGTCACTTACCTGCATTATTTCATTTAATCTATGGGTTATGAATACTATTGAGATCCCCTCATTGGCCAATCTCTTCATTGTTTGTAATAAGATCTCTGATTCTGATTCTGTAAGTACTGCCGTAGGTTCATCGAGTACCAATAATTTTGTGTTTTCCCTTTCTATTTCACGGGCTATCTCTGTGAATTGTTTATGTGCCACTGGCATCTCTTTTATTATAGTTTTTGGATCCATTTTTACACCTAGATGTCCCACGGCTATCCCTGCTCTAGCTTCCATCTCCAAACGATCCAACTGTTTTATCCTATCACCAAATAAGACCTCTAAAAATCCATCTTTAGTCGATTCCCTATTAAGAACTATATTTTCAGTAGCTTCAAATCCAGGGATTAAGGAAAACTCCTGATGTACCATCCCTATCCCTGCCTCTAAAGCATCAAATGGAGATTTAAAATCTATCTCCTTTCCTTCAAACTTTATACTCCCACCATATCCACCTGTTTCACGGATTACAGGCATTCCAAATATAGTCTTCATTAGAGTCGACTTCCCTGCACCATTTTCCCCTACTAAGCCTATTATCTCGCCCTTATTTATACTTATATTTATATTTTTTAACACACAATTTTCACCAAACGATTTGGATAAATTCTCTATTTTTAAAAGTAGTTCACTCAACGCTTGTCCTCCTTTTTTTTCTGATTTAATGATAAAAAAGGGGCTCTCGCCCCTTTTTTTTTACCTTTATAAATTTTTAGTTGATTTCAAAATATTTTTCAGGAACTTTAAGCGCTGTCATATTTAAATATCCTTTTCCAAATACATATGTATCTTGGTATACTAAGAAAAAGTTTTCTCTCTCTATTCCGTCAACATCTATATATTTACTTCCATTCCAACCTGCTCCAGGAGTTTCTCGTCTTAAAGATGCCATAACTTTATCAGTATCATCTATTTCTGATCTTCCTTCTATTACGTCTATAACATGAGTTCCTAAAGCTACTGCTGCTGCAAAGTTATATGAATATGCCCATGTTCCCATTCTTCCAGAACCACCAGCTGCGACTACTGATTTTTCAACTTTCTTTAATATTTTAGGCCAATTTCCTTTTTCACTCTTATCAAACTTAACTCCTAAAGCTCCAGGATATCCCATTGTTGGAGAAGGTAAATCTGCTTCTACGAAGTATCCACCATCTTCTGCTATCCTCTTTAATAAAGGTTCAGTCTGTGCATCATTTGTTGCGAAAAATGCAGTATCTTTACCGTATCTTGCTAACCATGAAGGTACTTTTTCTAAGATAAATTGTTGAGCACCTGCTACACCGACATCACTTACAGGGTCTGGGGCAGTCATAGTTATGAATTCCATTCCTAAATCTGCTGCTGCTTGTTTCATAATATCTCTTCTTCTAGATAAAAGTTCATAACTCATATGTCTAGGAAATGATATATGCATAAATTTCTTTGCTCCCATTTCTTGAGCTGCTTTTATAATTAAATACCCTCTAGCTACGTTATCAGGATTTAATACTAAGTCTGCCACATCTGCGATCATTTCTGGATCTTCATGGGGACTGTTTGCAACTAATAGAATATCAGGATTCTTTTCCCTTACCCTTCTAAACGCTTCCACTGTTCCAGGAATAGCTTCTGTTACAACTATTGCTCTCATCTTGGGATCGTCTGATAAACTTACTATTTGAGAGATTGTTGTTTCCATCTCCTGCATAAAATTATCCGGATAAGTTAGATGAGTTACTCTTCCGCCATCTTCAGTTGCTCCAAACTTATTTATTAACTCTTGAGCTCCCCTAAGACCATCTTCTGATTGAGATACTGTTCCAGATACTACACCAATATGGTAATCTGCTGAAAATGTAAATGCCGACATTACAAACATTGTAACTAATAAAAATAATTTTTTCATCTTTCATCTCCTTAAAATAAATTTATATACAAATACCATTTAGTTAGCACTACACTCCATTATAAAAGTACATTCTTATAGTATTAGTACTAATACTACCTTAACATGGACACTTTGTCAATAGTTTTGGACATTATTTATTTTTAACCTAAAAAAAGATGCCAAAATTTCAGCATCTTTTTTAAATTCTTATTATTTTTTAACTAATCCCTATATATCATATTTTTATTTATTTCTTCTAAACTACCTGCGCCTGTAAGTATCATAGACTGGTAAAGTTGATTTTTCAAAGTTTCTAGAGTTAATTTAACTCCCTCTCTTCTTCCTCCTACACTTCCCCAAATAATAGGTCTTCCTACCAATACACAATGAGCTCCAAGGGCTAAAAACTTCACTATATCAATTCCTTCCCTTACTCCACCATCGGCTATTACTACCATTTTATCTCCTATAGCAGCAGATATTTCAGTTAGAGTCTCTATAGAACTGATAGTCCCGTTCAGAACACGACCACCGTGATTAGACACTATGATACCAGCCACTCCTGCTTCCATGGCTATTTCAGCTTCTTTTACACTTAGAATCCCCTTTAATATAAATGGTAACTTAGTTGAATCTACTAGCTCTTTTAGCTCTTCCATTGATTTCGGTCCTACAGGCTGTCCCATAGTACTCATAACCAGTAATCCAGCCCCATCTACATCTACTCCTACTGCAAGTGCCCCAGCTTCTTCTGCCATCCTTATTCTTTTTATTATCTCAGGATTTCCCCGGGGTTTTATGATAGCCACGCCATTCCCATCCATTTTTTTTATAGCTTCTATTCCCCATCTATAAAAATCAGGATTTCCTCCATCACCTATCATAGCGATAGTTCCACATTCTACACTTCCATTTACGATATCATCTATATAATCTTCTTCCGCTATAGCTCCTCCAGCATTATAGTTTAATCCTGTAATAGGGGCTATCATTACCGGGCTAGAAAGTACCTTTCCTAAAAAATTAAATTTAACATCTGGATCCTTGGCACCATGTAATGTTCTCATCATAAGTCTTATCTCATTTAATTTATTATAGTTCCTCTGCATTGTTGAGCCATTTCCTGCTCCTCCCATTCCCGGGACCATCCCCCTGCACCATACACCATTACATTCACGGCATATAGCACATACCCCTTTCATCTTTTCACGGGCATTGTTTTTTATCTCTTTTAAGTTCATATTTCCCCTCCAATATTTTAATTATTTTTTCTATATATTATTTTTTATCCACTATATCTATATCAAAAAATGTTTTAATTTTAGCTGTTTTTTATCTCTTAAATCTTACCATAAAACTATAAAAGTTATCACTTTATATAGTTTTTTTATCCACCAAAAAATAATTAATTTTATTGTATCTTTTTTGTTTTAAAAATGCTAAAATTTGTCGATTTAGAAGGAATGATTTTTTGAATCAATAAAATTTAAAGTTTAATAAACTTTATTATATCGGGGGGGGAGAAAGTCAAATGAAAAGACATTTAAAGGGGTTATTTTTTGATTATTTTGTTATTAATTTAGGATTGATACTATCAGCCATTGGAATAGGGATTTTTTTAGTCCCCGGAAAATTAGTCAGTAGTGGGGTTCCAGGAATTGCCACTATATTATTTTATGGGATGGGGATTCCCATTGGTCTTACCATTCTGATCTTTAATATCCCTATATTTATCCTAGGCGTTAAAGTATTTGGAAAAGAATATGGATTCAAAACTTTTTTTGGAATTGTGGGTTTAGCCTTTTATACCCAAACATTCCAAGAACTGTTAAATTACACCTCTGTAATCGACTATACCAAGGGCGGAAATTTACTCTTAGCACCTATCTTTGGAGGGATGCTTTTAGGTGCAGGAATAGGTTTGGTTTTTAGATTTGGCGGGAGTATGGGGGGAGCTGATATCTTGGGGCAGGTTATCAGTAAATATTCCAAGCTGCCTGTTGCTTACGCCATCTTGATGTTGGATATGCTCGTAATGGGGAGCGGAATAGTAGTCTTTGGAATCGAAAAGGGGCTCTATGCTATCCTGTCTGCATTCACCTGTAATTTGATGTTAAATAAGATATTTGAAGGATTAAGCCATAGTAAGATGGTATATATTACTAGCTCTAAGTATGAGGAAATCCAAGAACTTCTAGCAAATATTATTCAGACTGAAAGCACTACTATTATGACTAAGAGTCTTATCCAGAATTCTGAAAAAAAGATGATCATGGTTATCTTAAAGAATAAACAGCTTCGCGATTTGCATATGTTTATTAACAGGATCGACCCAAAAGCTTTCATTGTTATTTCTGAAGTATATGAAGTTTTTGGTGATCCAGAAGACGAATAAAAGCAACGTGATGTTGCATCCAATTAACCAGAATTAAAGTTTCTAAATTATTAGATAAAAAACCCCTCCTAAAAATTTAGGAGGGGTTTTTATAAAACTATTGTCTGATTTCACCTTGATGCTTTTTCTTGATAAGTCCTAAGATCTTATCGATTGCTGCAGCTACTTCGTTCTCTTCCAAAGTTCCTGTTGTTTTTCTAAGCACGATATTAATAGCTACTGATTTTTTATCTGCTTCTACTTTTTCACCCTCATAGATATCAAATAAATTTACACTTTCGATGATATTGGAAGACTTTTTAATATCTTCCAACATATCTCCAACTAATTTATCTCTGTCCATTAAGATAGCTAAGTCTCTGTTTACTGCTGGATATTTTACTATCTTTTCGTATTTTATCTTAGTTTTTCCATATTTTACTATCTTAGCTAGTTCTAACTCTGCTAGATATACTCTTTCTCTTGAGATAGACATAACTTCAGCAACGTCTGGATGGATCTCTCCAAAAGTTCCGATATAATCTCTTCCTATCAAAATATCCACTGCTCTACCTGGATGATAACTTTTATTTTCAGTTCTTTTCAATTGATATCTAGTCATTCCCATATCTGTCAGATAACTTTCTACATATCCTTTTAAGTCATAAAAATCATAGGCTTCAGGTTTTGCTTCCCATAGATTTCTTTCCTCTCTACCAGCTAAAGCAATCCCTACTTTTACAACTTCATCTGCTAAAGTTTCTGCTTTAGTAAATGTTCTTGATACTTCAAATATCTTTAGATCATTTATATTTCTGTTGAAATTATCCTTGATATTGGTAAGTAATCCATACATCAAAGTAGGTCTGAGTGTTACCATATCCTCATTGATAGGATTTTTGATATCTATAGTCTCTGCCTCTACCTTTAATTTCCCTAAAATTCCCCTAGGGATAAAGCTATAGTTTATAACTTCTTGTAATCCCATATCTCTCAGATGTTTTTTAGAAGTATCGATAGTTTTGAACTCCTCATCTACTACACCAGCTTTGATCTCTTCTATTGGCATCTTATCTTCAATATTTTCAAATCCATACATTCTGATGATCTCTTCATATAAATCTGCTGATCTAGTTATATCATTTCTATATGATGGAGGAGTTACAGAAATTTTGTTTTCTCCTCTGTTTTTTATCTGCACATTTAAGCTGTTTAATATCGTCCCTACTGTATCTAACTCTATTTCCTTACCTACAAATTTGTTTAATTTGTTGATATCTAAAGAAACTTCCCTAGAAACATAAGGATCTGTATATACATCTATACACTCTCCTACAACTTCACAATTAGTTATAGACTGGATCAGAGATGATGCTCTTTCTAATACAACTAAAGTATTATCTCTGTCTATTCCTCTTTCAAACCTATACGAAGCATCGGAAGATAATCCTAATTCCTTAGCTGTTTTTCTTATATTTTCAGGAGTAAAATATGCTACCTCTAATAATATATCAGTAGTATTCTCATCTACCTCTGAGTTTTGTCCACCCATGATTCCAGCTATTGCTATAGCCTTTGCCTCATCAGCTATTACTAATTCAGAGTTATTTAATTCTCTCTCTTCACCATCTAAAGTAGTAATTTTTTCACCTTTTTCAGCTTCTCTTATAGTTATCTTTGAACCCTCTAATTTAGAGTGATCAAAAGCATGCATCGGCTGATTGTATTCAAACATAATATAGTTAGTTACATCCACAATGTTGTTTATTGGTCTGAGTCCGATGGCTTTCAATCTTCTCTTCAGCCATTTTGGAGACTCTTCCACCTTTACATTTTTTAATATTCTAGAGCTGTATCTAGTACATCTTTTATCATCCTTGATATCTACAACGATCCCAGACGGTCCAGTCAGAGTTCTGATGTCAGATGCAGGATATCTTACCTTTCTCTCATAATAAGCTGCGACTTCCCTTGCAATACCAATATGAGACAAACAATCAGGTCTGTTAGGTGTTATTTCTAATTCAAAAATTATGTCATCTAACTCTAAGTGTGTTCTTATACTTTCGCCGATAGGTGCATTTTCAGATAGAATAACAATCCCATCTCCATCTGTGCCCATTCCTAATTCTGCTTCTGAACAAAGCATTCCGCAAGATTCTACTCCCCTTATTTTAGATTTTTTTATCTTAAAGTTTCCAGGTAAAACAGCACCTATTTTAGCAACTATTACTTTATCTCCTAATTTATGATTGGGAGCTCCACAGATTATTTGTAACAGAGCTTCTTCCCCTATATTTACCTTTAATAGAGATAATTTATCAGCATCAGGATGCTGACTATATTCTACAACATGTCCTACCACTACGTTCTCTAGATGTTGTCCTTGCTCTTCTATTGACTCAACCTCTTGTCCAATCATAGTCAGGGCATTTTCAAGCTCTTTAACATCTTCATTTATATCTACATATTCCTTTAACCATTCTAAAGATATTAACATTTTTCCCTCCAAATTTAACTCTTCCTTCTAGGTTTCCACGATTTACGAATATTAAAACTAGATCTAACTAAATCTAGTTTCAAATGTAAAAAAGGAAAGAGTTGATTTTTTCTATTTTTTTTAATGACAATTTTTTTTATTTTAATACTCCTATAATTTTATGTGTCTTCTCCCTACAAGAGAAATCTATAAAAAGATGAGAGTCTACTAAAAGTTAAACTGCTTTAAGAATCTTAGATCATTATCATAAAATGCTCTTAGATCATCTATACCATGTCTCAACATCGCAACTCTCTCTATACCCATTCCAAATGCAAATCCACTTATTTCGTCTGCATCATAATTCACACTTTTTAACACTTCAGGGTCTACCATTCCACAACCCATTATTTCTAACCAACCTGTATTTTTACAGAGTCTACACCCTTTACCTTTACAGATTACACACTCTATGTCCATCTCTGCTGAAGGTTCTGTAAATGGGAAAAAATGAGGTCTAAACCTTATATTAGTCTCTCCAAATACCTTGTTTACAAATTCTGTTAAGATCGCTTTTAAGTTAGCAAAAGATATATCTTTTCCTACCATCAATCCTTCCATTTGGTGGAACATCGGTGTATGAGATACATCGTAATCAGATCTATATACCTTTCCTGGGCATACCATTCTAAATGGTGCTGTTTTATTTTGCATATATCTAATTTGTACAGGCGATGTATGTGTTCTAAGGACTGTATTATCATCGATATAAAAAGTATCCTGTAGATCTCTCGATGGATGAGCTTCTGGTATGTTCAATGCATCAAAGTTATTAAATGTAGTCTCTAGTTCTGGTCCTGCAGCTACATCAAATCCCATCTCTATAAAGATATCCTTTAAAAAATCCATAGTCTCTGTTATAGGATGTAATCTTCCAGTTCCCGTTTTTCTTCCTGGTAAACTAATATCTATAGTTTCGTTATTCATTCTCGTTGTTTTTTCTGTTTCCTTTAGCTCAGTCATCTTAGTTTCAATTTCATTTGTAATAAAATCCCTAACTTCATTAGCTAATTGACCAACAATAGGTCTTTCTTCCTTAGATAAATTTCTCATACCTTTCATAATATCTGTCAATTTACCTTTTTTTCCTAAGATCTCTATCTTTAGATCTTCTAGTTCTTTTACACTAGTTATCGAAGTTAAGCTAATAGCTACTTCACTCTTTAGAGCGTTTATTATCTCTTTCATCTTGCCTCCTAAAAACTTCTCGCAATATTCTATAATTTATAAAGTAAATTAATAGTATATTGGTGATGCCCTTTACGGGTACTTATATCATTAATCTCATAGTATTTTATCAAATTTTTGATGATTATCATACTTTTTTTTAGTTTATAATTTCTTATGCTCTATATTGATTTCATCATTATTTATGTTTAATATCCCATAAAGCCCATCTTTTACGGCTCCCGGGTTAAATAAAATCATTCTTTCTTCCTCTAAATAAGGAACATGAGTATGACCAAAAATACAGATATCAGTCCCCTTATCCCTAGCTTCCTTCCTTAGATAGTCATAGCTTGTTTTAACTCCATATAGGTGACCATGGGTCAAAAATATCTTTTTACCTGAGAGTTCAAACTCCAAAGTATCCTCTGTATTATGATCCATATAATCGCAGTTTCCTCTGACTATATAATATTTAGAACTTTCATATACATATGATAACTCCTCCGCATCTTTGCTATAGTCTCCAGCTGAAATAACTATATCCGGAACTTCTTTCTCCCATATTTTTATCAAATTATCTAGCCTTGAATGACTATCCGATACTATCAATATTTTCATAACGACTCCTTTCTCGCTCTTCCTTTTGACATCGTAAATCGAAGAAAGAGTCTAGATTAATTTAGGAGGAGAACATTAGTTCTCCTCCTAAAAAATTTTTTTACTCGTATAAAATATTATCCTATATAGATAGGAATTTCTATATTTTCCAGTAACTTTAACCCCGTATCTCTTGTCAGTTTCTCCAATAAGAAGGAGTGTTTAAGATCTCCCATAATTAAAATATCAAATTCTTTACTCTTTTCAGAAATTATATCTATTGCTTTCCCCTCTAGTTCCAAAATATTTAATGTTTTTCCTGCTATCTCCATATATTTTGAAAATTCATCATCAGTTTCATCCTCTAAATTTACAGCTACAGAGGTAAAATTATTTGATCTATCAAACATATTTAAAAAAGCAAAGACCGATTTGTTTACCCTTTCACTCTTACTATTGGCAATTATCACTTTTTCAACCTTCAAACTATTGTTTTCAGGAATCAATAGAACAGGTTTATAATGATGTCTAAGGAGATCTTTTTGATTATCCGTAATCTTATTGGATTTCTCTGCTATTATCAGATCAAACCCAAACATTTTTTCTTGTAAAATCTCCTGAGGAACCCCATCTTCTACCAATAGATGTTCTACTGGAAAATAATTTTTAAATACTTTCTTTAGTTCTTCTACTTGAATATTTTCTGTTTTTTCCCAATCTCTGATCATTAAATTAGCTGAAGTATCCACTGCTAATCCTTCTACTGTCGGAGGGAGTACCTCATACTTTCTTATGTCTCTAACATATAGCCCGTATACTTCTGTCTCGTATTTTTCTTTTAAATACTGTCCCGTTACAAGTAAATTATTTTTGTTAAGTTCATTTCCGAATAAAATCAAAATTCTATTTAACATAAGTACCCCTCCAGTTGAATAATCCATAATAATCAATTATTAATTATTTCTAATTCATTTTAGTACTTATGTTTTTCTACAAGACTATATATTTTCCTTTTTTTCTTATTTTTTTATTCTGCTATCTCCATAAGTTCCTCTTCAATGAGTTCTTCTAGATTTCTTTTTACCTTGATAGTCGAAACCACATGTTCTGTGTCTTCTACTCTCATTATTTTTACACCTTGAGTTGCTCTTCCAATTAGAGATATATCTTCTACAGGAGTTCTGATTACAACCCCATTTGAAGTGATAGCCAATAATTCTTCATCATCAGTCACAGCTTTCACATCTACAACCTTTCCATTTCTAGCATTTACTCTGATATTGATTACACCTTTCCCACCTCTAGATTGGCTAGTATAACCACTTATTCTAGTTCTTTTCCCATATCCATTTTCAGTTAGAGTAAGGATTTTAGCGTCTTCACATTCTACTATTACTCCTGATACTACCTTATCTTCTGGACGAAGAGTGATCCCTTTTACACCTGTAGCTGTTCTTCCCATAGATCTTACATTATCCTGTGGGAATTTTATAGCATACCCTAATCTTGTAGCTACGAATACCTTACTGTCTTTGGTATCTATTAATCCAACGAAGATCAAATCATCATCATCTTTTAAGTTTATGGCACGTAGACCAGATTTATTGATATTTTTAAATTGGCTTAGGTTAGTTTTCTTCACTAGACCATTTCTAGTCAGGAAGAATACTTCATGTTCTTCAGAAAAATCTCTTACTTTTATTATAGATCTTACCTTCTCACCTTCCCCTAAATTAATCATATTTTCAATTAATTTCCCTCTAGCCTGCTTAGAAAATTCTGGGATTTCATATACCTTTAAGCTGTATACTTTTCCGCTGTCTGTATAGATCATCATGGTGTCGAGGTTAGAAGCAGCATACATATTTTCTACGAAGTCACCCTCTACTGTATGTTGGCTACTTACACCCTTCCCGCCTCTTTTTTGAGCTTTATATTTATCTTGGCTTATCCTCTTTACATAACCTTTGTTAGTCAGAGTTACTATTACCTTCTCATCGGAAATCAAGTCCTCAATATTGATATCTAATCTAGATTCTTCTATTTGAGTTCTTCTTTCATCTGAATAATTTTCTTTGATCTCTTCTAATTCTTCTGTTATTATCTCATACACCTTATTTTCATTGTTTAAAATAAAGTTTAATTCTTCGATTATTTTTACTAGAGCAATAAATTCATTTTCTATTTTATCTCTCTCTAAGCCAGTTAATCTTTGTAATTTCATATCTAAGATCGATCTTGCTTGAGTTTCACTGAATGAGTAATCTATTTTTAAAGTTTCCTTAGCTACATTAGCATCTTTTGATCCTCTAACTATCTTGATTATCTCTCCGATGTTGTCTAGGGCTATTCTGAATCCCTCCAAGACATGAGTTCTTTTTTCAGCTTTTTCCAACTCATACTTAGTTCTTCTAGTTACTACATCAATTCTATGGTTGATATAGTGATCCAGGGTCTCTTTCAGAGTTAATACTTTTGGTATATTGTCAACTAAAGCTAACATAATAATTCCAAATGTATTTTGTAACTCAGTATATTTATATAGCTTATTTAAGATTAATTCGGGTTCTTCTCCCCTCTTAGTCTCTATTACTACTCTTATACCATTTCTATCAGATTCATCTCTAAGATCGGTTATTCCTGTAATCTTTTTTTCCCTTACAAGATTAGCGATCTTTTCTATCATCCTAGCCTTATTTACTTGGAATGGGACTTCATTGATTATTATAGAACTCTTTCCATTTTTATGCTCTTCAATTTTTACCTTACCTCTTACTCTTACTCTTCCTCTACCAGTAGTATAGGCATCGTAGATCCCTTTTTTCCCATCGATTATTCCACCAGTTGGGAAATCCGGTCCACTTATAAATTCAATCAGGTCTCTTGACGTTATCCTAGGTGCTTCTCCTAAAACTTCTGAGATTACCTTTTTTAACTCTCTAAAAGTAGTCAATGATAGTTCTTTTGGTATCTCGGTATATTCTTCAACTTCTAAAGACTCTTCCCTAGCTTCCTTTTCTTTTTTAAGTTTAAGGTTCAACGCATCATTTTCTTCTATAGATTTTTCTACAACCGCCTTTATCTTTTCAATGGCATTCAATAATTTATTTTCATCTGATGCGTCAGCTCTTGATATCATCTTTTCAATTCTTCCAAAAGCAATCTCTGCATCGAACTTTTCTGTAGAGTTAGCAATCAGTTCCTTTATTTTTTCAAACCCTTCTACAATCTCATCTTTTTTATCTTTTATCTCCAGTCTATTATTTATAACAGCCAGGATTCCATCTACTAATTCTCCTAGGTTATGAGGAGGTATATTAGTAGTCATTCCGACTGCGATACCAGTTGCTCCATTTAATAATAAATTGGGTAATTTCGCAGGTAATACAATAGGTTCATCCAATGAATCATCAAAGTTTTTTCTGAAATCTACTGTATTTTTATCTAAGTCTACCAATAATTCTTTAGTAATTTTAGCCATTCTTGCTTCTGTATATCTCATGGCTGCTGCCGAATCTCCATCTATCGATCCAAAGTTTCCATGCCCATCAATCAATTCATATCTGTAATTAAATTCTTGAGCCATTCTAACCATAGTATTATAAACAGCCGTATCTCCATGTGGATGATACTTACCCAGTACTTCTCCGACAATTCTAGCCGATTTTTTATGTGGTTTATCACTAGTCATTCCCAGTTCATTCATAGCAAACAGAATTCTTCTATGAACTGGTTTCAGCCCATCTTTTACATCTGGTAATGCTCTACTTATGATTACACTCATAGAGTAGTCCAAATACGATTCTTTCATCTCTTGTTCTATATATCTAGTTATTATATTTGACATCTAATCCTCCTGAATTAATTTATCTTCATCCGTCCTATCGGACACCCTCTCCCTTGACATCATAAAAATCATATTTATTAAATATAATTTTTTTATACTCGACAATCGGAAGAAGGAAGGTTATTTGTAAGAGATAGAATTCGAAGAATTCTATCTCTTACTATTTTTTATTTTTCTAAGAAGCTAAATACTCCATTTCTTCTGAATATATATTTCTTATTTGCTTTAATAGTTTATTTTTTGATTATTTATTGTGAATTTTTTTCTACAACTTTCAACCCTATATATCCAAGTTTTTAACGAATTCGGCTCCTTCTTCGATAAATTTCTTTCTAGGTTCCACCTTGTCACCCATTAATTTATCAAATAACTTATCCGCTTCTACAGCATCATCTATTCTTACCTGTAATAGTGTTCTTGTATCTGGATCCATCGTTGTTTCCCATAGCTGATCAGGGTTCATCTCTCCTAATCCTTTGTATCTTTGAAGAGTAAATCTTCTATTCTCTGCATTTAGCAGATCGGTTGCACTCTTCATCTGTTTGTCCGTATAAGCATACTGTATCGATCTGCCAGCTGTTATCTTAAATAACGGAGGTTGAGCGATATATATATTTCCATTGGCTACTAGATCGTGCATATATCTAAATAGGAACGTTAAAATTAAAGTTCTGATATGAGCTCCATCTACATCGGCATCGGTCATGATTATGATCTTATGGTATCTTAATTTCTCAAGATTCATCTCATCATTAAATCCAGCACCAAATGCTGTGATCATAGCTCTTACCTCTGTATTTTCTAAAGCTCTATGTAATCCAGCTTTTTCTACATTTAATATTTTTCCTCTCAGTGGCAAGATAGCCTGAGTGTGTCTGTCTCTTCCTTGCTTTGCCGATCCCCCTGCTGAATCTCCCTCTACGATGTAGACTTCACATTCTTCAGGGTTTTTAGATGAACAGTCTGCAAGTTTTCCTGGTAATGATCCCACTTCTAAGGCTGATTTTCTCATTACCAATTCTCTTGCTTTTTTGGATGCTTCCCTTGCTCTTTTAGACATCAAGATCTTCTCAATTACATTTCTAGCATCTGCAGGAGTATCCTCTAAATGCATCTTTAAATATTTACCTACAATCCCAGAAACTATGCTGGTAACTTCTGAACTTCCTAATTTTGTCTTAGTCTGTCCCTCAAATTGTGGATCTGGCACCTTTAAAGATAAAATAACTGTCATTCCTTCTCTGATATCACTACCTTGAAAATTTCCATCTCTTTCTTTTACAAGACCCATAGTTTTAGCTACATCATTTATTACACGTGTAAGAGCGGTTCTAAATCCACTTACATGGGTTCCCCCCTCATGGGTATTTATATTATTAACGAATGAAAATATACTCTCCCTTTGTTTTGTTGTATAAGTCATGGCAATCTCTACAATTACCCCTTCGGCCTCTCCTTTCATATAGATAGGTTCTTTGATTAATTTTTCATTCCCCTCTTCTAACTCACCTAAGAAATCGATTATACCACCATCAAACTTTAATATTTCCTCTACTGTTTCCTCTTTTCTAGAGTCAGTAAGTACTATCTCTAGATTTTTATTTAAATAGGCTAATTCTTTTAATCTATTCTTTAAAGTTTCAAAACTATAGATTAAAGTTTCAAAGATCTCATCATCGGCTTTGAAGACTATTCTGGTACCGGTTTCCTCAGTTTTTCCTATCACCTTTACATCAAACATAGGTTTCCCTCTTTCTAACCTTTGATGGAAAATCTGCCCTTCTCTCTTTACATAGACTTCCAGCCATTCAGAAAGAGCATTTACCACTGAGATACCTACCCCATGAAGTCCTCCTGATACCTTGTAGTTATCATTTTCAAACTTACCTCCGGCATGCAGTACCGTCAATACGATCTCCAAGGCTGATTTGCCGTGTTTTGGATGAATTCCTGTGGGAATACCCCTTCCATTATCGATTACCTCGATTATATTGTCTTCCAATACATTTATAATTATCTTATTACAGTGCCCTGCCAAGGCTTCGTCTACCGAGTTATCCACTACTTCCCATACAAGATGGTGTAATCCCCTCTCAGATGTTGTTCCAATATACATTCCCGGTCTTTTTCTAACGGCTTCCAGTCCTTCTAAAACCGTTATGTCTTCCGCTCCATAATTATTACTCATCTAACGTACCCTCCTAAATCTTATTTCTTCAATAATTGTATAAATTCCTCTGCTCTTCTCTCTATATATTCATCCTCTAATCCACCTAAATCTATTGTAAAATATAGCTTAGATAGCTCAAAAGCTATATTATCTTTCCTATTCCTTAAATAGATATCTATATCTTTTTTTATCCTGGATAGTTTTTTTAATTTTATCCTATTATACTCCTTTTCTGTCAAGGTCTCTATCTCTTTTATAGCCTGAGGATATTTAAGCATCTTCTTGTTTTTAAATGCTCTCATGAGAGTTTCTTCTAATTTTAAAACTTCTTTATTCATACATATAACACACATAGGTTCCGTTGAACTATAATAAATCCCACACTTACACTGTTTATACCCATGAAGTTTTAAGTATTTTTTTCGTTTATATGATTTTTCCAAAATAATTTTTGTCTGTTTTTTTATAAGATCATTTTCAATTCCCCTGAGTTCCTCTTCCATCTGTAAGTATTCTTCACCAGTTAAAGTCACATTGTCTAGATCTATAGGTTCATCTATTTCTTTTTTTTCCAAAAAATAATCTTTGGTGTCTTTTCTTCCAATTTTAAAAACTATCTCACTTACATAATCTCCACCTAAAAATTCATTAATTTTCTTTATGATAGACTGTTTTTGAAAATTCATCTGCTGGATCCAGATAGAATTTTCCACTCCTACAAAAAGCTTCCCCTGTTTCAAGAAGATAACAAAACTTTTTTTAGAGAGTTCTCCCACTATATTATCCCATTCTGATTTTAAGATACCTTCCTTTAGGAGCCGGCTCTTAGTTATGGCTACTTCCATCAAATCACTTACATCTACTAGATTTTTAACCATCTATCTCACCTCTGTGTACATGAAATCTTTTAGCTTCTATCTTTAGATCCGAAGTAGAACTAATAAATAATTGGATCTCTCTCTTTTGAAAATATTTCAATATATTTTCCTTCCTTATAGAGTCAAAATAAGATGATATATCATCTATTATAAAGATAGGTGTTTCTTTTTTTTCCTTTATTATCATATCTATTTCAGATATTTTTAAGGCAAATACTATGGATTTTTTCTCCCCTTGGGATGAATATGATTTAGCTTCCTTATTATCTAACAAAAAAATAAAATCATCTTTCTGAGGACCAATAAGGGAATATCCATATCTTAGTTCACGATCCCTTACCTCACCATAACTTTTCTTGATCTTTCCCTCTATCTCCTCCAAAGTAGGAGATCTCAGTTCTCCTAAAAAAGATTTATACCCCAGGGTCAGTTCCTTTTCACCGTCAAATAACTTTCGATAGTTTAAGGACAACAATCTCGAAACATTTTTTATATAATCAACCCTTTTTTTTACTACTAATGATGCATATTTTATAAACTCCGAGTTATATATCTCAAACATCGGATCCTTAGTTTTTCTATTCTTTAGATATTTGTTTCTGAATTTTAATAGCTTGGACACCGACTTTAAATAAAGATAGTACTCAGGATCTGCCTGAGCTATCTCATAGTCAAAGAATGATCTCCTCACACTGGGTGACCCAACAATAAGCTCTATATCTTCTGGTATAAAAGATATAATATTTAATTTACCCAAAAATTCATCATACTTAATATTTTTTCTGTTATAGGAGTACACCTTTTTCTTTTCATCTATCTTTACCGATACAGATTTTCGTGCTATCCTATCTTCGTAATTAACAAAAGCTCCCATCTTATGGCGACCGTATTTTATCATTTCCTTATTTTTACTGGTTCGAAAACTCTTTCCTGTAACTGTAAAATAGATAGCCTCTAATATGCTAGTTTTTCCCTGGCCATTTTTACCTAAAAATAAGTTAAATCTACGATCAAATTCCAAATGTTTATCATCTAAGTTTCTAAAATTGATCATATTCATATCTAGGATTTGCATACCGGCACCTCTTACGCTATTACTTCTATTTCTTTACCTTCAAATTCTACGATATCCCCTACACGGATCTTCTTCCCTCTTCTAGTTTCTATCTCACCATTTACTTTAACCATCTCTTCGGTAATTATGTGTTTTGCATCTGATCCACTGCTTACTACGTTAGCCCATTTCAATAATTGATCTAATTTAATATATTCCGTTGTGATCTGTATCTTTTCCATTTTTTACCTCCAAGTTAATTGAATATCGTCTAAACCAACTTAATCTCTATCCCTTCGAATTGCTTCCAAAGTAAGGATTAATTTTAATAAAATTCAAATCTCCTACCCAATATAATTACACATTATATTTTATCATATTTGCCCTTTATTATCAATCAAAACGGGTTCTTGGCAATCCGTCTTAACCCTTCCATTAAAAAGTTTTTAAACCATCCTTATTTGACAGATTAGAGGGTCTCAGAAATGTAAAAAATAGACCTCGAAAGTCCTATTTTTCTAATCCTACTTTTTTTTTATTATTCTCCCCCCTCATTTTCTTTCTTTGAGGATTTTTTTTATAAAAACTTTTTGCCACCAATTTACACCAACCTATAATTTTCTACCGCTATTACACAGAGGTTTTTAAATCTACTTTTTGACACAGGTTTCCCCAAATCACTCAGATTTCAAACCTAAACCTTTACACTAAGATCACAAAGAAAAAACTAGAAAGGGCACTAAGAGAAGCTTTTTTCCTTGGTTTTAACCTAAAACAAAAATCTGTGATCATCATAGATTTTTCCGTGTATGTGATAACATCCGCGTTCTATTTCTTTTTTAATCTATAGCACAGGATTCTTTTATTTTCTCGGCTTTTCAATAATAAAAAAACTGCAGAGACTCTCCTGCAGTTTTTCTTATTTTTAATCCTATCCTTAAAAATTATAGAACACCTTATAAGCTCTATAAATTTCATATACATCATATTTTGAAGCCAACTCCATAGGTGAATGCATAGATAATAGTGCAGCCCCTGCATCAATAGTTCTAATCCCATAGTGAGCCAAGAACATAGCTACAGTTCCGCCACCGCCTTCATCTACCTTTCCAAGCATTCCAGTCTGCCATTTGATATTTGCCTCATCAAATATAGACCTAAGTTCCGCTACATATTCTGCATCTGCATCAGATGATCCATCTTTTCCACCAGATCCAGTATATTTAGTAAGAACTATTCCATAGCCTAATTTACTTGCATTTTGCTCATCATGAACAGATTTAAACAATGGATTAAGACCAGCATTTACGTCAGATGATAGTGCATGTGAGTTCCATAACACTTTTCTTAATATCTGATCATTAAACTTATCTCCTAGGATTTTGTAGACGATGTCTCCCATAAAATAATCTAAGTATCTAGATTGTAACCCTGTAGATCCCATAGATCCTACCTCTTCTTTATCTGCTAAGTAACAGATAGAAGTTCTTCGAGGTATTTCCTTTAAATCAAACATAGAGATCCTTGAAGTATATCCACAGATTCTGTCATCGTGACCATATGCTCCTACAATGGCTCTGTCAAAACCAATGTCTCTGGCTTTCTCTGCTGGCACTAACTGTAATTCAGCTGAGACAAAATCCTCTTCCACTATTCCATAATCATCGTTTAATTTTTTTAAGATAGTATACTTAAAGTGTTCCTTCATATCACCATCTTTCATAGTCGTAGGAGTAGATCCCACAATGATATTCATCTCCTCACCTTTTAATACTTCACCAGCTTTTCTATCTCTCTGTACATGTTTATCTAAATGAGGTAATAGATCAGGAATTATAAACACAGGATCCGTAGGATCTTCACCTATAACTATATTTATTAATCTACCATCTTTTAAAGCCACTACACCGTGTAGTGATAACGCTCTAGATGCCCATTGATATTTTTTTATTCCACCATAGTAGTGAGTTTTTAAAAGTGCAAAATCAACATCTTCATATAGTGGGTTTTGCTTTAAGTCCAATCTAGGAGAATCTACATGGGAAACTACAAAGTTAGCTCCCTTTAAAATGTCTTCTCTTCCAATAATTGCTAAGATAAGGTTTTTCCCTCTATTATTATAGAAAACCTTGTCTCCGGCTTTTAACATTTCCACAGATTCTGCATCTACGAAACCATTGGCTTCAGCCATCTTTTGAGCATAAGTGATTACTTCCCTCTCTGTCTTGGCTGTATCTAAAAAATTTTTATATCTCTCTGAAAAATCCATTATATTTTTTTTAACAGATTCATCAATATCTTTCCATCCATTTTCCTTTTTGTAAAACATTTTTCCCTCCCTTTTTTAAACTCTTTATTCGTACACTTTCGTTAATTCCAAGAATAACTCCACATCTTCTTTGACTTGATCTAACGAACTTCTCCAAAATTTAATATCTGTCACATCTATATCAGCAAGAAGAGCTACTTCCTCTACACTTTTTTGACCTGTTAATTTAAGCAGATTATCATATTTTGGTAAAAATGCCTCTTTATCTTTTAAATATTGAGAGTATAATCCTCTGCCGAATAAAGCTCCAAAGGCATATGGAAAGTTATAAAAACTTAGGCCAGGTCTATAATAATGACCTTTATTTACCCACATATACGGGTGTAAATTTTCCGGGTCTAATCCATCACCATAAGATTCTTTCTGTGCTTCTATCATAATTTCCTTTAATTCTTCTGGGCTTAAGATACTATCCTTTCTTTTATCAAATACTGTTTCTTCGAATATATATCTACTCAATATATCCACTGCTACTTGAGTTATCCCTTCTAAAGAACTTTCTAATAAGAAGATCTTTTCCTCTTTAGTAGCATCTATAAGTGCGTTTTTCATCACTATAGTTTCACACATGATAGATGCCGTCTCTGCTACAGGCATGGTATAGTTAGTATTCAAGATACTTTGATCAAATATACAGTCACCGTGATATGCATGTCCCAATTCATGAGCCAGAGTCAGCACTCCGGAGAAAGTCCCAGTAAAATTATGCAATATTCTACTTTGTTTAATCGGTGGAATATTAGCACAAAATGCTCCCCCTACCTTTCCTTTTTTAGGAGAATAATCCACCCAATTTTCATCGAATGCTCTCTCTGCTACTCCCCTTAATTTAGGAGAAAATGAGCCAAAGTTTTTCAATACATAAGTCTGGGCTTCCTCTATGGTAAATTTCTTATCTGCACTACCAATTGGAGCAAACAGTTCATAAAAAGGTAACCCATTCTCATACCCTAATATCTTAGCCTTTCTCTTTAAATATTTTCTAAAATATGGCAGGTATTCTCTGATTGCATCTAATAATGCATCCAGTGTTTTTTGCGTCATCCTGGAATCTTCCAATGTTTTTGAGATGGGTGTTTCATAACCTCTTAGGTCATTTATAGTGTTGACTTCTCCCTTTATAGAATTAAGGGAAGAGGCTATTGATTTTTCTATTTTTTCATATGCTTTTAATTCGGCTTCAAATGCTGTTTTTCTTATTTTTGAATCTTTATCATGAGCTAAACTCCTTACTTCTGATAAAGTTATAACTTTTTTTTCGCCGTTTAATTCTATTTCTACATCCAGTGTCGAAGTAAGAGCCCCATGTAGGTTACTCCAGGCTGTCGCACCTGTTTGACCTAATTTAGAGAGTAATAACTCTGTTTTTTCATCCAAAGTATATCTATCACTTTCTTTTATTTGTCTTAAATAAAATTCATGTTCTTTTAAAAATTCACTTTTCTTTATTATCGCATCGATATCTAAATTTGCTATCCATTTTTTTGCTCTAGTTTCTACCTCTGTTGTCTCTGAATATTTATTCGACAATAAATTTATATATTTTATTGCATTTGAATCAGATGTATTTGTGGATTTTGTTAGAGATGAAAATGCTCCTAAAGTTCTGTATAGAGTTGCAGATTTTATCAAAGTTTTTAAATATCCTTCTACAGTTTCCGCACTATCATCTAATCTATCTTTATAGCTGTTTAATTCGGCTATATTTTCATCTAATTTCACTAAATCAGCTTTAAATTTTTCCGATTCGAACGATGGGTATAACCTATCTAAATTCCAATTATTCATCTTTCCTCCCCTTGTATAACAAAACAGAACTTATCCACTCTAAGATGGATAAGCTCCTTTTTTATATCTATCTCTTTAAAATTTAAATATAAATTTCATAAGCAGATAAAATAATAAACAAGCTATTAAAACTACCGGTAAAATAGTAGTTAATGCTGCAATTATCAATGCTTTAGCATCATTTTTTTCAAATTCCGTTTCATCTATCAATTTTTTTAATTCATCATCTTCCCGTCTAAGTTTTTCTTTTTTAGAAATGAGATCTTCCATAGTCCCTTTTTCTTTATCCTTAAACAAGTTCGGCACCCTTATAGTGACAAGCTACAAAATGACCCTCTGATACCTCTTCCCATTTAGGAACTTCTACCTTACAGATATCCTTGACTACGGGACATCTTGTGTGAAACTTACATCCAGCTGGAGGAGTTACATTTGATGGGATATCTCCCTCCAATACAATTCTCTTTCTATTCTTTATGATCTCTAGGTCTGTTTCCGGGATTGAAGATAACAGTGCCTTAGTATATGGATGTTGAGGAGTTGCATATAGATTTTTTTTAGGAGCCAGTTCTACCATATTCCCCAGATACATTACCCCTATCCTATCAGAGATATGTTTCACTACTGACAGATCATGAGATATAAAGAGATATGACATCCCGAATTCCTTTTTTAAGTCATTCAATAGGTTAATTACCTGGGATTGAATAGATACATCTAGTGCTGATACAGCTTCATCACAGACGATAAATTTAGGTTTTAGTGCCAGTGATCTAGCTATCCCGATTCTTTGCCTTTGTCCTCCTGAAAATTCATGAGGAAATCTGTAGATCATATAGTCGTCCAGCCCACAAGTTTTCATTATTTTTTTTACATATGTTTCCAGTTCCTTCGACCCGGCTTTATATATCTTATGTTCTACAAGAGCTTCCCCGATTATATTCCCCACTGTCATCCTGGGGTTTAGCGATGAATATGGATCCTGGAATATGATCTGCATCTCACGCCTTAGAGGGATCATCTCTTTGACCGACAGATCGGTTATATCTCTCCCGTCATAGATGATTTTTCCTGCTGTTGGAGTGTACAGTTTAAGCAGACTTCTTCCAAATGTAGACTTCCCACAGCCTGATTCTCCTACGATTCCTATAGTTTCCCCTTCATAGATCACCAGATCTATCCCATCATTTGCTTTAACAAACAATCTTTCACCATTTTTTCTTTTTCCCGTAGGGAAATATTGTTTTAAATTTTTAGTTTCTAATATTATTTTTCTATTTTTCATCTCTCTGCTCCTTATTTGGATAGAAACACCTGATCAGATGATTTTCCTCTACCTCTACAAGATTTGGTTTTTTATCTATACATTTTTGAGTAGCAAACTTACAACGAGGTGCAAACCTGCAACCTATCGGAAGGTTCAGCGGGTGTGGTACACTTCCGTCTATTTGATCTAAGTATACCACTTCTTCATTTAATTTAGGGATGGAATTTAATAATCCTTCCTTGTATGGATGAGAGAACTTTGAAATTTTTGAGAATAAAATCTCCACCGGAGCTTTCTCCACCGCTTCTCCTGTATACATTACCACTACATCATCAGCTAATTCTGCTATAGCTCCTAAGTCATGAGTTATAAATAATATAGCTGTATTATGTTTTTTCTTCAGGTCATTCATAAGATTGAATATCTGTGCCTGAATAGTTACATCCAAGGCAGTTGTCGGTTCATCAGCTATAAGTAGTTTTGGCTCACAAGCTAATGCCATGGCAATCATTACCCTTTGTCTCATCCCTCCTGATAATTGATGGGGATAGTTATGCACTACCCCTTCAGGTTCAGGTATTTTCACCTCTCTTAGGAGTTCTACCGATCTTGCCCAAGCTTGTTTTTTATTCATCCCTTGATGGAGGATCAACGGTTCTCCTAATTGTTCCCCTATCTTTAATACCGGGTTCAGACTGGTCATAGGCTCTTGGAATATCATAGATATTTCATTTCCCCTGATACTCCTCATCTCATCCTCTGTATAATCTAATAATTCCTGCCCATCAAACATTATACTTCCGTCCACAATATCACCCGGGTCTTCTATAAGTCTTAATATACTGAATGAAGTTATTGATTTTCCTGATCCCGATTCTCCTACAACTCCCAGAGTTTTACCTCTTTGAATCTCCATATCTACACCATTTACTGCCTTTATAGTCCCTTTATTGGTAAAGAAATAAGTATGCAGATTTCTTATTTCAAGTAAGTTTTCTTGTGTTTTCATCTACATCGCCGCCTTTGCTAATTTTCTTCTTTTTTGTCTTTCTTTTTCTCTTTTCCTCTTCTCTTTAAGTCTTATCCTCTGTTCCTTAGTTACATACTGAGATTTTGGATCCACAGCATCTCTTAGACCTTCACCAATTACATTGATACTCATGATTAGAATAAATAATGCCAATCCCGGGAAGATCCAAGTCCACCAATAATTTGTCATTATAATTGAATTCTTGGCAGATAGACTGATAAGTCTCCCCCATGTGGGAGTGGGTTCTGTAACTGATAGTCCTAAATATGATAGGGATGATTCTGTAAGTATGGCTCCTGCAAAGGTCAACGTTCCACTTACAATTACATATGTCAGTACGTTGGGAATCAAATGTTTAGTTATTTGGTTGTAACTACTGATCCCCAATGCTCTTGTGGCAACTATAAATTCTTGTTCTCTCAGGGATAAGATCTGACCCCTGACCATCCTGGCTAATCCAGTCCATCTTAAAAATCCCAGAATAAATATTATTAAATATAACCTGAGTTGAGCATCTAAATCCATAAATATAGCTGAGATAGTCATTGCTATAGCTAAAAATGGGAATGATGAAACGATCTCTGTTCCCCTCATAATTAAGGTATCTACCTTTCCGCCGAAGAAACCTGCTGTAGCTCCTATAGATACCCCTAACACGATAGATAATATAGTCGATAAAAGTCCCACTTGGATCGAGATCCATCCCCCTGCTAATACTCTAAGAAACAGGTCTCTTCCCTGTGCATCTGTTCCAAACAGATGCTGCATACTAGGTTTCATATATTTTTTCGATATATCTACATGAGCCAGATCATAGTTAGTTAGATGAACATAAATTTGAGCTCCCACTATGACTAATAACAACACTCCAAAGGAAACAAGTCCTACCATAGCCAATCTATTGTGTTTAAATTTATCCATTATCTGTCTTGTAGGAGAAATAATTTTTTCATGCTCTTTACTTAATTTATCGTTATTACTCATTATTTTATCCTCCTTGCTTTTATTCTAGGATCTACCAGTGCATAACCCACATCAACAAAGAGATTTGCAAAAAGTGTTAACACTGCAAAGAATAACAATACAGTCGCTAGAACTCCCCTGTCTTTAAATTGATATGCCTGGTTCATCAAAAGACCCATTCCTGGCCACGCAAATATTTTCTCTACGATGATAGACCCGCCAAATAATGCAGGTATCCAGAATCCTATGATTGTAATCACAGGAATCAATGCATTTTTAAAAGCATGCCTATAAATAACCACTTTTTCACTTAAGCCTTTTGCTCTGGCAGTTCTGATATAGTCAGCCTTCAACACTTCAATCATGGCATTTCTTATATATCTGATTAAACTTGCAAGAGATGAGAGTACTATTACTGAAACCGGCAGGATATAATACATATACTCAGGCCTCACTCCTCTAGGATCTATCATTCCAGAAAACGGCAGGATTCGGAGTACTGCAGAAAACAACAATACTAATAATAACGCTATAAAGAATGAAGGAAGGGAGATTCCTACCATAGATACCACAGTTACAATCTTATCGTACCTTGTATTTTTCTTTACTGCTGATTTAACTCCAATAGGTATAGCAATTAAAAAAGCGATAACAAAGCCTACAATATTGACCTTAAATGAGTTCATAATGTAGCTTCCTATAAATTCATTGATGGGTTTATTAAGCGCCACAGAATAACCAAAGTTACCGGTCAACACATCTCTCCACCATAAAAAATATCTCACTATAACAGGCTTATCATACCCCAATACTTTTCTCATAGTTTCTATATATGCTATCCTTTCTTCCTCTGTCATATTAGCAGTTGTTTCCGGATTGATCATAGCCAAGATTGGGTCTCCAGGCATAAGCTGTATCAATGTAAAGATAACTATTGAAATTATAATTACAACCGGCAGCAGATGCAACAACCTGTTGCCTATGTATTTTATATAAGGAAATATTGTATCAAATATAGTTCTTAGTTTTCCTTGTTGTTTTTCATTTTCCACATTTACCTCCAATAAATAAGCAGAAACTATGCTCTGCTCATTTTATTCTATTTATTTTTTTCTATTTATTAATTTATGAAATCTGCTTTTATTATTGCGTAAGGCCATTGCCATAAAGCGTTTGTTTCAAAATTTTCTACTTTATTTGTGTAAGCATCGTAGTAATTATTTGAGTACAGCGGTAATAAAGGCAGATCTTTATTAACTTCCACAATCCATGTTCTCCAGTTAGCTTTGTAACTAGCAGTCCCTTCATCAGTTGATGGGTTAGAGAATCTAATCTCATCAAGTAATTTTTCATCCCCAACATATCTTGCACTATTACTTGACGATCCTTTTCCAAATGGTAAGATCTTTGTACTAGACCAGTTAGCATATGGATCATACTCAATACTGTAAGAAGTTCCACCTGTAAACATATGGTATTTTCTTTCACTTAAAGCTGCATTTCCATATAAGTTATCGGCCATGATAGACCAATCCATAGAGTCTATATTGATCTTAATTCCGAATTTATCTTGAACTTCTTTAGTCAGAGTAAGGTTGATTGCATCTGTCCATGCTGATGTGATAGCCAGATTAAGAGTAAGTGCCTTTCCTTCCCATAGATAAGTCCCATCTGCATCCTTGGTTAATTTTGCATATAATCCATCTGTTTTAGTTGCAGCCTGATCCAATAACTTCTTTGCTTTTGTCAAGTTAGCTCCTTCATCCCAATTACCATCTGCATCTAAAACATCATAACTTGTCAATGATTTTTCAAACTTACCTTCTGTTCCTAATTTTTCACCCTTCTCATACATCATCCACATATTTCTAGAGTATGGTGCATTGGATGAAACTCCATATTTTCCTAAGAAAATATTTCTAAATTTAATTCTGTCAAATTCATAGGCAAAAGCCTTTCTTATTTCTGGCAATTGTACCGGTCCAAAATCAGAATGAAATGTGATTTGTCCCCCACCATGACGGAAATAGTTATTAGTTGACATTGTTGATGTCTCTCCTAATACTGCGTCCACATTTTCCTCTCTTCCAATATTTGTAAGACCATCTATCTCTCCAGTAACCAATTGAGTTATCTTAGTTTCCTCTGGTATATTCTGAACAATAAGAATATCTATACTGGGTTTATCCCCTTCAAAGTTCCCTTGATAGTTTTCGTTTATAGATAATTTTACATATTGTGATTCTATATATTTATCGATCTTATACGGTCCATATCCTATCGGAGTAGACATATTAGCTTTTACCCACTGTTGAGGAGTTATCCCGTCTTTTTCTGCTCCTGCCGTTATGTTAGTTGAATCTAAAATAGATTCAGAAAATACAGAAGAACCTAGTGTATACATTATATTCTTTAAATAAAACATTACAGTATTATCAGCTTCATCCAATTCTATTCTGTCAATATATTGAGTTAAACTACTTGTACCTCCTGTAGCTGACAGTGCATCTTTATCCATATAGAAATCATATGTAAACTTTATATCCTTGGCAGTCAATGGATCTCCATTTGAGAACTTCATTCCGTCTTTAATCTTAAATGTCCATATATCTTCAGTCTCTTTGGACGGATCTGATTTTGACAATATCTTACTCTCTACGAATGAAGCCAGAATCAGCCCCCCATTATCTGTTGGTGATAAAAGTCCCCCACCCCAAACTAATCTTCTGATATTTGCATCATATACCGAATTTGTCCACCCATCATAAAAGTCCCCATTAAAATTTGATGATCCCATTACAAAAGTTGTCAGCTTACCTTTCCCTTCAGTTGTTCCTGTTGTTTCTTTATCTGATCCTCCACAGCCTGTAAATAATAACGCTGCCACCACTCCTAGTATTAATAATTTTTTCTTCATTGCTGCCTCCCTAGTTTTATTTTCTTAGCATAAATGTTTTACGTATTAATGTACTAATGTAATAATGTAATAATGTACTAATGTACTAATGTACTAATGTAATAATGTAATAATGTAATAATGTAATACTATAATTCCTTTAGTTTTAAAAATTTTATTTTTTATTTTAGTTAAATACAACTTAAATTTAGTCTTGATTTAATTAATAGTTAGAATTTTAACATCTTTTGCGCTATAATAAAGTATTTAAATATTAGAATAATCTTAATAAAATATGAATATTCCTAATGAAAAGACTTTAGTTTTTAGTATTAAATATATTCTATACATCTTTTATACTATTAATATTTATAATTTCTATAAATATTTTTTCCATGAATTTTCCTTATTTTAATAGGAGTTCTCATTCTAACTCTTCCTCTTTTCACTTCATCATAATAAAATAATAATAAAAATAGGGAAATCCGAAGATTCCCCTAAAGTTTTATCAATTATTTTAATTATTTTACTGCGATTACTTCGATCTCGATTTTAACATCTTTTGGTAATCTAGCTACTTCTACACAAGCTCTAGCAGGCTTTGTATCTGTAAAGTATTGTGCATAGATCTCGTTGATCTTTCCAAAATCATTCATATCTTTGATGAAAACTCCAGCCTTTACTACATCTGATAAAGAATATCCAGCTTCAATAAGAATAGCCTTTATATTTTCTAATGATTGTTTCGTTTGCTCTTGTACATCTTCAGATACTAATTCCATTGTAGCTGGTACGAATGGGATTTGTCCTGAAACATATAATGTTCTGTTTACTTCTACCGCTTGTGAATATGGTCCTAATGCAGCTGGTGCATTTTCCGTGTGAATATATCTTTTTGACATAATCTTACCTCCATTTTTTTTATATTATTGCTACTTAAAGTATACAATTTTTAAATTTTATGTCAATGAAAAAATTAAAAAATTATCTTTCCAATGGGATAATAAAAAATTCAACTTCTACGATTCCTTTATAAAAGCTAGGCTAAGTCTGTAATAACCGTATGTTATCAAAACACTATATCCTATTTCAATTCTAATTAAGATCAAAAAAAGCTTTTTGTTGTTGACTTTTGCATCATTTTTAAAGTATAATTAATTATATGTACTGAAAAT
Organism: Psychrilyobacter sp.; assembly: GCF_037132775.1. Classification (GTDB taxonomy): domain Bacteria; phylum Fusobacteriota; class Fusobacteriia; order Fusobacteriales; family Fusobacteriaceae; genus Psychrilyobacter. The sequence continues at coordinate 37,186 of NZ_JBAHZY010000133.1, forward strand.
ATAGTAACTTAGGAGTTCAAAATGCTAAAAGATAATAGAATTAGAATTATTTGTGGTCACTACGGAAGTGGAAAAACTGAATTTGCAGTAAACTATTCTTTAGCTCTTAAGGCCTCTCAAGATAAAGTTGCCATAGCTGATATGGATGTTGTTAATCCATATTTTAGAAGCAGAGACAAAGCTGAAATTTTAAGAGAGAAAGGCATCAAAGTTATATATAGCTCTCTAGACGGAACAGCTCTTGATCTTCCTGCTGTCAGTGGAGAAGTAGGAACATTGATCGTAGGTAATGAGTGGAACTTGATTTTAGATGTTGGGGGAGATAATGTAGGCGCTCGAGCTTTGGCATCTCAATCCCAAGGTATGAGATCTGACGATTATGACATGTTCTTTGTTATCAATGCTTATAGACCTGAAACACAGAATGCTACAGATGTTATATCTCACTTACAAGCTATTGAGGAAACTACTGGGCTTACAGTTACTGGATTAATAAACAATACTCATATGATGAAAAATACTACTTTAGAAGATGTTTTGTTTGGTCAAAGAGTTTCTGAGGAAGTTTCAAAAGAATTGAATCTTCCAATTAAATATATATCGTGTATCGAGGAAGTAGCAAAACAACTGCCTCAGGAATTAAAAGATATCTGTATCACTACCTCTCTAATAATGAGAGAGGATTGGATGAGCTAAAAGCAAGTTAAACGTAAAGGTAGTGTCTTATCCTACCCCGTATAAATACAAATTAGGAGGTTTAGAATGGCTAAAGGAATGGTTAGTTTTAATCAAGATCGTTGCAAAGGTTGTCAACTGTGTGTGTCTGTCTGTCCAGTTAAAATAATTGAATTAGATAGAACTACTACAAACTCAAAAGGGTATAACCCAGCTCATGTAAGTGAAGCAAATAAGAATAAATGTATCGGTTGTGCTCAATGTGGTCTTATGTGTCCAGATTCTGTTATCACAGTTGAAAGAAATTAATAAAGGGGGACTAAATAATGTCTAAAGTACTTATGAAAGGTAACGAAGCAGTTGGAGCAGCAGCTATTAAAGCTGGATGTAAATATTTCTTCGGTTATCCTATCACACCACAAAATGAAATTCCAGAATATATGTCTAAGAAATTACCTGAAGTTGGAGGAGAATTCGTCCAAGCTGAATCTGAAGTAGCTGCCATAAACATGGTTTACGGTGCTGCAGGATGCGGAGCAAGAGTAATGACATCTTCTTCTTCACCCGGTATGGCACTTAAGCAAGAAGGTATATCTTACTTAGCTGGAGCAGAATTACCAGCTGTTATAGTAAACATGATGAGAGGGGGTCCTGGTTTAGGAGGGATTCAACCTGCTCAATCTGATTACTTCATGTCAGTTAAAGGTGGAGGTAATGGAGATTACTTCATGCCAGTATATGCACCTGCATCTATTCAAGAAACAGTTGATATAATCCAAGAAGCATTCGACGTAGCTGACCAATATAGAACTCCAGTTATGGTAATAGCTGATGGTATGATCGGTCAAATGATGGAGCCTGTTGAATTTAAAGATGTGCCTCATAGAAAATTAGAGAAAAAAACTTGGGCAACTGATGGAACTAAAGAAAAGAGAAAACCTAATGTTATCAACTCACTATTCTTAGAAGCTCAAGATTTAGAAGATCATATTCTTAGATTAGAAGAAAAATTTAACTTAATGGAAAAAAATGAATGTAGATGGGAAGAATATAAGCTAGAAGGTGCTGAAATAGTAATCGCAGCTTATGGAACTACTTCTAGAATTGTAAAAAATGCTATCGATACCTTAGAAAAAGATGGAATTAAAGTTGGATTAATTAGACCAATTACATTATGGCCATTCCCTAAGAAAGCATTTGATCATATTGATTCTACTACAACTACTGTATTAACAGTTGAAATGAGTAGAGGACAAATGATTGAAGATGTTAGATTATCTTTAAATGGTAAATTACCTACTGCATTCTTTGGAAGAACTGGTGGAGTTATCCCAACTCCTGAAAATGTTGTAGAAGCAGTTAAGAAACTTGTTGGAGGTGCTAAATAATGGCAGTTGTTTTCAAAAAAACAAAAGGACTTGTGGATACAAAAACTCACTACTGTCCTGGATGTACCCATGGAATTACTCATAGATTAGTTGGAGAAGTTTTAGAAGAATTAGGAGTATTAGGAGAAACTATCGGTGTTGCACCAGTAGGCTGTTCTGTACTTGCATATAAATATTTTAACTGTGACGTTCAGCAAGCTGCCCATGGAAGAGCTCCTGCTGTAGCTACTGGTATAAAAAGAGTTCATCCTGATAAAGTGGTATTTACTTATCAAGGGGATGGAGATTTAGCTTCTATCGGTGCTGCTGAAATCGTTCATGCTGCTGCCAGAGGAGAAAGATTCACAACTATATTTATCAACAATGCCATCTATGGAATGACTGGTGGACAAATGGCTCCTACTACTTTAGTAGGTCAAAAAGCTACTACAGCTCCATTAGGCAGAGATCCTAAAAAAGTTGGAATGCCTATGAGAGTATCCGAGATGTTGGCTACTTTAGATGGTGCTAAATTCGTAGAAAGATGTACTGTTCACAACCCGGCCGGTGTTAGAAAAACTAAAGCTGCTATTAAAAAAGCTTTTGAAATGCAAATAAATGGTGAAGGTTTTGGAATTGTAGAAATATTATCTACTTGTCCTACAAACTGGGGAATGACTCCTGTTGACTCGTTAAAATGGTTAGAAGAAAATATGATTCCATATTACCCATTAGGTAATATCAGAACTCCTCAAGGAGGGGATAAATAATGAATGAGAAAGTAATCGCTGCTGGATTTGGTGGACAAGGTGTAATGTCTTTAGGTCAATTATTAGCATATGCTGGAATGATAGAAGAGAAACAAGTTTCATGGTTACCATCTTATGGTCCTGAAATGAGAGGGGGAACCGCTAACTGTGGTGTTATCGTCTCTGATGGTCTTATTGGATCACCTGTAGTTGTCGGAGATGCTACATGTTTGATAGCTATGAATAAACCTTCTTTAGATAAATTTGAAGTAGATGTAGTTTCTGGGGGGAAAGTACTTATCAACTCATCTTTAATCAAAGAAAAAGCAACTAGAACTGATATAGATGCATATTATATCGATGCAAATGCAATTGCTGAATCTTGTGGAACTATTAAAGCAGCTAACATGGTTATGTTAGGAGCTTTCTTAGAACTTACTAAAACTGTAGAGCAGGATAGTGTTTTACAAGCTTTCGTAAAAGTATTCGGTGAGAACAAGGCTAAATTTGTTCCTATGAACAGAGAAGCTTTAAACAAAGGTGCAGAAGCAGTTAAGTAAACTTTTTTCTATATAATTCAATTGAAAAGGAGTTGCGAACTATGTTCTCAACTCCTTTTTTATAACCCATTATTTTAATTTTTTGACTTATTCTTAATAATTTTTAAATCTTTTAACCAATACATTATTATCAAAAAATTCTAATTTTTCAGATCAATATTTTTGAATTCTCTCTGTCTGTCTATAAGATGAAATAGATTTCTTTTAAATTTTTATAAGATAGACATAGGTTTATTATTGTCAGTATACATATTAAAATATACTGCATTATAAAAATTTTTAGTATTCTTTATAATCTCTCCTCTATATAACTTACCCAGTCATCATTTCTCAAAGCTTTTTTTAATCTGTTATGTAATTCTTTTTTTGTTTTAAATGCTAGCCTTCCCACTTTGTAACCTTCTAAGTCTATAACAAAAATCTCTCTCCCTTTCACTATAAAATTCTTAGTATTAAAATCACTGTAATATATTTTATTTTTCAATATTTTAACTATTATATCTAAAAAATCTTTTAATACTGAATTATCTTTTTCTAAATATTCTCTTAATACAACACCTTGAATGTCCTTAGTTACCACTTTATATTTAGAATATTCTACAATTTCCGGAACATTTATGCCTATTTTTTTTAAAGTCTGAGCAACAAAATAAAAATTTTCTCCTGGATATTTTCTGAACCTGAAAAAATATTTTAATTTCTGTTCAAATTTTGGATGAAACTCTTTTATGTAAAGTTTATTTTTTTCATCATATAATACTGTTGAGTCTTTCTGTTTTACTACTATTTGCATCATAATTCTCCTATTTTTGATTTTAAGAAGCTATTTAAAATAACTAAACACATTGTTTTTTCTACTTATTTTTTAGTTTTTTTTTGATCCTTCCCCAAATATGTAAAAAACTGTTTAAACCTTTAGCTCCTCTATAATATATATCTTTTTTTTCATAATCCATTTCTCTAGGGCAGCTCTCCTCCAAATATATATATTCATACCTAGCTCCAAATTTTCCATATTTATTTTTTGAAAACTTCGAATCTATAAGATATACATGTTTGTTATCAATAATAAAATTAACCAACTGGGAATCGCCGTGTAAATATCCTAACTGATGTATCTTATCCAGCTCACTCTCAATAACCTTTAGATGTTTTATCGATCCTGTTTCTCCTAAAAGATATTCACATATAAAGTAGGAGTCCACCACAAATCCATACTTTCTTTTTTCAAAAGCTAAAATAGGTTTATATGTCCATAGTCCTGCCCTATGAATTTTTTCTGCCTGTATATACTCACGATAAGATTCTGAACCCCTAAAAATTGAGAGAAATCTCTGCCATTTCCGACTGTTTTTTTCCCTGGGAACTTTAAATACTAATTTATCTCCTTCAAAGGTAAATAAACTAACCTTACTCCTGTTGTCATCTTTAAACACCTTTTCTATCTTTAAATTTTCTAAAGCATCTAATATTTTCAGATATTTTTCATCTCTATAATAAATAGTTATATCATTAATTTTTTTTGTTTTCATTATCAGTCTCCTAAAAAACTTTTTGTTACAACCTTAATTACACCTATCAAATTCATGCAATTCATGATTCTTTTTTAGTTGAAATATTCCTGTATTTTATTGTATACTTCTTCTGGCTTAATCTCTAGCATACACTTAAAGTGTCCCTTTGGGCATTTATCTCCTCCGTGTAATCCGCAAGGTCTACAGTCTAAATTGTTATTTTCTAATACCTCTGAATTTTTTGACCAAGGGAAAAATCCTAATTCCCTAGTTGTCGATCCAAAAATAGCCATTATATGTAATTTTTCAAAAGCTGAAGCTATATGAATCGGAGAACTATCATTTGTAACTATTAGATCACTTCTTCTGCAGAGTTCTGCCACATCCAAGAGACTAGTTTTCCCCATCAAATTTATTATATTTTTGTCCGTATACATATTAAACATAGATTCTTCATGACCTCCAATAAGAACAACTCTGTACTCACTTTTTCTAGCCAACTTTTTTAGAAGTTCGTTGAAGTATTCCAGTGGCCATCTCTTGGTAAACCACTTACTTCCAGAGGCAACTAAAATTATTTTTTTCTCCTCTAAATTATTCTTTTTCCACATCTCATCTACCTTTTCTTTCTCTATTTCACTTGGATAAAGAGATAATTTATCATCGGTAAAATTATCTAATTCTACAAATGATAGTAATTTTTCTACTTCATGCTTAGATTTATCGTAGGGTATTTTTTTAGTCAATAAAAAACCTCCACTGGAATTGTCATATCCAATTCTTGTAGGAGCGCCGGTCAATCTGCCTAAGATAGAACTCCTCAAGTATCTATGAGGAATTATTACTTCATCAAACCCTTTATAGTTAAGTCTTTTTCCTAACAGATAAAGCCCTTTAAATCCTCTATGAGTCCCTCTCTTATCATAGGCTATGATCTCATCCAAATCTGGATTATTTTTTAGTACACTGGCTCCTGCTGGAGTGGTTACATAGGTTATACTACACCCTTCATCTATGTCTTTAGCTTTTAATTTTTTTATTAGAGGAGTTGATAAAATTATATCTCCAATAAATGCCGTATGTATGATTAATTTTTTTTTCAAATTAAACCTCCTCTATTATTTTATTTTTGTTCGTATACATATTTTCTCTATATAATAACACATATTATATATAAAAAAAAGAGTACATATTGGATAGATACCACTGTACTCTTCCCACTAATTCAACCAAGATTCTTATAAATTCAATAAATAAAAATTTACTTTCAATTTTATTTTCTTACATATTTACCTATCATCTCATCTATTATAGGTAAAACCCTTTCAGGAGTTATCAATTCATACGTTTCTTTAGAAGTTTCTGGCCTCTCTATATTCAGTTCCCTAATGATATCATCTGGTTCTATCCCACGATGTCTGTCATTAGCATTGGACAGCCACTCTTTCTTTTCTGCCCTAGGTGAAAATACCGCAAAACTAGGAATATCAAGTCCTTGTGCAATATGTCTCGGTCCGCCATCGTTTCCTATAAACATATCACAATTAGAAAGCAGCATAGCTAATTCTTTTATAGACTTAGTAGTTATATTGGAAAAAATATCCGATCTCATCTCTAATTCTCTGTGCATATCTTTGGCAAATTCTTTCTCTGCCGGTGAGTAATAAAATATTCCCTGAGCATCGTATTTATCCAAGATAGTTGTAATCAATTTTTTCATATTTTCAGGATTCCATATTTTTTCAGGCCTCCTGCTGTTTATAGCAAATGCAAAGACAGGCTTATTAAAATCTACCCCCGCCTGAATCACCCTGTCCTTCATCATATTTTTTTCGTTATCTGTTAATACTACCCTGTAGGTAGTATCATATTTTATCTTTACTCCTCCCTCTTCTAATGGTTTCAGCATATGTAAAAATTTATCTACCTTATCCTTCGAAACCTTAGGTTCTCTAATCGAATGTGTGTAAGTATAACCTCTTTTGGGTTTCCATCTTCCTATACGATATTCTGCTGATCTGCCAAATAGTGTAAATAACTCAGACTTAGGAGTAGACATAATATCTATTATGATGTCATACTTTAATCTAGTTACCTTCCATACCTTAGCTACATATTTAAAAGGATTTTTTCTTTCGTCCTTAGTTATGGATATTACATTATCTATTGCAGGATGACCCTCAAATAAAGGCGCTATATGATCATAGACTACATAATCAATCCTCGCATCTGGATAAGTTTTTCGGAGCGACTCACATATGGGCGTCACCAAAAGTGAATCACCTATTTGTTTAAACCTCACTATTAGTATTTTTTTCATTCTTTTCTCCTACTAAAATTACTATTTTCCACTGTTCATTTTTTAATCCTTTTTGCAAACGACCTTTTAATTTTTTTTCTTCCTGAAAAAAACCTCTTACAATATACCCTTCTAAATCGATAGCATAAATTTCACACTTACCTCTCTATACTTTCTACCATTTTTATAAAGTTATTTATTGACTTTTCTATTGTAAAGTCTTGTCTTCTATCCTTCATTTTTTCTTTATATTCTTTTTGTTTTTCCGTATTTTTTAATAAATTATACATCTTTTCTGCTAATTCTTCTACATTCCCCATTTCAACTAATTCTCCACATTCTCCATTTAAAAGAATATCTTTTGGTCCAGTTGGACAATCATAAGAAATAATAGGAGTTCCTGTTGCCATAGCTTCTAATAATACATTCGGAAGACCTTCTCCATAAGAAGTGTGAATGAATATTTTTGCATTTTTTAACCAAATAAAAGGATTTTTTTTCTGACCTAAAAGGAAAACCTGATCTTCAAGTTTTAATTCTTTTATTAGATTTTCTAACTTTTCCTTTTCCGGTTCCTTTCCGATTAAATAAAGTTTTTCTTCAATGTTTCTTTCTTTTAAAAGCTTCATTGCACGAATCATTTCGTCTCTCGCTTTTACCTTATCTAAAACAGAAACACCAATCATATAGTCTTCTTGCAACATTTTTTTATCTGTCTCTGTTAGATCTGAACTATCATTGGATTTAATTTTAACTTCTTCAATTCCCACAGGATTATATATTTTTACAGTTTTATGAGCTGCAAAAGGATAAAGAATTTCCATCTCATTCTGCATTTCATCAGTTATTATTAATAATTTATCATATAACTTCATTCTTTTATTCTTTTATTCATTTTTTTACCTTTCTACCGTGTTTCGAAGCTAAAGAAAAGCTAAATCTTCCCACTGCAGGAACAAGAATTACTCCTAAATATTTCCATATACTCATATCAAAATCAACTAACAATTTGATATCATTTCTTTTTTCATAAAAGTTTTTAAGCCATAATCTCATTTGTTTTCTTTCATTATATCTAGTGTATTCTTTTATTACCTTATTAAGAAACCCTGTTTCTTCCTAAGTTGGTCTCTTTTCATTTCCATATCTTTAGTTTTAATATTATGAACTTTTATGCTCTTATCTAAATCATCTAATAAGATACTCTTTTTATTTACTTCTTCCTTTGATATAATTTCTACATTATAATTTTTTAGATTATTTAAAGCATTGGCGTATCTGACAATTACCCTTGAAATTCCACCCATACCAAATTCTCCAATATATAAAATTACTGTTTTCATTTTATCTCCACCTTATTCTCTAATTTTCCATAATTAATAATACTATATAATATAAAATAAATCACATATACATATGTATTTTTATTCATATTTGATTCAAAAATTCCTAAAAACAACAATACACTCGTTACTGATAAAAGAAGGTTTAATTTTTTTTTTTTATATGCCTCTCTAAACATTATCCATAACATAATTAAAAAACCCATAAATCCAACTATTCCTGTTTCACACAATAAACCTAAATAATCACTGTGTGCACTATAATATCTTTTTTGAATTTTATATTCTTTTTTTGAAGCTCTATCATAATTTGATATTCCTACTCCTAAGACAGGATTTTCTTTAAATATACTATAAGCATCCTTCCACACCTCAAATCGTCCTGCATTACTAGTGTTTTTCTTGATTTCAACTATAGATTGAACCTTTATAATATATTTTTTTATCACCGGTGTCTCTTTAAATGTTAAAATTAGCACTAATGATAAACCTATTATAACTAAAATTTGTTTTATTTTTTTATTTATTAATAGAGCTGTAAATATTCCTATTACCATGGCTAGCCATGCTGATCTTGTATTTGAAATTAAAACAGCGAATATTGTTATTAAACTAGCAATTAATAGCAGATTTTTTTTCTTTTTTTCTTCTTCTAAAATAAATAGATTAAAGATATACACTGAAATAAATGTTATATAATAAGAATAATACCAAATTCCATATCCAGCATCTATTCTTGCATGACTCCCACCATTATACGGAATTAGTTCAAAAAAATATTGAGATATTCCAAAAAATGCTAATATTAATCCTCCCAAAATAAACATATAATCAAAATATTTTTTATTAAATGGCACAATATTGTAAATAATTATAGGAGATATTACAGCTCTTATTATTCTATTATAATGACCTAATGATGCCTCCCTATTAATTGAAGTAATAAAAGATAAACCTATCAATAATAAAAATATTAATATTCCAATATGCTCTTTCTCTATCTTAAATTTTTCTTTATATTTAATCTTTCTATATATAATACTCCCTGTTAATATCAACAAGACCGCTACTGTCCCTTTGAAAGCGAATATTACTATCAGCCCTAATAAAGCAATCATTAAGTTTATATACACCTCCCCCCTCTTTTATTATTTAATTACTTTTCTAGTCTCTCCTATATAGATCTCTTGTATAAACTTTATCTTCTACATCGACTAAAACATAATCTATCAGTTACAATAACATCTGATATTTTTTTAAACTCTTCCAAATTTTTTATAACTCTTGAACGAAAGAAGTTATCTTCTTTTAATACTGCTCATAAACTACTACTTCTACACCCTTAGCTTTTATCCTTTTCAGAATACCCTGAATGGCTGATGCTCTAAAGTTATCTGAATCCGTTTTCATTGTTAATCTATAGATCCCTACTATTCTGGGATTTTTCTTTAATATTTGGCTAGCTATAAAATCTTTTCTTGTCGTATTTGCATCTACTATAGCTTGAATTATATTGTTGGGTACTTCAGAATAATTTGCTCTAAGCTGTTTTGTATCCTTAGGTAAACAATATCCACCATATCCAAAAGATGGGTTGTTATAGTGGTTCCCAATCCTAGGATCTAAACCTACACCTTGTATTATCTGTTTACTATCTAGATTATGAGCCTCTGCATATGAGTCTAATTCATTGAAATATGCCACCCTCATAGCTAAATACGTGTTAGAAAATAGTTTTACCCCTTCCGCTTCTGTAGAATTTGTAAATAAAGTGGATATGTCTTTTTTTATAGCTCCCTCTGCCAATAAATCAGCAAAAAACTGCAGCCCTTTCAGATTTTTCACCCACAATTATTCTCGAAGGGTGAAGGTTATCATATAACGCTTTTCCTTCTCTTAAGAATTCTGGTGAAAAAATAATATTATCTATACCAAATTTTTCTTTTACTGATTTAATATATCCCACCGGTACAGTAGATTTAATTATCATAGTTGTCTTAGGATTAATTTTTAGTACATCTTTTATCACTGATTCTACTAAACTTGTATCGAAAAAATTTGTTATCTCATCATAGTTTGTAGGCGTTGCTATAATTACATATTCTGCACCTTTGTAGGCTTCTTCTTTATTTAAAGTGGCCTTTAAATTTAATTTTTTTGATGCTAAATATTCACTTATCTCTTTATCTACTATAGGACTTATTTTTTCATTTATTGCTTTCACTTTTTCTTCTGTTATATCTAATGCTACTACCTCGTTGTTTTGAGCTAACAATATTGCATTAGATAGTCCTACATACCCTATTCCTGCTACTCCTATTTTCATTATTTACCTCTCTTTGATTAGTAGTTCAATTCTACCTTTTAGTTTTTCCACAGTTTTTTCCCATAAAAAATTATCAGAATGTTTTATCGTTTTATTATATTTATCTTCTAAATTAATCTCACCATCGATAATTTTCTGGATGTATTTTGAGTATCCGTCTAGATCTTTTTGCTCAATTATTTTTCCATTCACCTGATGATTTGTCAAATCTTCTGCTCCACTTACACGAGTAACAACTATATGCTCACCAAAATACATTGCCTCTAAAAAAACATTAGCAAAAGACTCGCCTCTTGAAGTCATCATAAATACCTTCGCTTTATTATGATAACTGTATAATAAAGTCTTATCGCTCACATAACCTAAAAATTTAACTTTTTCTTTTAAATTAGGGTATTCTTTGAAAAACATATCTATAGTCTCTTGAAAACTAGGAATAATTGGTCCCGCTAAAACAACTTTCCAATGTTTTAAATCAATGTTTTTTAATACTTCTAAGAAAAACTCCGTATTCTTTTCTCGTGTTCCCAATCTACAGGCTGTAAAAATAATATTTTCTTTTTCCTCAAAAGGTTTTCTTTCTATAGTTAATTCTTCAGATAATTTTTTATCAAAACCATTTGGCATATGTAATAATTTTTTAGACACATCTATTCCTGCATACCCGTATTCTAATAATCCTTCATAAGAATCTGTTGGTTCTACACTGAATATATCCATCATCTTTGCTAATTTTTTTCTTTTTTTAAACTCACTCTTCCATCTTCTTTTTTTAAAGAATTCTCTCATGTTTTTAGGTTTCTTTGTTAGCCACTCTACTTCTTTACAAAATTCAGGAAAATCAAAATCCCCCTTTATGAAAACTAATCCTTTTGGATTTGATAACTTATAAAAAAATGTATTCCAATAACTACATTTTGTTAAATGATAGAGCATTATGACATCTATTTTTTTAGCATTCCTATAAATATATAAATACATAGGTAATCTTTTCATAAATTTAAAAAAATTTGTATTTGGTAGGAAAGAAAATAGTTGTTTTAATTTTACTATCTTCACTCCTCTAGCTTCATCCGGTAGATCATCCTTTAAATTATATGTAATTGCCTCACAATCCCAACCAAAATAATTCATATATATGGGGTACATCATCTGTGGTTTCCCCAATTTCATATGGTCTAGTTCTTCGTATATAATAGTAAAATTCTTCATCCTATTACCCCTTTTTCTTTTATTTTTTTCAAGGTATATCTTCCTGTTATCCTTCTTTTAAACCTTCTAAAGTTTAAATCAGGATATATTCCTATCCTTCTAATTTCAAACAAGTCATCTTCTATTTTAAATGGTCCCGAATCTGTAGCCACTCCAAAATCAAAGCCTAATTCTTCTACAACTTTTTTTGCAGAACCATTAAAAAAACCAAAAGGATATGCAAAAGAAACTAATCTTTCTCCTAATAGTTTTTCTAGCCATATTTTATTACCATTTATTTCTTCAATTTGACCTTTTCCATCATATTTTCTAAGATCTACATGATGCATTGTATGTCCACCAAACTCTACTAAGCCCGAATCGTGCATCTCTACAATTTCTTTTTTAGACATTAAATCAAATCTTTTTTCCCCATCATTATCTGTATTCCATTTATTATACTCTAAATGCGACACCATATATATTACAGCTTTCATATTATATTTTTTTAATAATGGAAATAATAGTTCATAGTTATCTCTATACCCATCATCAAAGGTTAAAATAATATTTTTTTCATTCAATCTATTCTTTAAACCAATTTTTTTTAAATCTTTAAAAGTTATTGTTTTATAATTTTTTTCTTTTAAATATATTAAATGCTTTTCAAATTCATCTACATCAAAATAAATTGTATGAATTCCCTTCCCTTCCTCTGAGTCTATCAACCTGTGATACATCAAAGTTGGTATTTCTTTTTTAAAAAAATCAAACATTTTACTCCTCCAAAATTTTTATAAATTTTGTATATATTATATCAATATCAAATGATACCATGTGATTTTCTAATTTTTCTTTATCTAGATCTGTATCAGTTAATATTTCCTTGGCTAAACATTCATGATCTTCGATTTCAAATAATTCTCCAAATTCTCCGTTATTCAAAATTTCTTTTGGACCTGTTTTACAATTTGAACTAATTATATTTTTTTCTAAAGTTAATGCTTCTAATAAAACAGTTGGATAGCCTTCATAGCTAGAACTCATTATAAATTTATCTGCCTTTTTCATCCAATTATATGGATTCATTTTTCTTCCTAATAAATATATATCTTTTTTATACCTTGAGCTTTCTCTTAGCTTTTCCACCCGCTGTCTATCCGGACCATCACCAATAACATATAACTTTCCATCATATCCACGATCTTTTGCTATATCAAATCCTTTAAATAAGGTATCAAAATTTTTTGGAACTAAATCTAATCTCGCTACAGTTAATAAAAATTTATTTTTTATTAATTCTTTTTCATTTTTTTCAAAATCTTTCTCAGCCATATTTTTTATCTTATTAAAATCAATAGGATTATATATATAAGTTATCTTTTCTCTCAATTTTGAATTCAGTTCCTCTAATTCTTCTTTCATCTCTTTACATATGCAAATAATTTTATTGTATTTTTCTAATTGTTTTGTAAATTTATTTATTTTATTCTTTTTTTTCTTCCACCTAGGAACTGAACTATGAATCCAAACAATATTTTTGCTACTTTTAAATTCTGAGACAAATCTAACTAAACTTGAATCAAAGTCAATAACTATATCTGGTTTATATTCATTATAAATTTTTATAAATTTTTCTTTAGAATAATTTCTTTCTTTTTTTATCAGGTAATTATATTTGATTTTACTAAATATATTTTTCTTCCTTTCATCTCTCGCATCTCTAATTTTCATTATATAATCAAAGGTTTTCAAATAAGTTACCTTAGTTTTTATTGCAGATTCTAACTTATTTTCTGCCCCATTATCATTCTCTATAACAACTTCTAGCCTATAATCTTTTTCAACTAAAAAATTGATATACTCTAATTGAACTTTTTCAAGCCCACCCATCATAGTACTTCCACTTTTAAAAAGAATTTTTTTCAAATTAAATCCTCCACCCTTTATCTCTTAGTTTTTTCTTTATTTTTTTTATATACGATACAACCTTTAACCTTTTTATTTTTTTCAAAGTCATTGCAATTTTAAAAGCCATTGTTCTTGTATCAACATATTTTAAAGCTTCTTTTACTTCTGAATAAAATAAATTTACATAATCATAATTACTACCTATTTTAAACAAGTCTTTTTTTAACTGTGTATCTATTATTTTTAAATCACCTGTAAGCTTTTCAATTATAAAGTTTCTTGGATTTGCATCTCCATGTTTCAAGCCGTATGAGTGAAGTTTTTTTATCCCTTCCATTAAAAGATCAATATCATCTTTTTTTTCTGGCTGTGTCTCCATCCCGTCTATATATTCCATTATCATAAAGGAGTCTGAGATCATTCCATATCTCCTCTTTACTCCGACTGCATAAATATCACATAAATTATCCAACCCTTTTTCTTGATATTTATTTGTTCTTTCATAAGTGTTCAACGCCTCACCTTTTTTTAATAAAGTCATTATTTTTCGTTGTGGAATTCTTACTTCATTTTTAGGAAATTTTAAAATAAATTTACTTCCTTTAAACTCAATAACTGCTATATAACTTCTTTTATCATTTTTATATTCTTTTATCACCTTATAAGTTTTATTTGTTAGAATATCTTGTGCTAATTCTATTGCTAAAGCATTTATTTTTTTATAAAATATTTTCCAGTCATTTATTTTTTTATTCATCAAAATCTCCTTATTTAGATGAATTTTTTAGTTCTTCCATCTTAAATGTGTTTATATCTTTCTCGTATTTTCAGCCTTTACGATATAGTCAAAAGTTTTTAGAAAAACAACTTTTATTTTATAACTTTTTTTAACTAAAAATTAATATACTCTAATTGAACTTTTTCAAGCCACCTACCACAGTACTTCCATTTTTTCAAAAGATTTTCTCCTTATATTTAATTAAAATAAATTTTATTAAATATTTAACTTTTATTTTCTATTATTTTTATTTCTTTAATGAATAAATCATATTCATTTTTAGAAATAACTCCGTCTATACATTCTCTTTTTAGATTTTCTTTATATAGTTGGATTGTTTTTTCTCTATTTTTTTTTAGTTTTTTAGTTTTTTGATATCCAGCATCTAAATCAAGATAATAAATTTTCTCATTTACAAGTAGAATATTTTCAAAATGAAAATCGTTATAAAAAAAGTTGTTATCTAACATATAAAAAAGATCCTTAATTATTTTTTTTCTATAAATACTTTTGACAATCCCACCTTTAAGATATTCTTTATAAGTTATCCCATTAGTTCCTTCGCAATAATCTTTAGTTACTAATATACATTCATAGTTGAATAATCCTGTACTATAAACAAATACAGCTTCCCCTTGCACATTGTCTATACCTAAGCTATTTAATTTTTTTGAATTTTTATAATATCTCATTGCTTTATCTTCCATTAGTCCTAGGTTTAATCTTAAACATTGCCTTTTATTTGTATATATAAATTTTTTCAAAAAATAACTCTTTCCTCCTATCATAACCTTATGAATAGTTCTTTTAGCAGTGCTTCTCCCAGGATCATCTTTATACTTACTTTTATTAGCATAATTTTTGTCTACGAATATTTTTTTTATTTTTTCAATAAAATTATAGTCATATTTATTAGATGAGTAATAAACTAAATTATTTGATTTAATTTTTTTCAATATCCAACTCCTCCATCTTAAATGTGTTTACATCTATCTCATCATTTTCACTTTTCTTGTCCTCACAAAAAATCATCTTAAAGTTATCATCGATAGGTCCCCAAACCAAATGATCTACTCCATATCTCCCTCCATTTGGCGGGTAGATACAGATACCATTTTTTTTATATGCCGTTCCTATATGGACTATGGACGTATCTGGAGTAATTAAAAAATCTGCTTTTTCTATCAAACTTGCAGTATGGTTTATAGTTTTTATCCCTATTGGTAAATAAACCCTATTATTATCTAATTCCTTAACCAGACTCTCTAATTCACTATATTTATCCGGGGAATATACAAAAATAACTGCATTTTTTTTATCAGTCAAATACTTAATGATCTCTTTTAACTTACTTTTACTCAAAGTCTTATGTTTACTTGCTCCATAGGGATTTAGTACTGTAACTTTATTTTCTTTAATCTTTTCAAATTCTTTTTCTGCAAATTTTTTATCCTCTTCTGATAAATTTAAATCATAATCTAAATTTGGTTTAATAATCCCTAATTTATCTAAGTACGCTCTATATCTTAAAGTTACATGCTCTGTCCACTTAAAATCAATATTTGGTTCCACAGACACATCAAATAAATTCCAATCAGCTTTATTTAGCCCCATATTAACCCTAGCTCTACATAGGTTAATAAACTTCATCTGCTTAACTCTCAGCATCTCTGAAAAATCAATCAAAAGATCATATTTTTCAAAAGCTATCTCCTTAGCTAAACTTTTTAATTCCCTGTCAGATTTAGTATAATCATAGATCTTATCCACATGGGGATTGTTTACTACAACTTGCCTGTTCGCTCCTCTGGTAACTACACCGATCTTTATCTGTGGGTATGCCTTTTTTATCTCACGAAACATCAGAGTATTGATAATCATATCCCCGATTTTCCCGTCATTTCTTATAAATAAAATAGATCTTATGTTTTCTTTCTCAATCAAATTTTTAGTTTCTGATTTTTGATTTTTTAATCCCTCAATTCTTACTCCTAGCTCACACTTTGGTTTCTTTATATTTAAGTCAACATTTCTAAATTTAGTATTAATTATACTAAATTTTGATATTCGTTGAAAACACCATAAAAAAGAAGAGTCCTTACGATCCCACAGAAACCTTCCCAAAGTCAATCTTTTAGGTCTCAAAAAATCCTGTAACTTTCTATTCAATTCCCTAATTCCCATAACTCAACTCCCCATTTTGACACAGACTAAAATCTGACTTTTAAAAATCAATAAAACCAAAATTAATCTTTCAATTTATTTCTAAATATTTTCCTTTTAAATCTTTATTTAAATATTCATCCATAATTTTAACCTTTTTATTTTCCTAGTCATCTTTTAGTTATCTTTTTCATCCATTAAAGTCCGCATCAAAAGCTTATTTTCTATCGCACTTACTATTTCTTCCTTTGTCTCATCTGTATAGCTGTCAAAAAATTTATGTTTATAGTTTTCCTTTTTATCTCTATCAGGAATTATATAGGTTACATCTCTATGCCCAAACACTCCCCATCTTAGAGGTGATTGAGTCTTTTTATTGGGGTAGATAGCCACAATGCTTTTCTTAAGTGATCCAGCTATATGAGTCGGCCCTGTTGATCCACCGAAATACACATCTGCTCTGTCTATCATAGCTGCCAGATTTAGAAGGTCTCCTCCATTGGCATATAGATGTACTCTTTCATTTTCTATGCCATCTAATATCTTTTGTCCTCTGTCCTCTTCCGATATATGACATGTCAATACCACATCTATACCTGCAATCTTGTACAGTACGACCTTTATTAACTCTGTATACTCTCCATCAGTAATATTTTTAGCACTTCCACCCATAAATGGATTGATTACCAATATCGGAGATTTTATATGATTTTCTTCCAAAAATATTTCTACTGCTTTACTATGTTTTTCTTCATAGTAGATCTCAGTATTTAACTCAAATAGATCATCAAAAATTTTAGAATCTAATTTTTTCACCAAATCTAGATTATACTCAGATTCATTTTTAATTGATTTAGATCTTTTCTGCAAAACACCTTTATTGTATACAAAAAATGACTTTATTTTTGATAATGGACCTATTTTAACCTTAGCACAGCTGGCTTTAGCCAGTTGCATCACAAATTCATCATTATACAGAGCTATAAATACATCTGCTTTAAAATATTTTATTTTTTCTATTAATTCTACCCTTCTATAGTCATCTATTTTAACTACTCTATCGACATAGGGTAGATTTTTTACTATTTCATAGTTATATTTTTTTACTAAAACTATTATTTCAGCATTGGGATACATTTTTTTTACCATAAAAAAACTAGGGATTGATAATATCAAATCCCCTATCTTATCCGTTCTAGATATTATAATTCTTTTTATATCTTTCATAACTTAGCTCCTCAAACTATAATTAATTTTATTGTTATTTTAGATTTATTTTTTCTATCTCTCTCAACTTAAAATATTTGGTCATAGTATACATTCCACTAAACAGTGCTATTATCAAGCCCTCTAGACCATCTAAAAAACCAAATCTAAATATATACATCCTTATAAATTTAAAAAATGGATTGATTACTATATTAAAAAAACTAGATTTTTTCCCTCTTTTGAAGTATTCTTCTGCTCCCAATGTAGTATACCTGTCAAATCTAGTTATATAATCACTTAAAGTTAGATATGTATAATGGTATATTTTCTCTTTTATCTTACCCTTAGTTGATCCCGTTTCAAATTCTTCATGTACTAGGTTATCATTTACGCTTACATAACCTTTTTTCCACAATCTCGTAGCATATTGATTGGACCAGCCACCATATTTTAATTCTTTTCCAAAACATACCGAACATCTGTTTATGTCATAGACTTCATATTTATTTTTTCCATCTATTATATTTTTAATTATTTCTTTCAATTCTCCACTTATTACTTCATCTGCATCAATCAAAAGAATCCAATCACCCTTACATTTTTCTATTATAGAATTTTTTTGAGGGCCAAATCCTTTCCAATCTTCAGTATAAACTATAGCTCCTTTAGATTGTGCAATCTTTATAGTATTGTCTGAGCTATTGCTATCTACAATTATTATCTCATCAGCAAGTCCTCTTACAGCATCTAAAGTTTTCCCTAAAATTCGCTCTTCATTATATGTTATTATTCCTACCGATAACTTCATATTTACTCACTCCACGTTTTTTATCATTCTCTAAATTATACCATATATATATTTAAATTTATATATACAAAAAAACACCCCGAAGGGTGTTAAAAGTTTATAGTTGGCTGGGCTGGCAGGATTCGAACCTGCGCATGACGCAGTCAAAGTGCGTTGCCTTACCGCTTGGCGACAGCCCATTACTATATTTATATGGTGCCGCTTATCGGAGTCGAACCAATCACCTACTGATTACAAGTCAGTTGCTCTACCAGATGAGCTAAAGCGGCATATAGATATTTATAATTTAATGGCGGGAGTGACGAGACTCGAACTCGCGACATCCTGCGTGACAGGCAGGCACTCTAACCAACTGAGCTACACCCCCACAAAATTATAAAGCTTTAAATGGTGCTCGCAACAGGACTTGAACCTGTGACCCCCTGCTTGTAAGGCAGGTGCTCTCCCAACTGAGCTATGCGAGCTTATTACATTTGGTAGTCCGTAGGGGAGTTGAACCCCTCCCGCTTGAGTGAAAACCAAGAATCCTAACCGATAGACGAACGGACCACAAATTGTAATATTGTAATGGTGCCTTGAAATGGATTCGAACCATCGACCGCTCGGGTATGAACCAAGTGCTCTAGCCAACTGAGCTATCAAGGCGATTTTGGTGGAGATAAGCGGGGTCGAACCGCTGACCTTCGCAGTGCAAGTGCGGCGCTCTCCCAACTGAGCTATATCCCCAAAATGGTACGCCTAAGTGGATTTGAACCACCGACCTCACGCTTATCAGGCGTGCGCTCTAACCAACTGAGCTATAGGCGTAATGGTGGTTGGAGAAGGATTTGAACCTTCGAAGGCTGAGCCGGCAGATTTACAGTCTGCTCCCTTTGACCACTCGGGAATCCAACCACACAATGTGTGTATAAATGTTTTAAATGGTGCCTAGGGCGGGACTTGAACCCGCACGTCCACAGAGGACACGGGATTTTAAGTCCCGTGCGTCTACCGATTCCGCCACCCAGGCATAATCATTTAGAACAATTATTTATTTATTTTTTATTTCAATTGGTAGTCCGTAGGGGAGTTGAACCCCTCCCGCTTGAGTGAAAACCAAGAATCCTAACCGATAGACGAACGGACCACAATTTGAAATAAAATGGTGGATCTAGCTGGAGTTGAACCAGCGACCACTCGGTTATGAGCCGAGTGCTCTAACCAACTGAGCTATAGATCCATATAATGGTGAACCTGAAGGGATTTGAACCCCTGACCCACGCCTTAGAAGGGCGTTGCTCTATCCAACTGAGCTACAGATTCATATGGTGCGCCACACAGGGTTTGAACCTGTGACAACTCGATTAAAAGTCGAGTGCTCTACCAGCTGAGCTAGTGGCGCTTATGGAGCGGGAAACCAGGTTCGAACTGGCGACATTCAGCTTGGAAGGCTGACGCTCTACCAACTGAGCTATTCCCGCATACCTATGTGGTTATTCAATTGTTTTGGTGGCGGGAGCAAGATTTGAACTTACGACCTTCGGGTTATGAGCCCGACGAGCTACCAGACTGCTCTATCCCGCGGTATGGATTTGCGTTTTAAAATGGTGCCTAGGGCGGGACTTGAACCCGCACGTCCACAAAGGACACGGGATTTTAAGTCCCGTGCGTCTACCGATTCCGCCACCCAGGCATAATCATTTAAAACATTTTTATTCTTTTCGTCTTCGAGTTCGTAGCGTTTTTGCTTTCCCTCACGGACAAGAAGAAGTATACCGTGTTTACAGGTTCCCGTCAACATTTTTTTTACTTTTTTTAAAAATATTTTAAAGTTGTTTTTGACAAAAACTCTCAAAGCCACATTTTATACAGATTTCTTCATTTTTTGAGGCAGAAAAAAAAATATTTTTCTTTATTTCACCTATTAATTCTTTCAATATTTTTCTATTTTCTTCATGTTTTTTTCTATTATATTCTATACAAATTTTGTTTCCAGGATAATTTAGTTGGAAATATTCCATACTAATATTCCCTATTTTTATATTGGGAAACACTCTTTTTAAATTTTCTCCTAAAAGGTACATATAAACTTTTGTCTGAATATCACCATCTACAACGTCTGCTTTATATGAATTTTTATTTGTTTTAAAATCCACTATCTTTATTTTATCACCCTCTATAACAATCAGATCATATTTTGCCATAAGCCTAATTTCATCTTTATTCTGCCTTATCTCAAATTCACTCCTGAAATCCATATCTTCAGGGTATTTTTCTTCCAGCACAGTCATCCATTCCAAAAGTTGATCATTTTTTACATAGAAATAATCTTTTATCCCATTAAAATACCTTTCGGCTAAAATATGAAAATTTGTCCCCATATCTATATTCTTCTTCAATTGGGGATCCCCCCCCTTTCCTGATACACCATCTATATAGATATATTCATACATCTTTGGACACCGTTTAAATGTATCCAATGAACTTTGACTATAATAAAAATTTTCTTTCATATGTTTCAACTCCTTTTCTGCCCAAAGATTATTTAAGCTAGGACTAATCCATGAATTAGTCCTACTTTATTAATTGATCCTATTTTTTACAAACTTTTCTATCTCGCCTAAATAATATACTCCATTTTCTGCATTCCCACTGATCATGAGGTACTCCTTAGCTCTGGTTATCCCCACATAGAGTAGTCTCGTATTTTCTGCTATCTTCTCCAATTTATTCTTTACTACTCCATTTTCTGTATTTCTATCTATAAACTCCCTCTCGAACTCTTTTTCTACAAAAATTTGAGGATATTCATATTCCTTTTTTAAAAAAAAACACTGACCATAGTTGGTTTCATTTAGGTGCACAGGAAAAGTTCTGTTATCCACTCCTACTAAATAGACAAAATCCCATTCCATCCCCTTACTCCTGTGGTAGCTAGATAGTGTCACCTTGAATTTTTCATTATTTTCTAAAACCCCTTCCTCTTCCACGGCTTTGGCCATATAACTAAATTCACTATTTTTTGCTTTTTTTAAATTAAAAGCTAGATCCAGTAAACTCCATTTAGGATTATATTTCAATATTTTTTTTAGATCATAGGATATTTTTTCTATTAACAGCCTTTTTTCATCATGAATTTCAAATATTTCTCCTATAAAGACTATCACTTTTTCCAATGAACTCTGATTTAAATCCAATACAGCCCGTATTTTTTTTAAGATAGCTTTATATTTTTTTAGTGAAAATTTACCCAATTTTGGTTCTTCTTCCCCATAAAGAACGTCTTCTAAAAGATTAGATCTTATAAACTTTGAGATTATTTCTCTAACTTCCCTTTCATCATCCATAAAAAAATTATCTTCTAGAAGTTTAACCAGTCTTTTATTTTCAAATGGTCTAGCTAAATATTCTAAAAAATCTCCTAAAAAACTCATAAGTTCCAATAAACTCTCGGGAATATCACTAAGGATCTGAAAATCTATTTTTTTTCTCCTAAATATCCTGGCTATCTCATCTATCCTGTAATTAGTAGGTAGGAGAACCCCTACATTTTTCTCGGGATATTTTTTAAGAAATCCTTCTATTCCCTTTATCAGCCAGTCTCTTTCCTCCTCCCAACCCAAAACTTTTATAGTTTTCACCCCATATCCATCTATCTTTGGATTAGAAGGTGTCTCACCCTCCAATACTGGCTTTATAAACTGTGACTGCAGAGCTATTCTAACATCTTCCAAGGGATGTCTCGTAGTTACGATCTCTACTAAATAATTAGCTACCTCTATTATACTCCTCGTACTTCTACCAGCAGTAAACATCTCCACCTTTGGATTAGATCTTATAAAGTTTTTAAATATCTTTGGAGAACTAGAAGTAAATGTCCCCAATATGCTTTGGTTAGGGTCCCCTACTTTGACTAAGTTTCCATTAGATATCAAGTTTATTATCTTATTTT
Source organism: Psychrilyobacter sp. (assembly GCF_037132775.1). Taxonomy (GTDB): domain Bacteria; phylum Fusobacteriota; class Fusobacteriia; order Fusobacteriales; family Fusobacteriaceae; genus Psychrilyobacter. Next base: position 60,010 of record NZ_JBAHZY010000133.1, read on the forward strand.
GGAGGGTGTTACTGTCCTGAGCTTCATCTTCAAATATATATCTATATCTCAACCTAAGTTCTTCCACTAGATTAGGAGTTTGTTTCAATAATTTATATGTATAAAATAAGATATCATCATAGTCCAAGAGTCCGTTTTTTTTACACTCCAGGTCGTATCTATAAAATAACTCTCCTACAATTCTCAATAAACTGTCTTTTCTATATTTTTTACTATAACTATGCAGTCTTTTCGCTGTCATTCCTTTATTTTTTATCCCACTGATCATTTTTAAAGTTAGGTTGACCAGTTCCTTATCCCATCTAACTTGCATTCCGGTCCCACCATATTTTGTATCTAAAAAAAAATCCAAGTCTCCAGGTTTTTCCCTCCTATACTCCATCATGACCAAACTCATCAAATAATATCTATTGGCATCTGTCATAGTTTGGAATCCCTCTGTTATGCCCAGACTATCCCCATACTCCCTCAGAAGATCCGACCCTAATTTATGGATGGTTTTTATTTGAAATTTCCTATATAGCTCATATTCGCCTCTTTCTTGCAAAAGTTCCATTATTCTATGTTTAAAGTTATTTACAGATGAATTCATATAGGTCAGAATCAACATTTTCTCTTCCCCTTCTAATACTTTTACTAATTTAGTAGCTAATCTGCTGAGAATAAAAGTTTTCCCTCCTCCAGGAACTGCCGGAATGGCCATCTTCCCGCAAGTGTAGTTCATTATCAACTCTTGTTCCCGTCTATATCTAATTTCTTCCATAAACTCCTCCAGCTTTCTTTTTTTCATTATATACTAAATTTTTACGTTTTCATAAAAAACTTAACTTAATAACTACAACCAAAAAGTTATAGTTACAACTCTCTAGTTTAACTTAATCAGATATTATCTCAAAATTCTATATTTACAAAGTAATCTAATAGTTTTTTTAATAGTTTTCATCTAACAATATAAATAAAAAAAGAAAGAGATTGTTTTAAAAAGGAAATTTAAATTTTTATCTAATAAAGTTATGGTATATACTTAGATTACTAGATTAGTATTTATAACTCAACTCAGAAATTCAAGGAGGAATTTATGAAAAAAATTATATTTTTATTTTTAATTATCTTTAGTGCTATAACCTTTGGAAAAAAGCCTTTAGTGGTTGGAATGGAGCTAGCTTACCCCCCATTTGAAACTACCGATAAATACGGCACCCCAAGTGGTTTTAGTGTAGATATGGCTACAGATTTAGGTGAATATTTAGGCAGAGAAGTTGTCATCGAAAACATGGGATACGGAGGCCTTATCCCTGCACTAAGAACTGAAAAAATTGATATTATCTTATCATCTATGAGTATTACAGAGAGAAGAAAGAGATCTATCAATTTTTCCATTCCCTATGCAAAATCAAACCTTGCCATTTTAGCCAACCAAAACAGTGGAATAAAAGATCCCATGGATCTCAATAAAAAAGGTAAGAAAATTGCAGTAAAAAGAGGCACGACTGGACATGTAGTTGCTATGAAGGCTTTCCCAAAGGCCGATATTTTAGTTTTTGACAAAGAAAGTGCTTGCATACTAGAAGTTATCCAAGGAAAGGTAGATGCTTTTATATATGATCCACTAACCATTTTAAAAAATTGGAAAAAAAATAAGAGTACTACTGTGCCAATCTTAAAACCCTTTGAAGAAACTCCTCAATATTGGGCTATTGCATACAAAAAAAATAACGATAAACTAGGGAAACAAATAAATAATTTTATAGAAACTTATAAAAAAAATGGAAGTTTAGATAGATTAGCTGATAAATATCTTGCTGAGCCTAAGGAGGAGTTTGAAAAAAGAAATATTCCTTTTTTCTTTTAAAATATGAAAATTAAAGATTTATTCTATGCCAAAGATGAGAGTTTTAACATAACTTTGTCAGCAAAAATAGTTAATACTGCACTCATCTTAATCATAGGAATTATATTTTGGAACTACGCTTTTAGCAGATTAAATTATGAATCTCAAGGACTTTCTGTCTTTTTTGAGTTCAAATATAAATTTATCTTTGGTTTTTTTGTAACCATTATGATCTCTATATTTTCTTTAATTTGCAGTCTGATCATTGGTTCTCTTTTGGTCGTGGGTCAAAAAAATAGATTTTTGCCCATTCATTATTTCACCAAGATTTTTATTGAGATAATAAGGGGGACACCCCTTATTGTCCAAGTTTATCTATTTTTTTACGTGGTTGGAACGGCCTTGAATATAAATAATCGATACCTTATGGGTGTCCTTATTATGGCTACCTTTTCTGGTGCATACGTTGCAGAGATTATCAGAGGTGGAATAGACAGTATCGACAAAACACAGATTGATTCAGCCAAAGCTTTAGGTTTTACCAATTTTCAAAAATATAGATATATCATCCTGCCACAGGTCATAAAAAGAATTATGCCTCCCCTTGCAGGACAATTTGCATCCCTTATCAAGGATTCATCTCTTTTATCTATAATTGCAGTAAATGAATTTACAAAAAATGTCCAAGAGGTGGACTCTATCACATTTACTCCTATTGAAAATTATGCTGTCTTAGCTGTAGGGTATATTTTGTTGACTTACCCTATCTCCCACCTGTCAAAAAAATTAGAAAAGAGGTTTTCATATGGAGATTAATATATCAAATTTAAAAAAAATATACGGCGACCAGGTTGTTCTCAATAATTTGGAATTAAATATAAAAGGTGTCCACTCCCTAGTCATCATTGGTCCCTCTGGTGGAGGTAAATCTACCCTCTTACGAATCTTAGCAGGCTTAGAAATTCCAGAAGAAGGGAGCATCACCATAAATAATAAAACCCTGTCATTTAAGGAAACTGATCTACACAACTATAGAAAAACTATTGGAATGGTATTTCAAGCATTTAATCTTTTCCCTCATCTATCGGCCATGGACAATATCACCCTGCCCCTGGAAAAGGTACACAAAATAAAAAAAAATGAAGCAAATCTTCGTGCCAAAACTCTACTCGATAGATTCCAATTGGGAGAACATGGTCATAAATATCCTTCCCAACTATCAGGGGGACAACAACAACGAGTAGCCATAGCGCGTGCTGTTGCTCTTGATTCTCAATTTTTGCTTTTAGATGAACCTACTTCGGCGTTAGACCCAGCTCTGACCTCTGAAGTTTTAGACAGTATTTTAGAATTAAAAAAAGAGAAAAAAGATTTGATCTTAGTCACCCATGAGATGGGATTTGCCAAAAATGTAGCTGACTACATCTTATTTATTGATGAGGGGAGAATTGTTGAAGCTGGAGAAGCTGCTTCTCTGTTTAGTAATCCACAGACGTTAGAATTAAAAAAATTTTTGGGGAAAACCTTAAAATATTAAAAAAAGATATTTCTGCGATAAAAACGTAGAAACATCTTTTTTTAATTCACCATAATTAATCTTCACAACAATCAAATGTTTTATTCTTCCAATTCCCATTGGGGCAGTTTTTTTATCTCTATCCCCTTCTCCTCATATATTAATTTGGTCAAATATTCTTTATTTGTATAGAATAATACCTTTTTCTTTTTAGTTTGTGCTTTAATAAAATATTCCACCTTACAGGCTTGGGATTTTGTTTTCATTTCCCACAAAGAATGAATCCCAAAGGGTCCTCTACCCCTGGTATATTTAGCTCCTTCCCCACACCTGTGAGCCTCCATTCTTTTTTCTACATCATTGGTTATACCAGTATAGACACTTCCATCTCCACACCCTAGCATATATACATAATACATACATCCACCTCTATTTTTAGCTTTATTAAAAAACGTTCAGCACTTATTTTTTTTTACTATTTTTTTGCCTGTAAATAAAGTATAATATAAGTCTATACTATTTGTAAAGATTGGGATTTATTGTATTTTATTAGGAGGATTTTTTATGGATGAATTTAGTTATGGGAGACTGCAAAAAGCTAAAAAATTAACCCTTACACTGGCTCTTGCCATTCTAAGTATTTTTACCTATTTTGTTATTGTCGACAAAACAAATATTATTATTGGATTAAAAAATATAGTTACATCTCCCTCAACACTCATAACAGATTTCTTAGTTATTGGCGGATTAGGAGCTACATTTTTAAATGCATTTAGTTTGCTTATTTTTAACTTTATCCTTGTTAAAAGTTTTAAACTAAAGATCAGCGGATTGGTTCTAGCTGCTTTTTTTACAGTCTTTGGATTCTCATTCTTTGGAAAAAATATATTTAATGTCCTGCCTATCTATCTTGGTGGAATCATGTATGTTAAGTTTGAGCATTTAGATTTCAAAACAGTTTTACCCACAATCATGTTTACCAGTGCATTGGCACCATTTATCAGTGCATTAGCATTTAGTTCGGATACATTTGATGAGGCCTATCTTCTAGCTATGATCTTAGGAATAGTTATAGGGTTTATCGCTACTCCGCTAGCCAAAAAGATGGTTTCATTTCATGAAGGATTCAACCTTTATAATTTAGGATTTACCGGGGGACTTCTAGGGGCCGTTATCACTTCTGTCCTCAAGGCTTATGATTTTAATATCGAGCCTCAAAAGCTAATTTCTACAAAATATCATATGGTGCTCTTGATCACTTGTTCTATGGTATTTTTACTTATGATCTCAGTGGGGTTTTATATCAACAACAACAGTTTTAAAGGTTATAAACAATTATTAAAATGTAACGGCTTAAAGTCTGATTTTGTGGAAAAATATGGCTACGGGCTTTCATTTATCAACATGGGAATCAATGGATTTATCTCTATCTCCTTCATCCTCCTCGTAGGAGAAACTTTGAGCGGTCCCCTCTTAGCAGGAATCTTAACTATTGTTGGTTTTTCTGCCTTTGGAAAGCATCCTTTAAATATTGCACCTATCCTATTTGGAGTTTGGTTAGCCGGTGTAACCACTGAAGTAGATAAATTTGTTTTAGTTCTTTCAGCTCTATTTGGTACTGCTATGGCTCCAATTTCGGGTGTTTACGGTCCTCTTTGGGGTGTCGTTGCAGGATGGCTTCACATGTCAGTGGTTAGAAATATCGGTGTTGTTCACGGCGGATTAAACCTATATAACAATGGTTTTTCTGCAGGTATAGTTGCAGGTGTTTTATTACCTATCATCCGTACTTTTACAGATAGAAGAAATAAATTTAAAGATAAATATTTCTTAAAACGCCAAGAACTTCACAAAAATTTATCCTCCGAAGAAGATCCAGATTGATCTCTTGTTTTTTTCATATATTTAACTTATACTCATATTAATAACTGATTTCTTTACAATATAAAAACTCAGTCAATAATTTTTTATAGGGTGAAGTTATGGAATTTAAAATTGTAGATATTAAGTTAGAAAATCGAAATGAAATTGTTCTTCCGGTACAAAATACCCTCACTGAATATGGGTGTTATATCAAGGTAAGATTAGGACTTCATAATCTTAATAAAGAAACTTGCTCACAGGATGGTTCGATTTTATTGGAATTGATTGCTGACAATAATCTTATCGATGAATTTTTAGAAAAATCAAACTCTATTAACGGAACAACAGCTAAAAAAATGCTCATATAAAAATTTAAACAAATAAAAGATAGCAGTCAAATAAGAATTGACTGCTATCTTTTATTTGTTAACTTCTTTCCTTTCACACCAAAACTCCTACCTCCTGCAAATCTAGACAGCTTCACACACACCTTCTACAAAGGATACACTTCCATACCCCTTACTGCAGTCCACAGGCTTTACCGTTTTATATGGGTGCCCAAAGGGATATTTTGTGATCCCATAATCTTCTGCCAGATCTTGCAATTCACAATTTCCGTTCCTTATACAGGGAACAACATTCCCCTACATGGTTAGCCAACATAAGATCAAATATATGCCTTCTGGCTTTCCTGATCTTATGACTATGTGTTTTCCACCTCTATCTCTTTTTCTGTGGAGCAAGAACAAGATGCCTGCAAAATTCCCACCCCTACCACTTCAACCAGACAAATTCTGCATATCCCTACTATACAAAGGTCCTCATGATAGCATACGTGCGACACGTTTTACAATTAAAATTATAAGGGTCTTTAATTAACAATCTTAAAGGCGACAACTGTAAGTCTGATAAGAGGAATGATGGCGTAATGTCTTGAAACTCTACCCTGATACAACGACCTGCTGCTCCCTTCACGTGTATCACTTTTATGTTTTTAGCTCCTACACTTTCTAATAATTTTCAATGATTTTTTCATTGCTTCTTTTTTTAATTTTCCCATAACTCCTCCTTGTATCTATATCTATCTATTCTCACAATAACCGTCCTTAAAAAAAAGCAACGTGACATTGCATCCAAACAAGCACAATTAAGGTTTATAATCTTTTATTTATAATTTCCTATATAACAAAAAAATGGAGGAAAACCCTCCATTTTTATTTATGATATTACCTTTTATTTTTGTTCATATACATATAGTAAGTCAATATACTCTTCATATCCGTAGTGACCTTTTCCATATCTCCTAAATTTATCCACTTAGTTGTGAGATCCTCAGTTTCATCTAATTCTAATTCCAACGGTTTTATTTCGTTATTTTTTAATTAAACTATATAAATATACAATTTTTCAGTAGTATACCCAGGCGACGAAGCGAGAGCTTCCTTGGATTCATATATTATTTCTATATCATTCTTTGTATATCCCGTTTCTTCTCTGAGTTCTCTTGCCAAGGTTGATTTAGCTGTTTCCCCTGCCTCTATTATCCCTGCTGGTATTTCTAATAAATTGGAATTTGTTCCAGGTCTGTACTGATCTACTAAGAGAGTCTTTTCCTCTTTTTCATCTAATACTAGTACAGCTATGGCATTAGATTTATTTATATACTCCATTTTTAATTTCCTGGTAGGGTGATCTTTTAACTCGATTTTTAAAAACTTTAACTCTGATAACTTCATAAAATTTTCTCCTTGTATTTTTGATATTTACATTACCCAGTTTCCGTTTCTAAAAATCGGTATTAGGTTTCTATCCTCATCGATTCCATCAATAGATAAATTCTCTGATCCTACCATGAAATCTACAGGAATCAGTGCTATTTCTCCTAAGTATTTAGCCCTTTGATCTGTTTCCAATAAATTTTTCAAAATTTCATAACCTATTTCAGCTGTAAATTCTACTTTTTTCCCCTCTTTGAACGTCAATTTAAAGTTATCTATCAAATTCCCACCATAATTTAACGGTATTGTACTGGAGAAAATTCCATTGACCCCGCCTTTTTTAGGCATAGAAAAAACTTCTTCTGTAAGTATATTCGGACTGAATTCTATACCACCTTTTGCTATAGAAGCACCCGCTTTCCATGTTTGTTTAAGAGACATTTCTACATATAGCTCGGTGCCTTTAGACTTATAATGCAATGTTTTAAATTTTTCAAGATTTAACACCTCAACCTTGCTCTTTAAATTTATATCATGATTCTTCCAATTTCTTTATCATAAATGTCTCCCCCATTTTTTTATTAACTACATTATATAGTAATATTATATTTTTGTATCTACTTTTTTCACTATCCACCAAAATATATATAAATAAATAGCTGATGCTTTTCAACCCCCTGCCCCCATCTTGGAGGGTTTTGATATAATATAGTTATGAACACCAATCTTTTCTTTGTTTTTTATAAAAAATTTTTATTTTTTTATTAACGCAAGATTAAAGGAAGATATACTCTAATAAAAAACAATGAATTATAAAGTATCTTACCTCTTATTTTTGGCATAAAAAAAGAGTCACCAAATTAATTGATGACTCCTTTAATTTTTTGAATTTCTTCAAAAAATAAAAAAGACTTGGCAAGTTCCTATCCTCCCAAGGGGCTGCCCCCTAAGTACTTTCAGCGTTTACGGACTTAACTTCTGGGTTCGGAATGTG
>NZ_JBAHZY010000023.1:0-39055 GCF_037132775.1 Psychrilyobacter sp.
CATATATGCTAAAATGTTTATATCCTTTTTTCATAAATTAACTCCTTTAATGTTTGTTGTCGTAACTACATTATATCGGTTTTTATGAAAAAAGGTCTTTTTTTATTTCAAGTGGTCGACTTGAAATGATTATACACCTTAACAAAAATAAACTACCTTAATATAAAACAAACAAATCAACACACACAAATATCTCCTCCTATCCCTTGACAGATATAATCCCATAGAATATACTACAAATAATATTGGTCATACTATATATATAAATCAACGCACACAATTACGGGGGTCTTATGCTATATCTTAACGAAAAAAATATTAAAGAAGCTGTATCACTCAATGAAATGATGGATGTCATAGAGGAATCTTTTCATATCTACGAAAAAAATAGTTTTTTTATGCCGGATAGAATCCATGTCAACAAGGATGACAAAACACTTCTATACATGCCTTGTTTCAAGGATAGTATATTTGGGACAAAAATGTTATCTCTCTTTCCAGAGAATCCCAAGAAAAACTTACCTGTAATAACGGGTTTAATGCTTCTAAATGATATAGAAACAGGAATTCCACTAGCATTGATCAATGGTGCTGACTTAACAGCGTATAGAACTGGTGCTGTAGGTGGAGTTGGGGTGCGTCACACAACACCAAAAAATGTAAAAAAACTAGGTCTAATAGGAGCTGGGGTACAAGGTTTTTACCAGGTACTTTTTGCCTGTGAAGCAAGAGATTTTGATCAAGTTATGATCTTTGATGCCTATTCAAAGGGTATGGATGCTTTTGCTGAAAAACTTCAAAAAGAATTTCCAGACATAAAGATTATCATTGCAAATTCTTCAGAAGAACTTGTAAAAATGTCAGAGGTTATTATTACAGCAACACCATCTGCTACACCTGTCATACCCGATGATAAAGAATTACTTCAGGGAAAACATTTTATAGGTCTTGGTTCTTACAAACCTAACATGAGAGAATATCCTCAATCATTATATGAGTTAATTGATAATGTTTATGTGGACACAGAATTTGCAGAGGAAGAATCTGGAGATATTATAACTCCTCTTAAAGAAAATTGGATAAAAAAAGATCAGATCAAATTGTTTTCTAATTTATTAACTGGAACAGCAATTACAGGAGACACTACACTTTATAAATTTGTAGGAATGGGATTGTTTGATTTAGCAGTTTCTGAATTGATTTATAAAATGGCTCTGATTAAAAACCTTGGGCAAAAGATTATTCTATAATTATTCATATCATTTCAAGTTAACCACTGGAAATAAAAAATGGCTCTCAGAATAAATTCTGAGAGCCATTTTATTTGATTATCAAGATTTCCTAGAGAGAATAGAAAAAAGGAACCAAGATAGGGACTAATCCCATTAATAAAATTCCATTAATAAATGCTATTACAACAGTTTCAGGATTGGTATGCTTAGAAATTATAGGCAGTGTAGAATCCATAGAAGTGGCTCCTGCAGGAGCTATAGTAGTATAATCATTTAAATATTTTGCAATAAATGGTATGGAAATCACAGTGATTAATTCTCGAAAAACATTAGTTAAAAAAGCTATGGTGCCTATCTCTGCACCGTCTAACTGTGTGAGGATAATACCGGAAAGACTATACCATCCAAAACCAGAAGAGATAGCTAAACTTAAGTTTTTAGGCATATCAAAGATATAACCGGTGAGAAGGCCTCCCAGTAAACTTCCTACAATTATAGAAGTCGGAACTACTAAAATAATTAAACTATGTTTTTTTAGATCCTTAAAGATGTGTTTATTCAATCCTATATCTATTCCTACACAAAGCATTAAAAAATAAAGTGCTGAATCTATAAGGATATCGATATACGGAGTAAGGGATTCTGTGATAAAAAAATATCCTCCCAAAATACCTGTGAGAACAGAAAATATTATAGATAATGTCATTAATTATTCCTCCTTTTTAGTACCAATCTGCTCATGAAAAATACTAATATAATACTGAAGAGTGAAGTGAGGATGGCAAAGACAAGGGAGATACCACCTATTTCTTTTAAATTACCCAGCAGTGATCGATTCATTCCAATAGTAATTCCAATGGCAAACAATAAAATAATTATTCCTAAATATTGAGATGATCCATTAATTTTTTTCATTCTATCAGAAAATTTGAATGTACAACCTATTAAGATACCTAAAATTAATGATATTAATATATTTTGCATAGTTTTTCACTCTCCTAGTTATAATAGATACGATCCTTATTTAAGGATCACATCATAAATTTTATTTTTATATATTTTTAATTCTTTAGAGGATAGGGTCCTTTTAGATTTGGGAAAATCAATGGTGAAAACTTCCTCTATGATGGTTGGTTTTTTAGAAAATATAATAACTTCATCTGCCATAAGCAGGATCTCATCTATATCATGACTTATCATAATGAGAGTTTTTGAGTATTTTTCTAAAAGAGAGATGATCAGAGCAATTAATTTTATTTTCAGGGGAAAATCCAAAGATTTTAAAGATTCATCCATCAATATTAACTCTGTATCGTATAGAAAAGCACGAGCTATTGCAACCCTTTGTTTTTCACCTCCGCTCAAATTTTTAACTAGATGATCCACCTTGTGGGGGATGTGTAGAAGTTCTAGTATATGGAGTATCTTTGTATCGGTAGCTCCTGGAATAATATTTAGATTTTCCTTTACACTTTCCCAGGGGAGGAGTCTGTCCTCTTGAAATATATAACCTACATTTTCAAAGTTTTTAATAATCTCCCCAGAATAGTTCGTTTCTATTCCGGCGATAATATTAAAGAGGCTGGTTTTTCCTCCTCCAGAGGGGCCTAAGATCGCAGTGACCTTATTTTTTTTAAATTTATATGTGATCTTATCCAGAATTTTTTCCCCATGGAAGGTGAGGGAAAGATCTTTTAATTCAATCATAGGTACCTCCTGAATTGTCTTTTTAAAGATGTTAAAATTAATTTTGAGACCAGAAAACTGAGAATATATATTATCAGAGTCCATCCTAAAATTATATCCGTCTCTATATTGAGCCATCCAATGTTTAAACCATTTCCAATACCATTACTGACTCTAGATATGACCTCTGCCATTACGACAACCTTAAATGAAGATCCGAGGATGATCTCGGTGGACGGTAGAAGGTATCTCACAAGGGAGGGAAGCTGAATCTTATAAAAACGGTCTTTTTTAGAAATATTATATATGTCTGCCATCTCTAATATTTTTTTGTCGATCCCCTCCATCCCACTGACGATATTTAAGACGAGAATAGGAATGGTATTGATACAAATTATGAAGATCGGTATATATTTATTATCAAACCAAATTAAAGCCAGTAAGATCCATGAGATTATAGGGGTACTCTGCATAAAAAGTAAGCCAGGCTGGATAAGGATCTTAAGGGTTTTGGAAGAAACTATTCCAAAAGCTAAAATAAATCCTATAAGATAAGTCAAGATAAGGGAGATCCCCAGCCGACTCAGGGTTACTAGAATCTCGTTATAATTATTCTGCAATAAAAATAATGAGGTGTAGAAAACTCGTAGAGGAGATGGTAAAACTATGGGAGCTACCTGAGTTGAGATCCCAGCCCATATAAATGTAAATATGATGATGGGAATCAATTTCTTTTTCATCTATTCTCTCCTAGAATTTCAATGTATTCTTTTACTAGCTTATCTCCTTCTTCCCCATCAATAAGGGTAAGATTCATATATTCTATGGATTCTTCATAGCCTTTTTTACTCAGATTAATATTGAAATTAACCTGGGCTAGGTCTATAAATTCATTGGGATCTTTTTTTAAATCTTTCAGGTTTTTTTTATATTCAGTTATGAATTTTTCTATCTCTTTGGAATGAGTTTTACTATATTTTTGAGTAGTATAGAGCCCTACTTGGGGGATTCCAGAAAGGGAAGTTACTTTTTCCCATTCGTCTATATATACTATAGTCCTAATAAGTTTAGAGTTTTTTTCTAAAACCATGGTAGCCATAGGTTCAGGTAGAACAGCATTATCACCTCTTTGGAGGATCATCAATTTGGCTACCTCTGGAGTGGATCTATAGGTGATCTTAGGAGTTATATTATTTTTTCTGAACAAGAATTTTGAGATTACATCTGGAGATGAGCCTTGGGATCCGATTAGGATATTCTCACCATCTAAATCTCTTATATCCTCTATATTTTTTTGAGAGATGATAGAGATAAGCCCTTGACTAGTTACCCCTAATAGTTTTAACTCAAGGCCTTTCTTTTTTAAATTTTCACCTAGATTAGTAGGGATAATATAGACACCGTCTTGATCTTTAATTATCCTGGGAATAATTTCTGTGTGGGCATCTTGATAATAATGGAGTGTAACGCCATCTTTCATAGTTAACATAGGGATGCTAGGAGGAGCTTTTGGAGTATAGACATCTATGGAAAAACTATTTATAGATATCACTAGACCAAGTAAGGCTATTATTTTCATTTTATTTCTTATCATTTTTAAACTCCTATTTTTAAATTTTTAAAATCATAAAAAAGTGGTAGAGATATCTACCACTTTTTTATGATAATATATATGTGACAACTTATATCTATTTTTTGTGGTTTTTTCTTAATTTAACCATTTCCTCTAACCAATATTCATCGGTTTTAGCAGTTCTTCGACAAGATTCACGAGCAACATTTAAAATTATCTTACTAAATAATTTCATGTTTTTACTGTGTAGGGAGTAAAGTGCAGATTTAGAAAATACAAGTAATTTTACATCTGTCAAAGTAATAGCAGAGGCAATATATTTGAAGATACCAATAAGTTCAGTTTCACCAAATAAATTTCCCTCCTGAAATCGAATTAATTCAATTTCAACGTCATCATGCTGTTTAACTATTTTAACTTCCCCAGTCTGGATAATAAAAATATTATTTGGTGATTCCCCCTGGGTGAAAACGACCTCTCCTTTTTTAAAGGAAGCTGTAGTCAACATAGGGATAAGATAGTCTATCTCTCCGGCAGTCAACCCACCGAAGAGTGATATTTTATTTAACATCGAAAAAATTAATTGTTTTTCCTTAAAGGTTATCTCGGATTTAGATTTTTTTGTATTCATAATGATAATTAAAACTCCCTTACAATTTTGATTTTAAACTTTTTTTTCTATATAGGCAATGATCTCATGGAGTAACTCTTTTTTATGGTGATCAGTGACCTCAGTTAAATCTGACTCCAACTCTTTTATATCCAATTCTATCTCCTCTTTTGTGAGAGTATTATAAACACCATCTAATTCTATATGTAATTCATGGATAACAATGTCGTGTAATTTTAAAAACGTTCCCACATCTTCAGCTCTTTCATACATAGGTAATTCTTTTATAATTTGGTCAACTCTTAGACTCATATGCTTCCCCCTAATATTTTGATTAATATTAGTTTACTATATAAAATATAAAATACCTAAATTTATTTTATTTCAAAAAAAACCAGCCAACAGATGTCAGCTAGTTATAATTTTATACTTAATCACTTAATTTTAAAACTGAGATAAATGCTTCTTGAGGTATCTCTACATTACCGATCTGCTTCATTCTTTTCTTACCGGCTTTTTGCTTTTCTAATAATTTTTTCTTTCTAGATATATCTCCACCATAACATTTAGCCGTAACGTTCTTTCTGAATGCTCTGATAGTTTCTCTTGCTATTATTTTGGCTCCCAGTGCAGCCTGAATAGGTATTTCAAATTGCTGTCTTGGGATGATTTCTTTTAGTTTTTCTACTATTATTCTACCTCTATTCTGGGCATGGTCTGTATGTGCAATAAATGAGAATGCATCTACAGGTTCACCGGATACCAAAATATTGACTTTCACCAGGTCTCCAGGTCTATATCCTATCATCTCATATTCAAATGAAGCATATCCCTTAGTTCTAGATTTTAATTTATCGTAAAAATCCAATACTATTTCTGCAAGGGGTAGTTCATATGTGACCATAGCACGAGTATCGTCAATATAGTCCATACTGACATATGTCCCTCTTTTTAATTGACATAACTCCATAACTCCACCGACATAGTCTTTTGGAACTATGATGTTTCCCTTGATATATGGTTCTTCTACTATTACTTTTCCTTGTCCACCGAGAGGGAAATCTTCTGGATTGTCTATAGTATACATAGGTTCATTCTCTCTGTGTATTCTATACTTAACTGATGGTGAAGTAGATATAAGGTCTATATTGTATTCTCTTCTAAGTCTTTCTACAATGATCTCCATGTGTAAAAGGCCCAAGAATCCACATCTAAATCCAAATCCTAATGCCAATGATGTTTCAGGTTCAAAAGTAAGGGAAGCGTCATTCAATTGTAATTTTTCAATGGCGTCTCTCATATTTTCATAGTCGTCGGTAGATATTGGATACAATCCGGCAAATACCATTGACTGAGCTTTTCTATAACCTTCTAAGGCATGTTCACACGGATTATTGACACTGGTAACAGTATCTCCTACCTGTGAATCATGGATAGATTTTGTACCTGTAATAATATATCCTACCGATCCTGCAGTCAGGATATTTGTAGGGTGCATCCCAGGGGAGAATATTCCACATTCCTGTACATCAAATTGATGATCAGTAGAGAATATTTTGACCTTGTCGCCTTTTTTAATAGTTCCGTCTACAATTCTTACATAGGTAATAACACCTCTATAGTCGTCGAAATGTGAATCGAAGATAAGAGCTTTTAGAGGCCCGTCTTCACTATTTGTAGGAGCAGGGATAAATTTAACAATAGCTTCCAACAGATCTTCTATTCCTATACCTGATTTTGCAGATGTAAGTACTGCTTCATCTGCAGGGATACCGATAATATCTTCAATTTCATTTCTTACTTTTTCTACATCAGCAGCAGGTAGATCAATCTTGTTGATTACAGGGACTACTTCTAAGTCTTGCTCTAAAGCCAGATATACATTTGCCAAAGTTTGTGCTTCTACACCTTGAGCTGCATCTACTACTAATAGTGCACCCTCACAGGCAGCTAGAGATCTAGATACCTCATAGATAAAGTCTACATGCCCTGGTGTATCAATTAAATTTAATTGATATGTCTTACCATCATTAGCTTTATAGTCAATTGTAACAGTATTAGCCTTTATCGTTATCCCCTTCTCTTTTTCTAATTCCATACTGTCCAATATCTGATCTTGCATATCTCTATCGGCGACAGTTCCAGTTGATTGGATAAGTCTATCAGCTAAGGTAGATTTTCCATGGTCTATATGTGCTATTATTGAAAAATTTCTTTTTAATTCTTGTGACACAATATTCCTCCTATGTGTTCTATATTAAAATTTTTATAAATTAACTTATAATTTTACATTCTATTATAAGCTATCTCAGTAGAAAAAGCAACCACTACTCACTCTACTTTGTTTTCTTCCGTGTTGAGTTAAACTTTTAAATAGTTAATTTTTACTATATACTTAGGGAAAGATAAAAATGATGCTGGAGGAGAATTATGAACGATAAAAAAATAAGGTTTACCGTCCCAAATTTTGTCAATGAGATAACATTTAGGGATATAGAGAATTTTGATATAAAAATTAATAGTTTTTTCAATAGACTGTTTACTAGCTCCTACACCAATGTGGATAAATATCCATTTAAGAAGAGTTCAGACAACAAAAAAATACAATTTAATTTGAATAAAAAAAACAAGTTGATCTATGAAAACTTACTACCTAAAAATATGATACAAAATGAGTCTGAATATTTTAGAGATCTGATAAGGACATATATATCCCAGCCCCACTATAAGAGAGAAAGGAAGATTTTTTATTCTGAATATGAATCTATACAAAAATCTATCCAGAGGAAGGAGGAAATTTTAATAACTCATATGGGCAACGATTATATTGTAGAGCCGTATTTTTTTAAAGTTACATCGGAGGAAAAAAATAACTTTTTATTTTGCTGGATATACGGAAAGGAGGAATATGGCGTTTTCAATCTATCGAGAATATCCAAGGTGATTTCCATTAGGTTTAGAAAAAATAAGAGATATCTTGACCTAGACTATATAGATAAGGTTCATAAAAACTTTGATCCCTTCCTTTCCTATGGAAATATAGTAAAGATAAAATTAACAGATCTAGGGAAGGCGTGGTTTAAAAGAATAAATCACTATAAACCAACTCTGATCAAGATTGAAGGGGATATATATTACTGTGAATCCAGTGATAGGAAAGCCATTCTATATTTTTCTAGATTTTATGAGGAAGTTGAGATTCTAGAACCCTTCTCTCTTCGGAAAAAGATAAAAACTCTCTTGGAAGACACCCTGTCTCAATATAGATAGAAAGATCATAAAAGATGAACCTTTCACTAGTCGACATCTATATAATTTATATATTTTCATTGATATAAATAAAAAATATTATGAACCTTTAAAATAAAAAAGAGCAGTCTTGAGAGGGAGTTATTTTAGTGGTAGAATATATAGTGTAAAAAAGATTATATTGGGGTGATCTATGGAGACAATGAAAAAAAGAAAGATGATATTAGAGGGGAACTTGTATAAGGTAATAACATTACTTTCCCTGCCTATAATGTTAAACAATCTTATTCAGACTATGTATAATTTGACAGATACATATTTCTTGAGTAAGTTAGGTGCAATAGAAGTAGCATCTATGACCCTGGCCTGGCCGGTGGTATTTTTACAACTTGCATTAGGAGTTGGAATAGGGATAGCAGGAACTACCTTGATTTCTCAAAATATAGGTGCAAATAAAATAGATGAGGCTAAAAAAATAGCAGGACAGCTGGTTACTTTTGCCATGGGATTTTCTGTGCTACTAAGTATAAGTGGAGTAATGAGTACATCCTACATATTAAAAGTTATGGGAGCCACAGGAGAAATATATAGCAATGCTTATATCTATCTGATATTTATAGTCGGAGGAGCTCCTCTTATGTATGCTGGTTTTGTCTATTCATCTATAAGACAAGGGGAAGGGAATACTATCTCTCCTATGATTATGAGTCTTATATCTGTAACTATCAATGTAATACTCGATCCGATCTTTATATTTCATTTCGATTTAGGGATAAAGGGAGCGGCTTTGGCAACTCTGTTTTCTAGAGCTATAATGTTATTTTATATAGTATATCAATTATTTGTAAGGGATACTCCTATGAAGTTAAGTCTAAAAGATCTCAAACCTGAATTTAGTTATATAAAAAAATTAACAAATTTGGGAATTCCAGCTTCTATAGGACAGGCTACCATTGCCTTGGGATTTGTTGTACTCAATAGTTTTGTAAATACCTATGGGGAATTGACCTTAGCTGCCTTTGGAATAGGAAATAGAATAACGGGACTCATAGTTATGCCTGCCATGGGAATTGGGGGAGCGGTGTCTTCTATCGTCGGTCAAAATATAGGAAATAATGATGTAAAGAGAGTTAGGGAATGTGTATTCAAGAGTTCAGTCTTAGGAGCTATCTTTTCTGTAGCAGGAACTACTACCTTGTTAATATGGGGAAGCAGCCTAGTAAGGGTTTTCTCTACAAATAAAAATATAATAGATCTAGGAAATGAATATCTAAAATATATATCCTTAAGTTTAATAGGACTGGCTATATTACCTATAATCACAGGAGCACTACAGGGAGTGGGACAAACCAAAAAAGCCATGTATCTTAGCATGTCTAGACTCTGGGTATTTAGACTACCACTTCTACTATTATTACCATATTTTATAGGTAAAACAGAAAACGTAATATGGTATGCTATATTTTCTAGTAATATCATCGCTATGCTGATAGCTATCTATGTCTATAAAAGATCTAAATTTGAAAGTATAGTAGAGAATGCAGAAAATATTGGAGATGAAATAGTAAAAAAAAGAATAAACCAAGATGTGGAAGATAAGATGGAAGCAAAATTTAAAAAGATAAAAACCAAATAAAAAATATAGATAAGTTGTTTTGATGAAAACTTATAAACTATATGGTAAAAGGTAGGATTGATTTCCTACCTCTTTTTATTCTCTTTAAAAAAATTGACTTCTCGAAATTTTAAAGTTAATATTAATTTTAAATGAAAATTAAAAATAGAGGAGAGTTAAAAATGAAATTTGAAAGGATCTTAGGAATTTTGTTTTATATTCTAAATAGAGACCGTGTAAGTGCCAATACATTAGCAAAATATTTTGGTGTATCTCGTAGAACTATTATTAGAGACATAGATACTCTCAGTTTAGCAGGAATTCCAATATACTCTGAGATTGGTTCTAAAGGAGGATACTCAATTAATCGTGAATATAAATTGAATGGAAAAATAATTAATAAAACCAATTCACAATATATTCTACTTGCATTAAAAAGCTTAAAAAGTGTCTATGGAGAAAAAGAAGTCTACGAAACTTATGAAAAAGTAAAACATATTTTTTCTAATCATGATGATAAACTCTTAGAACTTGATTTTTCAGTAGTTAACGAAAATATAGATATTATAGAAAGTATTTCGATATTAAAAAATGCAATTCAAAATAAAACCTCAGTTTCTTTTGATTATACCAATATAAAAAATGAACATAATAAAATAAAAATTGATCCACTCCATGTTTTTTATAAATGGTATGGTTGGTATGTTTTCGGCTACAATTATCATAATAAAAATTTTCGTATGTATAAAATAGTTAGGATGAAAAAATTAAAACAAAATAATGATCATTGGATCCAGTTGTATAATATTAAAGAACTGATGGAAGATCATGAAAAAAATAGAAATAACAATAATATCATAGTAACATTAAGATACCGAAGAGAAGTCCAAACTCTGGTTGAAGAATATTTAAAAGGGTTAATTATTAATGAGACTGAAACTGAAATAACAAGTGAAGTTACTTTAAAGGAAGATAACTTTATACTGTTTTCTATTATTTTAGGATTTGGGGATAAGATTAAAGTGATTTCTCCTAATTCATTTTCTGAAAAAATAAAACTCCATTTAGAAAAAACATTAGAAAAGATTTCTAGAAACAGTGACATATAGTTGTCACTGTTCTAGTGATATAATTGTTTTATGTTACTAAGGAGGTATATTATGAAAAAAATAGTTTATGTTTATATTTTAGATGCAATGGCGGACTGGGAATTAGGATATATAATGTCGGCGATTAATATGAAATCAATATCCAGTAAAGACAACACAAAATATTGTATTAAGACCGTTGGAAGCAGTAAGGAACCAATTCATACTCTAGGAGGATTAACAATTCTTCCGGATTGTTCTGTGGATGAACTAAAGAAAAGTGAGATGGTAGCAATTCTTCTTCCAGGAGCAGATACGTGGGATGATCCTAAGCACAAAAAAATTTTAAAAGACATAAAGATGTATATGGATGAAGGGGTTCTAATAGCTGCTATATGTGGAGCGACCCTTGCTTTAGCAAATTTAGGTATATTGAATACATATTTGCATACAAGTAATTCTATAGAATATCTTAATTATTTTTCAGAAATATATACAGGAGGAGATTTATATAAAAATGATCTTTCTTTTGTGGATAAAAATCTGATTACAGCAAGTTCAGCGGGAGGATTATTGTGGGGAAAACAAATTATGCAGTATTTAGAAGTTCTTCCAGATGAGATGATAGGAGCATGGTTTAATTATTATTCTACAGGTGATCCCAAATATTATCTGGAACTGCTATCTTTATTGAATGAAGTCTAGAGATCAATCACTGAATTAGAGATTAGATGATAAAATGGAAATGACGTTACATCCAATTAACCATAATCAAAGTTTTATAAATTTTATAGTCTCACAGATAATAATAAATAGAGAAAAAAGAGAAAGCAATTAATAGTAGTAGTATTAGTTGCTTTTTATTTATTATCCTTGACACTGTCATATAAATATAGTATTATAAACACATAAATTAACTCGTATATGCTCCTGATAAGGAGGAGCGTTTCTACAGGTCACCGTAAACGACCTACTATGAGTGAAAAAATTAAGTATATGGTGGATTCTACTAAGTTATTTTAGGAGGGTTCTTTTACCTAAATGCCTATTTTCTCACTTATTGGGAGGAGTAGCCATTTTTTTTGTTTACTCGAACCACAGTTAGAGTTATAAAAAAGACTTTAGGAGGAAAAAAATGAAAAATAGATCACCATATGACTTGGATGGAGTACCATTACTTAAGGAAGCTATACCACTAGGATTACAGCATATATTAGCTATGTTTGTGAGCAACCTGGCACCGATATTAATAGTTGGAGGAGTTATAGGAATTCCAAGTGAAAAATTGACATTTTTAATTCAATGTACCATGTTTGTATCGGGAATAAATACACTTATACAAGCTTACCGAATAGGGCCTATAGGAGCTAGACTACCAGTTGTTGTAGGAACAAGTTTTGCATTTGTACCTGTAGCTATCTCAATCGGATTGAAATATGGATTCGAAGGTGTATTAGGAGCAGCATTAGTAGGTGGATTATTTGAAGCATCTATTGGATTGTTCATGAGAAAAATTAGAAAATTTTTCCCGCCAATCGTAACAGGTGTAGTAGTTTTATCTATTGGCTTATCACTATTACCAGTCGGAATACAAAACTTAGCTGGTGGATTTGGAGCAAAAGATTTTGGGTCACTGTCAAACTTATTCTTAGGAGGATCGGTACTAATAGTTGTTATTGTATTTAACCAGTTTGCAAAGGGTATTTGGAGAACAGCAGCCATAGCAGTTGGAACAGTTGCAGGAATAATAATAGCAGGATTTATGGGGAAGATCGATTTTGGAGCTGTGAATCAAGCAAGTTACTTTGTATTACCTAAACCATTTACATATGGATTAGAATTTCATCTAGATGCTATATTAGCAATGATGCTTATGTATGTGGTATCAGCCGTTGAAACAGTAGGAGATATGTCGGGTGTAACAATGGGTGGAGCCAATAGAGAGGTAACAGACAAGGAACTATCTGGAGGAATCTTAGCCGATGGTTTTGGAGGAGTTATAGCAGCTTCTTTCAGTATCTTACCGACTACTTCATTCAGCCAAAATACAGGAATCGTAGCCATGACAGGAGTTATGAGTAGATTTGTTGTAGGGATAGGAGCTATGTTCTTGATAGCAGGAGCATTTATTCCAAAAATAGGAGCCTTAATATCTGTAATACCTGCAAGTGTTATAGGTGGAAGTTTAGTTATGTTATTTGCAATGATAGCTGTTAGTGGGATAAACTTGATCACAAAAGAAAAATTAGTAGGTAGAAATGCAGTTATAGTAGCAGTTGCCCTAGGAGTAGGGTTTGGAATGGGAAGTGTTCCTGATGCATTACAACATTTACCGGAATCATTTAAGCTAATTTTTGGAGGATCTGGGATAGTGGTATCGGCTGGAATAGCAGTTATGTTAAATGTAATTCTTCCTAAAGAACTTACTAACAAAGTAGAAGAGATGGAAGGAAACAAAGAAGCAGGAAAATTAAAAAGAGCATAGGTGTTTTAAAATAAATAAAACAGCTGAAATTACTTTTCAGCTGTTTTTTTAATAATGTATTAGGTGTTAAAAGAGGATAAATAATAAAGAAAAAAATGTAGGAGGAGAATATGTTTACAATAAAACAACATTTAATGGCTCAGTCCATAGAAGAAGGGTATAAAACTTTAATGAAAAATAGAAATAACGTTATCTTAGGAGGAACGGCTTTTCTAAGATTAGGAAATAAAAATATCAATATTGGAATAGACCTGTCTAATTTAGAGTTAGATTATATCCGAGAGGACGAAAAAAATATAGAGATAGGCCCTATGACAACTTTTAGGGAGATAGAAACTAATAAAATATTGAAAGAAAATTTTGATGGGATAGTAGCAAAATCAGTGGAAGAGATAGTCGGTATTCAGCTAAGATCTGTCATTACAGCCGGAGCCACAGTAGCTTCTAAATATGGGTTCTCAGATTTTATAACAGCTCTTTTATCTCTAAACACTCAGGTAGAATTATATAAGGGTGGAGTAATATCTTTAGAGGAATATTTAGCTGTGGAAAAGGTACCTAAAGATATATTAGTAAAAATTATAATTAAAAAATATGGGAAAAGAGCAACTTTTAAAACTATGAGAAATTCAAAGAGTGACTATGCCATCTTAAATTGTGCTGTCTCTAATCTAGATGGGGAATATAGAATAGCTGTAGGAGCAAGGCCCGGGAGAGCAGTAGTAAAAACAATTAATAGTGATGAACTAATAAAAAATAATAAAATGACTGAGAAGATAGAAGAAATGGTAGATGGGATGAAATTTGGAACGAATATGAGAGCTAGTGGAGAATATAGAAAGATGATAGCAAAAGTTTTGATTAGAAGATGTGTAGAAGAGTTAAATAATTAAAAGATCTTGCTAATCTGTGTCAAAAAAGGAGATGAATTTTAATGGAAATTAAATTAAAAATAAATGGTATAAATAAAGAGGTAACTATAAAAGATGATGAATACCTGCAATCTGCTTTAAAAAGGTTGGGATATTTAAATGTAAGAAAAGGGTGTGAAACTGGTTCTTGTGGTCTATGTACAGTATTATTAAATGATAAGCCTACCCTTTCTTGCTCGACACTGGCTATCAGAGGAATGGAAAAAAATATAACTACCCTAGAGGGAGAAAGTGTGGAAGTAGAAAAGTTTGCGGAAATTTTAACCGATGAAGGAGCGGATCAATGTGGATATTGTTCTCCCGGATTTACCCTTACTGTAATAGCTATGAAGAGGGAATTGAAATCGCCTACAATAGATGAGATGAAGCATTATTTAACTGGAAACCTGTGTAGATGTACTGGCTATATGGGACAACTTAGAGCAGTTAGAAAATATATGGAGGTAAAATAATGGACTATGTTGGGAAAGATATAAAAAAGATAGATGGGATGGGCCTTATTAAGGGAGCGCCGTCTTATACTGAAGATATCATGCTAGGACATAATTATCTCACTGTAAAATTACTTCGTAGCCCCCATGCATTTGCTAGAATAAAAAATATAGATACAACTATTGCTTCTAGAATAGAAGGAATAGAGTGTATATTGACCTATAAAGATGTAACAGATAAAAGATTTACCCTAGCTGGGCAGTCTTTCCCTGAGCCATCGCCCCATGATAGAAGAATATTGGGGGAATATGTAAGATATGTAGGAGATGAAGTAGCTATAATTGCAGGAATGGATGAGCAATCTGTAACAAAGGCTATGAAACTCATAAAGGTAGACTATGAAATCTTAGAACCGGTGTTAGATTTTGAAAAAGCCATAGATAATAAAACCATAATACATACTGAAAAACCATATACAAGCTTTAACTATGGGAATGAACACATGAGAAATATAGCTGCTCAAGACCTCCTTGTAGAGGGGGATGTAGAGAAAGAATTAGCTAACTCAGATGTAGTGATAGAGCACAGCTATCATACTCAGGCACAGATCCACGGGATGATGGAAAATTATATAGCTATTACCTATATGGACTTTCAAGATAGGATGAATATCATCACTTCTACTCAGATACCATTTCATGTGAGAAGACATATATCTAAGATATTAGAAATTCCAAAGAGTAAGATAAAAGTTATAAAACCTCGTGTAGGAGGTGGGTTTGGTGGAAAACAAACTGCTCCAATGGAGATATACCCTGCACTCATAACAAAAGTAACAGGGAAACCTGCAAAATTAGTCTATAATAGAAAGGAAACTCATACTTGTACCACTACCAGACATGAGATGAAATTAACTGTAAGATTAGGTGCTACTAAGGATGGAATTATAAATGCTGTGGATATCCATGGGCTATCCAATACAGGAGCATACGGGGAACATGCATGGACTGTATTTAGTGTGGCAGGACAAAAAACACTGCCTATGTATAGAGCCAAGGCCCGTAGATTTTACGGAGAAGTAGTATATACAAATATGAGTACAGCAGGAGCTTTTAGAGGATACGGTGCTACACAAGGAACCTTTGCGCTAGAATCAGCAATAAATGAATTGGCTAAAAAACTGGATATGGATTCCAGCCTAATTCGTGAGAAAAATTTGGTGAAGCAAGGAGAGATAAATCCTACTCTAAATAGTTTTGTGGGAGATAAATCTATTAAACTGGATAGTAGTACTCTAGACGAATGTATTACTCGGGGGAAAGAGATGATCGGATGGGACAAAAAATATCCTATGCAAAAGATCTCTCCTACAAAAGCCAGAGGTATAGGGATGGCTGTGACTATGCAGGGATCTGGAATCCATGGTATAGATACCGCGTCTGCAACATTAAAATTAAATGACGATGGATTTTACACACTATTAGTAGGAGTAAGCGATATGGGACAGGGCTGTGATACAGTAGTAGCCCAAATGGCTGCCGAGATACTCGGTGTGCCTGTATCTAAGATAATAGTAAATAGTACAGATACAGATGTAAATCCATATGATCCAGGTGCATATGCTTCTAGTGGAACCTATGTTACAGGAAATGCAGTTATAAAAGCAGCTAACCTTATGGTGGAAAAGATAACAGAGGGGACCTCTAAGATCTTATCTATCCCTAAAGAAGATATAGAATTTAACGGTGAAACATTGTTATTAAAGGATGGAAATGAGATCTCATTGGATGAGATAGCATATAGATTAATATCATATGAAGGGCAGAATCAGATTATTACTACCGGTACTTGGGGAGGACATACTTCTCCACCGCCATTTATAGCTGGATTTGCTGAAGTTGAAGTAGATTTAGAAACTGGTAAGGTAGAGATGATAGACTATGTAGCTGTAGTTGACTGCGGTACCGTGATAAATCCAAACCTGGCTCGTATCCAAGTTGAGGGAGGAGTGGCCCAAGGAATAGGATTGGCATTATTTGAAGATATAAAGTATGACAAAAAAGGTAAGATGATATCCGATACATTTATGCAGTATAAGATACCATCTAGATGTGATGTAGGAGAGATAAGGGTAGAGTTTAAACCCAGCTTTGAACATACAGGCCCATTTGGTGCAAAATCAATAGGGGAGGTAGTTATCAATACATCTGCTCCTGCAATTGCAGATGCAGTAGCAAATGCTATAGGGGTAAGGATAAGGACATTACCTATAACTCCTGAGAAAGTACTTATGGGGATAACGAATGCAAAGCATTCAAACTAATAACTAAAAAAGATTAAAATTTAGTCACGGAGTTAGGCTGAGGGGAGGTTGTTTTTATGATAGATTTAGAATTAAAAAAAGGGGATGTGGTATCCATAGTAGGAGCAGGAGGGAAGACCACCCTCCTAAATCATCTATCCAATAAGTATAGTAGGGATAGCTCTGTACTTATAACTACAACTACCAAGATATTTATACCATTAAACTATGACTATCTTTATCATGATATAAAAATTTTAGAAACAGTATCTCTTCCCTTGGAAAATAGTCTCTATCTAGTGGCTCCTAAATATGAGAATAAACTATCTAGTCTTCCTACGAAAGATTTAGAAGAACTGATAAAATATTTTGACTATACTTTTATAGAGGCAGATGGTTCTCAAATGAAACCCCTTAAGGGATGGAATAAAAGTGAGCCAGTTATCTGTGCTAATACCACTATAACCATAGGTGTAATAGATCTTACCCAGGTAGGTAAAACAATAGATAAAAATTTTATCCATAGGGTAGAATTATTTTGTAAGTTAGTGGATAAAAAGGAAGGGGATATCATTACCATAGATGATTATATTAAAATTATTTTAAAAAAAGATGGGATCTTTAAAAATTCAAAGGGTAAAAAGATTATATTTTTCAGTAAGGTAGATCTGGTAACAGATTTAAAAATTATGGAAGAAATAAAGAATAAATTATATGATGAAAATTTTTATGGAGATATTTTAGAAATATAATAGGAGGGACCTCATGATTACAGCTATTGTACTAGCTTCTGGGTATAGTTCACGGATGGGGGAAAATAAACTCCTACTCTTAAAAGATGGTATCCCAATGGTTGAACATCTTTTTCGTCAATTTTATAAAATAAATTTTTATGGTGTTATAGTGGTTACCCAGTATAGAGAAGTGGAGAGGCTGGCTAAGTCATATGGTTATACAACTATTATAAACAACATTCCACAAAATGGAATAAGTGAAAGTATAAAGTTAGGAGTAAAAAATACAGATATAGATTCTAATTTTATGTTTTTTACAGGGGATCAACCCTTTCTTAGGAGGGAAATTATAAAAAAAATAATGGATATTTCTGATAATAGATATATAGTGGTTCCTAGACTCCTAGGGGAGAGAAAAAGCCCTGTGGTATTTGGCAAAGTTTACAGGGAAGAACTTCTAAGATTAAGTGGAGATATAGGTGGCAAAGAAATAATAAATAAAAATTTAAAGAGTGTAAAATATTTAGATTTTTCTGGTGGAAATGATTTTTTAGATATAGATACAAGGGAAGAATATGAAAAAGTAAGGTAGGAGTTTTCCTACCTTACTTTTTCATATTCATTATATAATTGTAATTTATACAATTATATGGTAAAACTTATGTAGTATACAATATATAGTATATAAAAAAACATATGAACACAACAGGAGGGATTTTAAATGATAAAAATATACGGTAAAGAAAATTGCAGACAGTGTGAGGAATTAAAATCTAAGTTAGTAAATGATGGTGCAGAATTTGAATATATAGAGGATATTAAAGAATTAAGGGTTGTAGCCAGTAAGGCTAAGATAATGTCAGCTCCAATAATTGAATACAATGGTAAATTTTATACTATGGATAGTTTTTTAAAAGAGGTAAAATAATATGAATAGGATGGTCATCAATAGGGATGGGGTAAGGGAACCTATAGATGTAGATAAGATCAGAGAAAAACTAATTAAAGCCTGTGAAGGGCTAGATGTAAATATGGTGGAATTGGAAAGTCATATAGAAACTATCTACCAAGAAGACATCACAACTAAAAGGATACAGGAATCATTGATCAACCTAACTGTATCTATGACAAATTTTGAATCTAGCCATTGGGCAAATGTCGGTGGCAGACTCCTAATGATGGAGATCGAAAGGGAAGTATATCATGGTAGAGGATATGCATACAATGATTTTTATAAGACCATAACTAACCTATGTAAAAATAACCTATATGATAACAGATTATTAAGCTATACAAAAAAAGAAATTATAGAATTAAATGAATATATGGTTTCAGACAGGGATATGAACTATGACTATGCTGGAGCCAACATGTTTGTAAATAGATATCTATTAAAGTATAGTGGTGAAGTATGGGAGTTACCTCAAGAAGTATTCATGGCTATATCTATGATGCTTTCTCTAAATGAAAAAGAAGATAGGATAGAGAGGGTTAAAAAGTTTTATGATGTCTTATCCCTAAAAAAATTATCCTTGGCAACACCGATTTTAGCTAACCTTAGAGTTCCAAATGGAAATCTTGCTTCATGCTTTATAAGCGCTATAGATGATAACATAGAATCTATATTCTATAATGTAGATTCCATAGCAAAAATAAGTAAAAACGGCGGAGGAGTAGGAGTAAATCTTTCTAGAATAAGGGGAAAAGGATCGGTCGTTAATGGGTATTTAAATGCCAGCGGAGGAGTAACTCCGTGGATAAAGATAATAAACGATACAGCAGTAGCTGTAAACCAGCAGGGCAGAAGAGCAGGTGCTGTGACTGTGGCACTGGATACTTGGCATATAGATATGGAACAATTTTTAGAGCTTCAGAGTGAAAATGGAGATCAGAGAGGAAAATCATATGATGTATATCCCCAAGTAGTGGTATCGGACCTATTTATGAAAAGAGTAGAAGAAAATAAAAAATGGACCCTATTTGATCCATATGAAGTGCGAAAGAAATATGATGTTGAACTATGCGAATTGTATGGAGAAAAATTTGAAGAGATCTATAAAACTCTTGAAAATGATGAGGACCTAAAAACAGTGAAGAAAATAAGTGCTCGTGAACTCCTAAAGGAAATTATGAAGACACAGATTGAGACAGGGATGCCCTACATCTTTTTTAAGGATACAGCCAATAGAATGAATAATAATTCCCATAAAGGGATGATAGGTAATGGAAATCTTTGTATGGAAAGTTTTTCAAATTTTTCTCCTACGAAAAAATTTGACGAGACGAGAGAAGATAATATTGGAATATCTAAAAATACATTGGGAGAGGTTCATACCTGCAACCTACTATCTCTAAATTTGTCAGAGATAGAGGATAGAGAATTAGAGGAAATCAGTATCTTAGCTGTAAGGCTACTAGATAATACAATCGAGCTTACAAAATCACCCCTCAGAGAATCTGACAGGCATAATGAGTTATATAGAACTATTGGTGTAGGAGCCATGGGCCTCTCTGATTATTTGGCTTATAGATACCTTATATATGAGGAGTCAGCAGAAGAGGTAGATGAATTATTTGAAAAGATTGCTCTCTATACCCTCAAAGGGAGTGCTCTTTTGGCTAAAGAAAGAGGACAGTATAAGCTGTTTTCCGGGTCTAGCTGGGACAGGGGAATATTCTTTGGGAAGGGAAAACAACACTATATAGATAACTCGGAGAGGGGAAAGGAGTGGTCAGAGGTATTTGAGATGGTAGCTACCTATGGGATCAGAAATGGTGAACTTACAGCAGTAGCTCCTAATACCTCTACATCACTCTTGATGGGTGCTACAGCTTCTGTGAATCCTGTGTTTTCAAGATTTTTTATTGAAAAAAATCAAAAAGGTGCAGTTCCAAGGGTAGTAAAGCATCTAAATGATAGATCTTGGTTTTACAGTGAAGTTAAAAAAATAGATCCCAAAGAATATGTCAATGTAATGAGTAAGATCTCTAGATGGGTCACTCAAGGTGTATCTATGGAACTATTATTTGACCTAAATAAGGATATAAAGGCTAAAGATATATATGACACTATAATGACTGCGTGGAAGACCCAGTGTAAGTCAATATACTATACCAGAACTATCCAGAGAAACAGTAATATAATGAGGGAGAAAGAGGAGTGTGAAAGCTGTAGTGGATAGAAAAAAAATATTTAATCCCTATGGGATAGACAGCTTGGATAAGAGAAAAATCATAGGCGGAGATACAACGAATATATTTAACCTGAATAATGTTAAGTATCAATGGGCAAACAGCTTATATAGAACTATGATGGGAAACTTTTGGATCCCCGAAAAAACAGATTTGACCCAGGATAAAAATGACTATGTGAGTTTAGTAGATGAAGAGAAAGAAGCATATGATGGAATCCTTTCGTTTTTAGTATTCCTAGACAGTATTCAAACCAATAATATACCGAACATTTCAAATTATATAACAGCTCCAGAGGTAAATTTGATCCTAGCTATCCAAACATATCAAGAAGCTATCCACTCCCAATCCTATCAATATATAATAGAAAGTATCCTGCCTAAGGAAAAAAGAAACCTTATATATGATAAGTGGAGAGATGATGAGATATTGTTTGAGAGAAATCAATATATAGCAAAGATATATCAAGATTTTATAGATATTCCCAGCAATAAAAATTTTGCTAGGGTACTAGTAGCTAACTTCTTGTTAGAATCTTTGTACTTTTACAATGGATTTAATTTTTTCTATCTCCTAGCTAGTAGAAATAAGATGATGGGGACCTCTGATATTATTAAATTAATCAATAGGGATGAACTATCCCATGTAGTCTTATTTCAGAATATGATAAATGAGATTAAACAAGAAAATATAGATTACTTCAGTGAGGAGGAGATCTATGGGATGTTTGAAGTGGCTGTAGAACAGGAGATAAAATGGAGTAAACATATTATAGGTAAAAAAATATTAGGAGTCACAGAAAAAACTATTGAAGATTACACGAAATGGCTGGCTAATGAAAGGCTTAGGAGTCTCGGATTAAATAAACTATATGATGGATATGATAAAAATCCTTACAAACATCTGGAAAAATTAGCAGATACAGAAGGAGAGGGAAATGTAAAAGCTAACTTCTTTGAAGGTAACGTGACTTCGTACAATATGAGCACCTCTATAGATGGATGGGATGAATTTTAGCATTAATACTTTTTTTATTATTAATGCTGAAATATGAGTGTTTTTAATTTTTTATGTAATTCTTTTTTTCACGAGCAATAAAAAAGCAATACAAAATATTCGGAAATTGAACTTTGTATACGGTATAAAGATAAAAGATGACAACTTTGATAATAAATAGGTATTATACTAGATAGAGTTTGTTTTTTAAAGGCTTATGAGTTATAATTAAGTGTAATTTGAAAATCAAAGTAAAAATATAGTGTTAATTAAAAATTAACAATCGCGAGGAAAGTTAATTTATAGTGAATAAAAACTATTGACTTTATTTGCTTAAACTGTTATACTTTTCACATGGTAACAATATTTTAGGTTTAGGAGGAATAAAATGAGTAATTATTTAAATAACTTCAAAGGAGATCTTTGGAAAAAAGAGATCGATGTAAGAGATTTT
The DNA here is from genome assembly GCF_037132775.1 of Psychrilyobacter sp. GTDB lineage: Bacteria > Fusobacteriota > Fusobacteriia > Fusobacteriales > Fusobacteriaceae > Psychrilyobacter. Next base: position 22,581 of record NZ_JBAHZY010000023.1, read on the forward strand.
ATACAAAGTAACTATACACCGTATGAAGGTGGAGATGAATTTTTAGCAGGTGCTACTGATAATTCTAAAAAATTATGGGATAAATTAACAGAAATGTTTAAAATAGAAATAGAAAAAGGTGTCTATGACGCAGAAACTAAAATGCCTTCAAATGTAGATGCATATGGAGCAGGATATATAGAGAAAGACTTAGAAAGTATTGTAGGGTTACAAACTGATGCACCATTAAAGAGAGCTATATTCCCTAAAGGTGGCTTAAGAACTGTTCAAAATGCATTAGAATCTTACGGGTATGAAATGGATCCAGTAACAGCTGAATTCTTTAAAAACAATAGACCAAGTCATAATGACGGTGTATTCTCAGCTTATACTGATGATATCAGAGCAGCCAGAAGATCTGGAATCATCACTGGTTTACCAGATGCATATGGAAGAGGAAGAATCATAGGAGATTACAGAAGAGTAGCTCTTTATGGTGTAGACAGATTATTAGAAGATAAAGTAGCTCAAAAGAAATCTTTAGATGTAAATGAGATGACTGAAGATATCATCAGAAGCAGAGAAGAAGTTTCCCAACAAATAGCATCTTTAAAAGCGTTAATTGTTATGTGTAATACATACGGATTCGACGTATCTAAACCAGCTACAAATGCAAAAGAAGCTATCCAATGGACTTACTTCGCTTACCTTGCTGCTACTAAGCATCAAGACGGAGCTGCTATGTCATTGGGAAGAGTATCTACTTTCTTAGATATCTATATTGAAAAAGATATTGCTGAAGGAATCATCACTGAAGAAGAGGCTCAAGAATATATCGACCAATTCGTTATGAAGTTAAGAATAGTGAGATTTTTAAGACCACCAGCTTACAATGAATTATTTTCAGGAGATCCTACATGGATCACAGAATCAATAGGTGGTATGGGTGTAGACGGAAGAACTTTAGTAAGTAGAACTTCATTCAGAATATTAAACACTTTATATAACTTAGGCGCAGCACCTGAGCCAAACTTAACAGTTTTATGGTCAACTAGTTTACCTGAAAACTTTAAGCAATTTGTTGCAAAAGTATCTATGGATACATCATCATTACAATATGAAAATGATGACCTTATGAGAAATCAATTTGGTGATGACTATGGAATCGCTTGTTGTGTATCTCCTATGAAGATAGGTAAAGGAATGCAATTCTTCGGTGCCAGAGTAAACTTACCTAAAGCATTATTATATGCTATCAATGGTGGAAAAGATGAGAAGAGTGGAGCACAAATAGCTCCTCAGTTCGCACCTATCACATCTGAGTACTTAGAGTACGATGAAGTTATGGAAAAGTTTGATCAAATGATGGACTGGTTATCTAAAGTATATGTTAAATCATTAAACATAATTCACTATATGCATGACAAGTATGCATACGAAGCATTCCAAATGTCATTACATGATTTAGAGATCGATAGAACTCAAGCTCATGGAATCGCAGGAATTTCTATCATTGCAGACTCATTAGCAGCTATCAAAAATGCTAAAGTAAAAGTAATCAGAGATGAAACTGGTTTAGCAGTAGACTATGAGATCGAAGGAGATTACATTCCATTCGGAAACAACGATGACGCAACTGATGAATTGGCTATCATGATCACTAAAAATTTCATGAACAAGATCAGAAGTCATCAAATGTATAGAGGGGCTAGACCTACTCAATCTCTATTAACTATCACTTCAAACGTAGTCTACGGAAAGAAGACTGGTAATACACCAGACGGTAGAAGAGCTGGAGAGCCATTTGGTCCAGGAGCTAACCCTATGCATGGTAGAGACAGAAGAGGAGCAATTGCTGCTATGTCATCTGTTGCAAAGTTACCATTTGAAGATGCAAATGATGGTATCTCTTATACATTTGCTATAACTCCAGGAGCGTTAGGAAAAGATGATTCAATCAGAAGAAACAACCTAATCTCATTGATGGATGGATATTTCTCTCCAACAGGTGGACAACATTTAAACGTTAACGTATTCGATAGATCATTATTAGAAGATGCTATGGAAAGACCAGAATTATATCCTCAATTAACTATCAGAGTATCTGGATATGCAGTTAACTTTGTTAGATTGACTAAGGAACAACAATTAGATGTTATAAGAAGAACTATTAACTCAACTATGTAATAAAAAGTTATAGTCTGAAAGTGGTAGTTAATTAATTTTAACTACCGCTTTTATTTATATGTCATATAAAATAATGGTCAAGTGAACTAAAGGAGATGAAAGAGATGAAATTGACAGGAAAGTTACATTCATTTGAAAGTTGTGGAACAGTAGATGGGCCTGGTATCAGATTTATTGTATTTACACAAGGCTGTCCCCTAAGATGTAAATATTGTCACAACCCAGATACATGGGATATTAAAGATGCCAAATACGAAAGAGATATTGAATTTACTATAAATGAAATAAAAAAATATAAACCATTTTTTAGAAATGGTGGTGGATTAACAATTACAGGTGGAGAACCATTTGTACAAATGAATTATATAGAAGCTCTATTTAAAAGATCCAAAGAAGAAGGAATTCATACAGCTATAGATACTTCTGGCTATATATTTAATGACAGAGTAAAGGAAGTTCTTGAATATGTGGACTTAGTATTACTAGATATCAAAAGTATAAATCCAATTACTTATAAGGAACTGACAGGAGTAGAGTTAGAGAACACTCTAAAGTTTGCGGAATATTTGGATAGTATAGGAAAACCTGTTTGGATAAGACATGTTGTTGTTCCTGGAATAACAGATAGGAAGGAAAATTTAGAAAAATTAGCAGACTATATTTCTAAATTAAAAAATGTAGAAAAAATTGAACTACTTCCATTTCATCAACTTGGAACACATAAATGGGAAGAGATGAACCTTGACTATCCATTAAAAGATGCGGTAGAACCCACAGCGAAAGAGATGAAAGATGCTAGACAAATATTTAGAGATAAGGGATTAAATGTAGGATAAAAAAAATTATAAATTAAATAATAAAAAAAGATCGCAAATTAATTTAAATCTGCGATCTTTTTTTATTATTTAATTTATAGGATAAGAATAAGTTAACAAAGTTAAACAATTTTAACTCTATATAAAAAAGGAATATAAATATCATATTTAAAAAAGTTAATAAAGTATAGATGGAAGTAAAAAAATTACTTTTAAAACAAAAGAAAAAGATATTGACTATTCTTTGTTTTGGAACTATACTTTTATTATGATAATAGAACAAAAATGAAGTTTATAAAAAAATTTATGGAATATATTTTAAAATTATGAATAAAGAAATACCGTATTATAGCAGAAAAGATACTTTCTATCATGAATAAAGAAATATTGTTTAAAAATTAAAATTGGATTGAAAGAATAATCAATTTGGTAGATGATGATTTACCTTAGAGATATTTATATTTATATTTATATTTATATTTATATTTAATTGATATTGAAATAAACTTGAGGTAAACTTGAGTAAAGGTTATTTAATAAAAACAAATTTTTAGGAGGGTGAATATGAAAAAAACATTTACGGTAATGGCAATGCTAGCAGCAATAACAGCTTGCGGTGAAAAAGAAGCGGCAACTACAGAAGGTAAAGTAGCACCGAAGATTGGAGTAGCGATTTATAAGTTTGATGATAACTTTATGTCTATATTGAGACAAGATCTGAATAAAATTTCAACTGCTAAGGGAGTCAAATTAGATCTAGTAGACTCACAAAACAGTCAATCTACTCAAAACGATCAGATAGATGTATTTTTATCTAAGGGAATAGATGCTTTAGCTATAAACTTAGTGGATCCTGCATCTGCTCCAACTATTATTAATAAAGCCAAGGAAGAAAATAAACCGATAGTATTTTTTAACAAGGAACCATCTGAGCAAGATATGAATTCATATGACAAAATATACTATGTAGGGACAGATTCTAAGGAATCAGGGGTAATACAAGGAGACCTTATTGCAAAACATTGGATGGAGAGCCGTGATAAATGGGACCTAAATAAAGATGGAAAAATTCAATTTGTTTTATTAAAAGGGGAACCTGGTCATCCAGATGCGGAAGCTAGAACTGAATGGGTAGTAAAAACATTAAATGAAAAAGGTATAAAGACAGAAGCATTACATTTAGACACAGGAATGTGGGATACAGCAATGGCTAAAGATAAGATGGATGCGTGGATTGCAGGGCCTAATAAAGATAAGATAGAAGTAGTAATAGCAAACAATGATGGAATGGCATTTGGAGCAATCGAGGCATTAAAAGCAGCAGGAAGATCAGAGATACCTGTATTTGGAATAGATGCTCTTCCAGAAGCTCTAGCAATGATTGAAAGGGGCGAATTAGAAGGAACTGTTCTAAATGATGCTAAAAACCAAGCTCAAGCTACTTTTGACCTTACTTATAACTTAGCTCTTGGAAAAGATCCACTTGAAGGAACAGAGTGGATCTTGGATGATAAAAAAGCCGTAAGAATACCTTATGTAGGAGTAGACAAAGATAATCTTGCAGATTTTAAATAATACATTCTAGCTGGGTTTTTATTACCCAGCTTTATTTTAACAAAAAGAGGAGGATCTTAAAGATGGAAGAAAAATTTCTTTTGGAGATGAAAGAAATAACCAAGGAGTTTCCAGGGGTAAAAGCTCTAGATAAGGTTACTATTCAAATAAGGGAATCTAGTGTTCATGCACTTATGGGGGAGAATGGAGCAGGGAAATCAACTCTGATGAAGTGTCTTTTTGGTATCTATCAAAAAGATTATGGAGAGATTATATTTTGTGGGAAACAAATAAACTTTACCTCTCCTAAAGAAGCTTTAGATAGTGGTGTTTCTATGGTTCACCAAGAGTTAAATCAAGTATTGCAGAGGAATGTTATGGATAATATATGGCTTGGGAGGTATCCTCAAAAGGGGTTTTTTATAGATGAAAAGAAGATGTATGAGGATACGAAAAAAATATTTGATGAGTTAGATATCGATATAGATCCTAGAAAAAAAGTAGGCGAATTATCGGTCTCAGAGATGCAGATGCTAGAGATAGCCAAGGCTGTTTCCTATGATTCTAAGATCATAGTGATGGACGAACCTACGTCTTCACTCACAGAGAAAGAGGTAAGACAGCTATTCAAAATAATAAATAAACTAAGAGATAGAGGATGCGGAATCATATACATATCTCATAAGATGGAAGAAATACTAGAGATAGCTGACGAAGTGACTGTCATGAGAGATGGAAAATGGATCTCTACTGATAACTCTAAAGATCTTACCACAGATATTATTATCAATATGATGGTTGGAAGGGATCTCAGTGAAAGGTTTCCTCTTAAAACCAATGTTCCTAAAGAAGTAATCTTGGAGATAAAAGATTTTACCGCCAAACAACAGCCTTCTTTTAGGGATATAAACTTTAAATTACGCAAGGGTGAAATACTAGGCATAGCAGGTTTAGTAGGAGCTAAAAGAACAGAGATACTGGAGTCTATTTTTGGAATGAGAGAAAGGGAAACAGGGACAATAATATTAGATGGCAAAGTTGTAACCAATAAAAATCCCCATGAAGCTATAAGAAATGGATTTGCACTAGTTACAGAGGAACGTAGATCTACAGGTATATTTGCAGGACTGGATATAACCTTTAATTCTACTATATCTAATATCGATGTATATCAAGGAGCTGGACATTTTTTGGATGATAAGAAGATGAAATTAGATACAGAATGGGTTATAGATAGTATGAGAGTTAAAACTCCTACTCAAAAAACTCACATCGGAAGTCTGTCCGGAGGGAATCAGCAAAAGGTTATCATTGGAAAATGGCTGCTTACAAACCCTGAGATATTGATGCTCGATGAACCGACCAGAGGGATCGATGTGGGAGCTAAATTTGAGATCTATCAACTTATGAATGAATTGGCAAAAAAAGATAAGGGAATAATAATAATTTCATCTGAGATGCCGGAACTGTTGGGTACAACAGATAGAATACTAGTTATGAGTAATGGGAATATAGCAGGGATAGTAGATACAAATAAAACTACACAAGAAAAAATAATGACCTTATCGGCTAAATTTTTATGATATTTGGAGGAAGTATGGATAAGAAAAAATTACAGAATTGGGGAACAGAAAATGCAATATACCTGGTGTTAATAGCATTATTGGTATTTATAGTTATGAAGGAACCGACATTTTTATCGGTTAGAAATTTAACTAATATATTGACCCAGTCATCGGTTAGAGTAATTATTGCCTTAGGAGTTGCGGGTCTTATTGTAACTCAAGGGACTGACCTGTCTGCAGGGCGTCAAGTTGGGATGGCGGCTCTAATATCAGCGTCACTTCTACAAGCTACTAGTGCTGCAACTAAGGTGTTTCCTAGTTTAGGAGAAATGCCTTTAATGGCAGTTTTATTATTAGTTATAATAATAGGTGCTATAGTTGGATTATTAAATGGAATAGTCATAGCAATTTTTCATGTAACTCCATTTATAGCAACCTTAGGTTCTATGATCATTGTATATGGTGCTAATTCACTATATTTTGACGTGATAGGAGCATCACCTGTGGCATCCTTTGATCCACGATTTTCAAAACTTACTCAAGGAGTTTTTAAGATATCGGGATATCGTTTTTCATACCTGATAATCTATGCTACTATTGCAACTGTTATTACTTGGGTATTATGGAATAAAACTAAATTTGGTAAAAATATATTTGCTATTGGTGGAAATCCTGAAGCGGCAGCAGTCTCTGGGGTAAATGTAAGGAATAATCTATTGAAGGTATATATTCTTTCTGGAATTTTTTATGCTCTTGCTGGATTCTTAGAAGCAGGAAGAATTGGGTCAGCAACAAACAATATTGGATTTATGTATGAATTAGATGCTATCGCTGCCTGTGTAGTTGGTGGAGTTTCATTCAGTGGTGGAGTAGGAAAGATAAGTGGGGTAGTAACAGGTGTTATAATCTTTACAGTTATAAACTACGGATTAACATATGTAGGAATTAGCCCATATTGGCAATATATTATAAAGGGATTAATTATTATAATAGCTGTAGGTTTAGACACAAGAAAATATCTTAAGAAGAAATAGGTGGTTTTTTATATGATTAAATTGATTAGTATATCAGTGCAAGAGATAAGAGAAGCTTTAGAAAATATCCGACCCTTAATCCTTGATGAGGTTGGAATAGGAAAGGGAACTTTAGAATTTTTAGAAGAGATGTTGGAGCATAAAACTTTGATAGGTTTTGCTTTTGATCTAGGTGTAGAGATAAAATTTTTTAAAGATGATGAATCTTTAGCTGAAATAGGTCAAAAAATATTGAAGGCAAAAGATAATGGAATCAAAAGAGCCATGTATAAAAACTTTGGGGCATTTAAAGAGGAGATAGATAAAATAGATTTTCTAGAAGTTAAAGAAAGTCCCATAGAAGAATTAGAAGTTTTGGGATTTTGTTATCTATTGGAGGGTTTAAAATATCATTTTAAAAACGACATCTATATTCTTTTGGAGATTGAGTCCAAATTTACTAATTTTACAAAAAATCCGAGTGAAGCTATCAAACTTTTGTTGGACCTTCAAGAAAAAAATATTTTATTAGATGATGTAGAAAAATATTTTGAGGAAAAACTGTCTTTAGAAGAAAGACAAAACTTAGAAAAAATAATGAAAAAATACGAGAAGATGGAACTATAAATATTAACATAAAAGGCCCTTAAAAAAATTTCTAAGGGCCTTTTATTGAGAAAATAATGGCGTTAAAGTTTTTATTTCACTGTGTTTAAAAACTTAATTAAGCCATTAACCCCAGTTTCGTTTAGCTTGAATACTCCTGCATCTTCTAAGACTCTTTCAAATACTCTTCCAACCTCAGTTTCAAAAGTAGTTTTACCATCTTTTAATTTTTTCTCTATTATTACACACCAATCGTAGTGTTTTTCTAATGTTTCATCATTTTTTACCAAGTCTAAAAAATTGTCTTCCAAAGCTATCTCTTTAAGAGAGTCTAACTCAGATTTTAATCTTCCCGGTAAAACTGCTAATCCCATTACCTCGATTAGTCCAATGTTTTCTTTTTTAATATGATGCAATTCACTGTGCGGATGAAATAGTCCTAAGGGGTGTTCATCGGTTGTTCTATTATTTCTAAGAACTAAATCTAATTGATAGTTTTCACCCACTCTTCTTGCAAGTGGAGTTATTGTATTGTGCGGTTCATTCTCTGAGTAAGCTAGTATATGAAGTGATTCATCGCTGTATTCTCTCCAAGCTGTTAGAATTTTATTTCCTAAATCTATTAATTCTTCTCTATCACCTGTCAATCTAACTACTGATAGCGGCCACTTTAATATTCCTGCTTCTACACCTTCAAATCCTTCAAATTTTACTCTATGAATAATCTCTGCCACTTCCATTGGGAACTTATGGTATCCACCTTGGAAATGATCATGACTTAAGATAGAACCGCCTACTATTGGTAGATCAGCATTTGATCCAACAAAGTAGTGGGGAACTTGTTCTATAAAATCAAGTAAATTTGTGATGTTTTTTCTATCAATTCTCATATCTCTATGTTCGCTGGAAAAAATTATTGAATGTTCATTGTAGTAAACATATGGTGAATATTGTAAGTTCCAAGGATCACCTTTAAAATCAAATGGAATTATCCTATGATTTTGTCTTCCTGGATGTGTATAACTTCCCATATATCCAACGTTTTCCTTGCATAATAGACATTTTGGATAACTAACTTTTTTGATCAACTTAGCTTTTGCTATTTCTTTTGGATCTTTCTCTGGTTTAGATAAGTTTATTGTGATTTGTAAGTCACCGTATTTGGTAGGCGTAATCCATTTTTTATTTTTAGCAACTCTGTCTCCTCTAATATAATTACTTTTATTAGAGAAATCATAATACCAAGCAGTAGCAGCTTTTATCCCCTCATTTGTTTTTATTTCATCAAACTTTTTAGTCACCTGTGATGGTTTTGGAAGGAGACTTCCCATTATTTTACTGTCTAAAAGATCTCTTTCGGTTACATTATTTTGTATTAGATTAGTTTCACAGGCATAATCTAATATTTCATCCAATATTTCACTGATATTATCCTGGCTTTCAACTTTATCGAACACCTTTAAATCATCTAAGTTCAAAATATCCATCAAGGTATTTTTACTGTAGATCTCATCCTCTTTTTCTATAAAATTATTTCTAATACTATAATCTACTAAAGTATCTATTTTTTTTGATATCTCCATAATTATATCTCCCTTGCTCCTTCACCTATTTTAACCTTGTAAAATTTCCCGGTTAATCCAGTTTTTTCAGTATATTTTTTCCCTACATTTTTAATAATTTGATCTATAAACTTATCTTCTACTATACTAACTGTACAACCACCAAATCCAGCTCCAGTCATTCTAGCTCCTACTACTCCTTCTTCTTCCCACAAAGCTTCTACCATTGCATCTAGATATAATCCAGTTACTTCATAGTCATCTCTAAGTGAGATGTGGGATTCGTTCATTAAAAGCCCAAATTCTTTTAAATTATTTTGAGAGAGAGCTTTTACTGCTCTTTCAGTTCTTGCATTTTCATATACAGCGTGTTTTGCCCTTTTTTGTCTAATTTCATCTTTAATTAAGTTTTTATTTTCTTCAAATTTTTCGATACTTAATTCCCCTAAGGATTTAATATCTAATTTTGTTTGGAGCTCCGCTAATGCAGTATCACATTCATTTCTTCTTTCGTTATAAGCAGAATCAGCTAGGCCCCTTCTTTTATTAGTATTTGCAATCAAGATGCTATGGTTGTCTAACTTTAGTGTAACGTAGCGATAGTCTAATGTATTACAGTCTAATAGAATAGCCTTATCTTTTTTTGCCATTCCCACTGCAAATTGATCCATTATTCCACAATCTACTCCTACAAATAGATTTTCAGCCTTTTGACTTAACTTTACAATTTCGATCATCTCAATATCTAAGCTAAATAAACTCTTTAGGATAAATCCAGTCAATACTTCCAATGAGGCCGATGATGATAATCCTGCTCCATTCGGTATATTTCCAAAGAATAAGATATCAAACCCATTGTCAATTTTATATCCTTCATCTAAAAATGTTTTCAACTCTCCCAGTGGATAATCTGTCCACTTATTTTCTTTTATTAATTTTTCTAAAGTAAACTCTAATATCCCAGATTCTTTGAAATTTTCCGAAAATAATCTAATTTTATTATCCTCTCTTAATCTAACAATTGCATATGTTCCTATTGTTAAACCACAGGGGAAGACACAACCTCCATTATAATCTACATGTTCACCAATTAAGTTTACTCTTCCAGGAGTAAAGTATGCTTTTGTATAATTTTTATTAAATACTTCTTTGAACCTAGCTATTAATTGTTCCTTCATTGCTCTTCCTCCAAGATTTTGAAATTTATTTCTTTGTAAATAATTCGTCTATTACCATAGTTACCGCTCCTAACAAAGCCATCTTTGAACCTAAGGTTATTTTTTCTACTTTCAAATTATTTCTAGAATATTCTAAGGCTGATTTTTTAATTTCATCCTCTACTTTTTTTATAAAATCTTCTCTTTTTTCAGCCAGCTCTCCTATTAAATAAATATATTCTGGATTTATTATATTTACTAAATCTCCTAAAACTTTGCCTAAATATTTTCCAGATGAATCAACTATTTTTTGTACCTCAATCCCCCCGTTTGATAGCATTTCATCGATATTTTTAAAGTTTAAATTCTTCTCCTTAGCTTTATCTAGTAGAGCTCCGTGAGATATATAAGTCTCTAAGCAGCCTAGCTTTCCGCACTTACATCTTCTGCTTGATTTTTCTGAAACTACTATATGTCCGATCTCTCCTGCAACTGAACCGCTTCCTCTTAATATCATATTGTCATTTACAATTGAAGCTCCTATCCCTTCTGATAGGTTAACTAAGATAAAATTCTGATGTTCTTTCATTCTCAGATAACTTTTTTGACCAATAGCCATTGCATTTACATCGTTGTCAACTTTTATATTGGTGTGATACTTCATTTGTAGGAGTTTTTTGATATTAAAATCATTCCATCCATAGTAGGGAGCATAGATACTCACTCCATCTCTGCTGTCAACTAAACCATGAAAAGCTAAACCGATGCCATATAATGGGATGTCTTTATATCCTTTCATAAAATGATCGATCATAACGGTGATACTTAACAAAACTTCTTCCTTTTGAACATCTTTTGTCAGGTCAATTTTTTTAATTTCCTTTAGCTCTCCCTTTAATGTTCCTACTGTCCCTTCTAAATATCCAGGAGCTAAGTTGATGCCGATCACATATCCTGCTTTACTGTTTAATGTTAGAAGTATAGGTGGTCTTCCTCCACTAGTAGTTCCAATCTTAGATTCCTTCAATATATTTTGAGCTATGAGTTTTTTAGTTATCTTCGTGATGCTTGCAGGAGTTAAATTAACTTTTTTAGCTATATCAGCTCTTGAAATTTCTTTTTCTTTCCTTATTAATTCCAGTATTGCTAAATGATTTAAGTTGCTTATTTTTTCTAACATAATCTCTTCTCCACTTTTATTTCGTAAGGGTTAAATATTTTCCCGTTAAATTCTATTTCTTCCCCACTATGATTAGAAATAAAGAAGTAATCCTTATTATTTAAAATTCTTTTATAAATCTCTAAATTTTCAGGGGAATCTATAACATCTAAATTTAGCCCCTCTATTATTCTATCTGATAAAAGATTCATTAATTTATCATCTAAGCTACTCCCAATATAGTAAACTTTTCCATTTTTATATTCGTTTTCAGTTGCACAAGAATAATCTTTATAAAAATCATTGTAACCAACTAACTCATTGGCTGTTTCTACCTTGAGTAGATCCCTCCAGACTTTAGCTTTAAATTTTTCATTGTTATAGCTAACTTCTGCTGAAATCCCTTCACCTAATGACTCTATCTCCTCTACTCTCGCTCCTACCATCTCTCTCAGTGAACAGGGGATAGTTTCTTTAAAGTTGATGTTGTTATAAGTATCTCTAATTCCGGCACGATATGTAAATACAACTCTTCCACCGTCTTCTAAAAACTTATCTAATCTAGCTTTTAACTTAGTATCAGCTATCATTAAATTAGGAATTAAAACTACTTTATACTTAGAAATATCTCTGGAAGCTGGGATTACATCAATGTTTAAATTCTTTCTATAAAAAGGACGATATAATTTTACCAATTCATCGTTAAAGTTATAGGTTGAACTTTGTTTTTGAATTCTCCAAGACCAGACATTATCATAGCTGTATAAAATTGCTACATCTGATTTTATTTTTGAATTTACTATTTCCTCATGAGGTTTCATATACTTTATAAACTCTTGAACTTCCCTATATTTTCTTCCGTTTGTATTGTCATGGTCGATTATTCCAAAACAGAACTGTTCAGCTCCCCTAGTCATACCTCTCCATCTAAACCAGATCATACTGTTGCACCCATGAGCCATACCCTGATGAGCCCACATCTTAGCTTGATTAGGACGAGGCAGGTAACCTATTACATCATGACCTTGGGCCCCCATTAATTGTTCTACTATCCAGAAATTATCGTCTTTTAATCCCCTTATGAAATCCAGTGTCATTGCAATCTCTTCTGGAGGCATAGGTTCTACTAATCCTCCCCACACAGGGTAGTTATCATAGGATGCAAAATCTAATTCTTTGAACTGTTCGTCATGATCAAAATATTTATTAAAAAATCCTCCTGAAGCATTTGTTGTAACCTGCTGGTGAGTCCCTTTATTTGCTTTTACAATATCAATTTGCTCAATTGCATAACGATTTAATGTAAATGATCTATACCTTGACCAATCTAATCTGAGTGCCGGGTTGTGTGTTGTGATTGTTGTTTTGGGAATTGGAATTTCATCAAAATTATTGTATGTCTGACCCCAAAATATAGTTCCGTATTTCTCATTTAACTCATCTATATTTTGGTATTTATTTTTTAAGAAATTTTGAAAATCTATATGACACTTATCACAGTAACACATGTCGCTTCTTTCGTGACCAAATTCATTGTCAACCTGCCAGCTTATAATAGTTTCTTCATCTTTATAGTGGGTAACTAACTTTTTTGAAATTTTCCTACTGTAATCTCTATATGTGCTTGAAGTATAGCAATATTGACGTCTCCCGCCAAATATTCTTTTATTTCCATCAATCTCTTCGGATAAAATATCTTGATGTTCGTTAGCTAACCAAGCCGGAAATGTGGCAGTAGGAGTACCAAACATTACTTTTATATTGTTTTCCTTAGCTTTCTTTATAACCATATCAAAGAATGAAAAATCATATTCCCCATCTTTGGGTTCCATTAAATGCCAGGCAAATTCCCCGATTCTAACAATGTTTACTCCCATTTCCTTCATCCTAGTTAAATCTTCATCTATCATATCTATGTCCCAGTGTTCAGGATAATAATCTACTCCAAAATACATATTTTTTACCCTCCTTTCTTTACTTTAGTTCTAACTCTAACCACCAAGTATTACTCGTCTTTTTTTTCACCCTCTGAATCTTGTTTCTTTTTATACCATCTTCGACACTGTCATAGATCCCTGTGCAAGGTTCTAAGGCTATATTATAATCCCCACGGTAACCTCCTTGAGTTCTCCAAACTCCCAAATATGGGACTTTATCAACAGGAACTCTTACGATCACACTTTCATTGGTCTTTAAATTTATTATCTTACTCCAGGATGTTTGCTCTAAAAAATAAAATTTTTCACAGTTGTTTTTATCTAACTTCTCAACCATTGACAGGTCAAATATTTCATTATTTTTATCTATTGTATATGGATAATTGTATTCCTTCATATATTCTAAATGGGTACTAGATGATTCTAAACTTATTACTTTATCTAAATGATTTGGTACAACTATTTTGGTATTTTCATCACAGTTAAGTAACATATGAGGTGCCCAAATATAAGCTAAATCGTCACTGCCAAAATTGATTACCTGATAATCAATTTTAATTTTATTATCAACTAAATTGATGGTTTTCTTTAAAGTATATTGAAACTTCTCACTTGTAACTTCTAAGTAAGCTTTCTTCCCTTTTATCTCTACCTTCCAAGGCATAGTCCAAACTTCTCCATGATCAGGTATTTTTAATCCCTTTCTATTCCCTTCAGGATAAATACATTCATCTATAGATGGAAAACATTCATCAAATCCACTTGAATCATATTCTGAAAAAATACTTCCATAAGTTGGAGTTTTTAAAATTTTAAAATTTTGAAACAATATTTCACTTTTATTTTCTTTGTTAATAATAGAAATTATCTTTCCACCATAATCTGGTAAAATTTTAATTTTAATTCTATGGTTTTCTAATATTTTGAAGTGTATTCCATTTATTCCGTTGATTTCCACTTATAAAACCTCCTTTTCGTTCCATTATTACAATAAAAGTATAGTTTTAAAACAAAAGAAAGTCAACATTTTTTCTAGTGGTTTAGTGAGAAGTATAATGTTCCCCATTAACTTTATTAACTTTTTTAAAAATCATATCTCAAACCTAACCCTATAAAATAATTTGTTCGACTATTGACAATAGGAGAATCCCCGACTTCACTTCCTATATATTGTATTTCCGCTATTGTAAACGCAGACCATTTTGATGTGAAATTATATTTTGCTGTTAAACCCATTGATGATGCAAATTCAAAATCATTGGGGTTATAGATTTTGTTTAATTTTGTATTTTTAGGGTTATTAACTTCATCTTCAGTTATACCGAAATAATAATCAACCATATCGCTATCTAATAGCGTAAGATTAATTTGTGGAATAATTAGCAATTTTTTTGTTACAAAAATAGGTTTGATTACAGATATTTTACCTGAATTACCTCTTTCTCCACCTCTTAGTTCGGTTAGGAGTTTAATGTCTTGATATTTTGTCTCATAACCTAATCTAAATCCAAATTCTATTTGTGTTTTTCTATCATTGATTCCTTTATAACCCTTCTCCATATCTGAATTGTTGAGTTGTGTTCCTCCAATACCTTGTAAAGAAACACCACCAAATAACTGTGAAAATCCAGTAATAGAAATTTTAGAATTTAATTCTTTTTTATAACCAAGTTCAGTACCTAAAATATAAAAATTTTTGCTGACTAAACCTACAATAGGAACATAACGTGTATTTTTTCCATGGACTTTATAAAGTTTACTTCCATATCCTCCCATAAATCCTAAAGAAATTTTATAATTCTCCTCACTTCTTTTCTTAATCATCTCATTTTCTGAAAAACTTAATACAGAAAACATTAAAAAATAAAAAATTTTTTTTGTTTCATATTTTTCCTCCCTAAATCATTTAATTTGTATCGATGACTATTTTATCATTTAATTTTTTCTTTTAAGTGACAATTGTCGCTATAAACCATAAAATTATTGATATATTTATTTTTAAAATTGATTTTTTAATTAAATTGATATAAAATTAAATTAGAAACTACAGCTCAAAAAATATAATCATAAGAGGTCTAAATCATGATAAAGTCAAATATACTTTCAAAATTAAATTTAACAGAGCTTATAGAAACAAAATTTGAAGATTCTATAACAATAAAAAATTTTACTGAGGGAGATATTGTAGTAGACATACTCCATAATGAATTAGGAGCTTGTTATATACTAAAGGGACAAGTTGAATTGATCTCATATACTATAGATGGAAAAGAATTCTATAGATATTTTTCCTCAGGAAATATAATTGGTATTGGAGAATGTTTTATTGATAAAAATAAAAATGAGTGTGAAAAAAAATTTGGAATGGATATGCATGTATTGGAAAATACCGAGATTGCTTATCTTCCATTTTTTGAACTGATGAGTTTAAAAATATAAAATAAAGATGAAATTTTAAGAAAACTTATTGTTATGACCACTAAAGAAAAATACAAAGAGAGCAGTCATTATTTAGGAAAAGGCTTTATACTCTGATAAAGAATTTATAGTTAAGGCTTTAGAGCGATTAAAAACCATAAAAACATCCAACACAAAAAAATTAGCTAAAGGTCTCAATATGAATCTTAGAAACCTTCAAAGACTTTTGAAAAAATTAGAAGAAATGGGCATAATAACAAAAGATAAAGGCATTGTTTCAATAAAAAATTTTGAGAAATTTGATGAATAAAAAAAAATGTAAGACTTTAAGAATGATTAAGACTGAATATAAAATTATGAAAGAACAATAATTTTTTATTTTCTAAAAATTATAAATAAAAAAACATGCCAAGAAGGGGCTGTTGCAAGTTTTGTGTAAACTCTAAAAATTAATGTAAAACTTTTATAAAAAGAGGAGTAATAATTCTTTAATTATTGCTTCTCGTTTTTAATATATTAGAAC
>NZ_JBAHZY010000032.1:0-17548 GCF_037132775.1 Psychrilyobacter sp.
ATTCTCTATTCACAGAGTTTCTTTTGATCTCACCACTAACACTAGTATGCGAACGTCCTAATTTCTTACCCATAGCTCTAAGAGATAATTTTTCTCTTTCATATATGCTAAAATGTTTATATCCTTTTTTCATAAATTAACTCCTTTAATGTTTGTTGTCGTAATTACATTATATCGGTTTTTATGAAAAAAGGTCTTTTTTTATTTCAAGTGGTCGACTTGAAATGATTATACACCAAGAAGGATAATACCTATCTAGTTTAATAACTTATTTACCTTTAAATTTAGCTTTATATTCAAGCATATTAACAAACATACCCCACGCATTGTCAAAGGTATGTTTAGCTAGATTTTTTATCTTCATAGATTTAAGATCTAAATCTTTTTTTAATGAAGTCAATTCATTAGCTTGAGTATTATATGCAGTAGATTTTTTCTCATTCTCATATAATTTGATTCTCTTATCAAGAAACATATTATATATTAACCTTGTAGAGCCAAAAGTCTTATGAATTAATATTTCTTGTCTTTTAGTTGGTAGTATTCTAAATTTAAAAGCTTTGTTATATTTTTTCATAGATTTTCACCTCCTACACATATGATATACACATAATATTATAACATGTATAGTACAGTTTTAACAGAAGTAAACTATACTCAATCTCAAGATGGAATTAATTAGAAAACCTTTGCTATTCATCTCCCTCTTAATAGAAGAGGGAGTTTTCTAGCAAAATTAAGATAAAAAAATTACAACCTCCTAAAATATTCAGGTATATAGTCCTTATCTTTGATAGCTATATCTATTTCTTCTAAAATACGTCCCCTATCTTTATTTAATACTCCTTCTAAACTTAAGTAGTTAGAAGCGTGATTTACTCGAAATATAGTATTTTTCAACTCTAAATTTTCTATCATAAGTTTGGTCTCAAGTAAGATCTCCTCTGGGCTTAATAGTTCTGTTTTATTATTCTTTACATCTCTATAAAACTGAGTTCCCTCTTCTAACATCAATGTTAGGAGGGAGAGAAATTTAGGCTTAACTCTATTTAATAATTTGGCTGATTCTACAGCCTGTTCATAGGTTAACTCTTTCCCTCCTAATCCTGAGATGATCATTATAGAAAGTTTTATCCCACTCTCAGATATTTTTACCAGTTGCTTTTCCATCTCACTAGAAGTAATTCCTTTGTTTATTTTTTCCAAGATTTTATCACTACCACTTTCTATCCCTACATAGACTATATTAAGTCCTTCTTTCTGAAGTGATTTTAATCCCTCCACAGATTTAGTCTTTAGATTATTGGCGTGAGCATAGATCCCGATCCTTCTGATATTTGGCATCTTACTCCTAATCCGTTTAATTATCTCAATAAGTAGACCGGTCTGAAGTAACATTGCATCTCCATCAGCCAGAAATGCCTTGGTATAAAAATCATTGGTATAGCTATCGATATCATCAAATATTTCTTCCTTAGATTTCATCCTGAATGATTTCCCCTTATACATAGAACAAAAAGTACATCTATTGTGGGAACATCCTACGGTAACTTGTAAAATCAGACTATCAGCCTCACTGGGTGGTCGATATATTGCTCCTTCATACGGCATAATTGCCTCCTTTATCTTTCATTTTCTCTTAGTATACCATAAATATTTCTATTTACTGCCATAAAAAAAACGACTAATCCCATTACTCGGTTTAACCACTTTTGATTTTATTTTTCATTTGATATTCTTGGTAAAATCAACTTCATACTTTTAATTTTCTTACTATTTCTCTAATATCATCTATTATTATAAGTAAAAATTGAATAATTAGGACTTCTTCCTCACAATATTCATAATAAGAATTATTAGATCCTATCTCTGGTATTTCACTCCCAGTCACTTTTTCTATTCTTTTACTCATTTTATCATTAAGAATAAGTCCACTTTTAAAATGTTTATTAGTCACCGAATTTTTTTCTATGCTATTCTATACTGTTATTTCTACTCAATAAACCTTTAAAATTCTTTTAACACAATAACTCTGTAATTAAAGAAAATATCAAAAATATAGTAAACAAAAAAAAGCAGTGAATCTAATTAGATTCAGTGCTTTTTTTATTTTTTAACTCTCATACCCTACCTCGGTTTCTCTCTACGAGGTTCACATTTAAAATTAAGTATTAAATATACTTAATTTTAATACTCGTGAAATCAACCATAAAAAGAAAGAGAGTCTTAGTCGTCATTCTTGTCATACGGCTTCCCAGAACTAGCTGGTGCCACTGCCTTCCCTACTACTCCTGCTAAGGCTAGTAGTGTAAGGATGTATGGTAACATCTGAATAAATTGAGGCGGTACCCCAGTTACATATTGTTGAATTAAAGTCTGCCCTGCATCTGCAAAACCAAAGAGTAAACTTGCTCCTATTACTCCACCTGGTGTCCATTTACCAAATACTAGGGCTGCCAAGGCTATAAAGCCTCTACCTGCCGACATCTCCTTGGTAAACTGTGATAATGCACCGATAGATAGATAAGCTCCTCCAAGACCAGCTAACAATCCTGACATGATTACACCAAAATATCTCACTTTTAATACATTGATACCTACTGTATCTGCTGCTAGTGGATGTTCTCCAACAGCTCTCATCCTAAGACCCCATACTGTTTTATAGATAAACCAGTGAGATGCAAAAGCAATTGCATAGATAATAAATACTATTATAGACATCCCAAAGAGTGTAGCGGTTTTAGGTACTGTAGGAGTATTTCCAGATTGATTAAATAATACTCTTAACATAAATACTGTAAATCCAGATGCAAATAAATTGATAGCTACCCCTGACACTACTTGGTTTCCCTTGTATTTAATACTAAGGGTTGCATGAAGTAATGCCATGATTCCACCAGCCATCATACCCCCAAGAATTCCAACATATGGATTCCCTGTATAGTATGAAACTACTGCTGCTGAGAATGCACCCATCAGCATCATCCCTTCTAATCCTATATTTACAACACCTGTAAGTTCAGAGAACATCCCACCAATTGCTGTAATCAATATAGGAGCTGCCTGTCTGATTGTAGCTAAGATTAAACTTATAAAGATAGACATTAATTACTCACCTTCTTTTTTTTATCTAATATTGAATGGAACATATTTTCTGCTGCAATCAATAATATTATGATAGCCTGAATAATTATTATAATTTGACTTGGGATAGACGTGTTAAACTGCATAGATCTACCACCGGTTCTAAGTGCTGCAAACAATATCGCTGCAAATAATGCTCCTACTGGTGAATTTTTACCCAGCAGTGCTACTGCGATACCATCAAAACCATAACTTCCCATGATTCCCTGTCTGTAGGTATATTGTCCTACTCCACCAAGGATTCTTTCGGCGCCTGCCAATCCAGATAATGATCCTGCTATTCCCATGGCAAATAATATTCTCCATTTTACATTTATTCCTGCATTTTCAGAAGCTGTAGGATTAAGTCCCACGGCTTTGATCTCATATCCAGTGATAGTCTTTTCAAACATAAACCAAATAAGTATCACAGCTATTACTGCTATGATAAATCCTGCACTAAGTGCCACTTTTGTATCTGGCATCAACATAGCTAGTCTGCTGACTTCAAATACTGGAGGAGTTTGTGGACTTGGTCCCATAGGTCCCCCTGCTTTCAATGGATAGTTTAATCCATACTGCTCAAAATTTAATGCTATATAGTTTAACATGATAGTAGATATTACTTCATGTACTCCTAATTTTGCCTTTAACCATCCTGCAATTCCTGCCCAAGCAAAACCTGCTGCTGCTGCTATGATCAATACTACCACAACATTGTTTATACCAATGTTGTGTACAAAAGCTCCAACTGCTGCTGCTGCTAATCCACCCATTATAACTTGACCTTGAGCTCCGATATTAAATAATCCTGCTTTAAAAGCTACCAATACAGATAACCCTGTAAATATCATAGGTGTTGCTTCTAACAGTGTTCTTGCAATGGCCCTTCGACCATCAAAAGCCCCTGTAAACAGATAGTAATATGCTGTTAATGGATTTTCTCCTAAAAAAGCGATTATTCCTGCCCCTAAAAGTAGTGCAATGAACACCGCTAAAATAGGAACTAACAATCCTTGTAATTTTCTATTCATTATAACTTCCCTCCAGCCATTAAGATTCCGATCTTTTCTTCAGTAGCATCTTCTCTGTCGAGAATTCCTGTAATCTCTCCACCACACATAACTGCTATTCTATCACTTAAGTTTAAAATTTCAGATAGTTCTGCCGATACTACCAACACTGCCTTTCCAGCCTTTTTTTCTTCCAAGATTAACTTATGGATAGCTTCAATAGCTCCAATATCTACTCCCCTTGTAGGTTGCGAAGCTATTATAAAGTCATGCTTCTTCTCCAATTCTCTAGCCACAATTACCTTTTGTTGGTTTCCACCTGATAGTTTCCCAAAAGCTGTTTTTGTTCCTCTAGGTCTTATATCGTGAGCTTCCATACAAAATTCTGCTTCTTTTTCTAATTTATTTACATCGAGTAATATCTTGTTTTTAGTAAATTTCTCTCTATGTACTCCAAAAGCAAATGTATCTCTAACTGAAAATTCTGATACTGCTGCTCTTGCATGTCTGTCTTCTGGTATATGAGCTAAACCTGCTAATGTAATATGCCTAGGAGTTTTACCTGCTAGATTTTCATTATTTAAAGTGAAAGTTCCAGATTCTACCTTTCTTAATCCTGTCATAGCTTCTACAAGTTCTGATTGTCCAGATCCTTCTACACCTGCGATTCCGAATACCTCTCCTGCTCTTATGTCAAAGGATACTTTTTTTACCGCTGGCAAGCCTTTATTATTTTTCACCTCTAAGTCTTTGATCTCTACTATTTTTTCACCGATAGTAACCACTGGTTTTTCAGTAGTAAATAGTACTGGTCTACCTACCATGGCATTGGCAATCTTTTGCTTTGTAGCATCTTTTGTTTCAAAATTTGCTACATCTTTTCCCCTTCTGATTACTGTGATATTGTCTGAAATATCCAATACTTCTTGAAGTTTATGGGAGATAAATATAATAGTTTTCCCCTCTTCAATAAGATTATCCATTATCTTATACAGTTCCTTTACCTCTTGAGGAATAAGTACCGCTGTAGGTTCATCAAATATAAGCAGTTCAGCTCCCTTAAATAATATCTTTAGGATCTCTACCCTCTGGTGGATTCCAACTGAAAGATCTGATATTATGGCATCTGGATCTATGGCCAAACCATATTTTTCAGATACTTTTCTAACATCTTCACGAGCCTTGTTTATATCAAGGTTCATTCCCTTAGTAGGCTCTACGCCTAGGATCATATTTTCTGCTACTGTTAGAGTAGGAACCAACATGAAATGTTGGTATACCATTCCTATCCCTAGTTTACCTGCTTCTCCAGGTCCTTTTATATTTATAGCCTTTCCATTTAAAGATATAGTTCCAGATGTAGGAGTATATAACCCATTTAATATCTTCATCAATGTGGATTTCCCGGCACCATTTTCTCCTACAATAGCATGCTTTTCCCCTTTTACTATGTTTAAAGTGATATCATCATTTGCTACGACTTTCCCACCTAAAAAAGTTTTTCTCATATTTTTTATTTCTAAAATATAGTTTGCCACTCTGATCCTCCTAGAACCCTTTATATTTTTTTATCCTATTTTTTTTACTATGTTTATTATCCAGTTACAAAAATTTTCCCCAGCTTTTTTCACTACATCCACTACATCTTCGTGAGAATGTGCTTTTTTTGCTATTCCTGTAGCCATATTTGTAATGCAAGATATTCCTAGTACATCTATTCCTAGATAGTTTGCTATAGTTACTTCTGGTACTGTAGACATTCCTATAGCATCTGCTCCCATCATAGTAAATGCTCTTACCTCTGCTCCAGTTTCATATGTAGGTCCTGTTGTCCCTAAATATACACCTTCTTTATAAGCTATACCCAAATTATCTGCAACTTCCTTGGCCAAATCTCTAAGGTATATCTTATAAGCTTCTGTCATATCTGGAAATCTTGGTCCAAATCTGTCGTCATTTTTACCAATGAGCGGATTAGTTCCAAACGCATTGATATGATCTGTTATTAACATCAATGTTCCCGGGTCATAAGTTTTATTACTTCCACCAGCAGCATTACTAACTATTAATTTTTCAATCCCAAATTACTTCATTACATAGATAGGATAAGTTACTTCTTTCATCTCATACTCTTCATAGAAGTGAAATCTTCCCTTCATTGCTACTACTTCTACTCCACCAATTTTTCCAAATACTAATTTACCATCGTGACCTGCTACAGTTGATACAGGGAAATTTGGGATATCACTATAATCTATCTCCATCTTTTCCTCTATAAAATCTACCATGTTTCCTAATCCAGAGCCTAATACTATGGCTATTTTGGGTCTATATTTTGTTGTTGCTTTTAAAAAGTTTGTTGTTTCCATTACTTTATTTATACATGAATTTTACCTCCACCTAAATTTTTTTAATATATAGATCTTTTGTTGTCTCTTTAAATCCAACTTTTTTTAGATACCGTCTATGAGAATCCTCTGTAGCTTCTGTCATTAATTTGTGGATCCCATTCTTTTTAAAATACTCTGTATGCTCATCAAAGAAATATTTCCCCAGTTTATAATCTCTATATCGAGGGATTACATAGTCAACTTTTATAAAAAACACACCTTCTTCATTTTTTTCTCCCAATAAAATTCCAGCTATATTGTTATTTCTCAACATATACAAGCCTTTATTTTGAGCTTTTAATTTATCTTTAGATATTTGTTTTTCTATCTCTTGCATATTCACCTTTAAGAAATAATTAAAATATTCAGATTCTGTCTCAGCCTCTACAAGTTGAAACTTCTCTTTGGTATTATAAATATTATATAAAAAATATAAATTTATAAACGCTATACCAACATTCATAAGTGCTGTAGGCAGAGAATGAATTAAAAATCCAAAGGTCGCAAATAATATACATCCCACAAAGTTAATCCATCTAAGTTTAATGATTGAACTCATCGTTAAAGATATAAGAACTACTAATGAAGCTAAGTAACCAAACCAGTCAATCCAGTTAATTTCCACTCAATAACCTCCTATAAACAGTTTTTATATTATACTAAAATTTAAAGTGCAAGTCAAAGCTATTCCACCTATTCACACAGGAATCAACATCATAAGTGCGCACTAATCAAATTTAAGCACCTTTTCTAAACAAATAATACTGTTTAAAAACAAAAATAAAAAGGACAAAAGTCCTTTTTATAATTCAATTTTTAAAATTACGAAGGTCATATCATCTATTTGTTCCTTTTCTTCCACAAAATCATCGAGAGAAGCTAGGAGTTCAGCTTTTATCCCTTCAGCACTGAGATCATAGGTCTTTTCTATAACTTCTTTCAACCTTTCAGTTCCATAGAGTTCTTTTCTTGGATTTTCAGCTTCTGTCAATCCATCAGTGTAGTATAAAAGGACATCACCCTTCTCTAATTTTACCTTCCCCATCCTATACTCATAGGATTCCAAGAATCCTATTGCTACTCCTTTAACATTTACCTCTAAAACCTCTCCAGTTCTAGCTTTATACAAGATAAGCGGATTATGTCCTGCATTGGAGTAATAGAGTGTCTTAGTTAAAAAATCGTACTGGCTATGAAATATAGTTACAAACATATCTTCACTTATGTCTGGATAGATAATATCGTTTAGATCGGTTAAAACTTCAAGTGGATATGAATCTTTATATTCTAATGTTTTCAGTACAGATCTTATTAGAGCCATCAAAAATGCAGCAGGGACTCCTTTCCCACTCACGTCTCCTATGGTTATCCAGAGTTTATTCTCACCAGAAAGGGAGTAATCGTAATAGTCTCCTCCAACTTCCTTGGCCGGATTAAAGTATTGAGCTATCTCGACACCGTTTATATCTCCCAATGACTGGGGTAATAGTTTCTTTTGAATATTTGAGGCAACTTCGAGTTCATTGTCTAGACGTTCCTTTATTATCAGTTCCGAATATATTAACGCGTTATTTATAGCAATAGCTACCTGAATAGCCAGAGCTGAAATTGTAGCTTCATCACTATAGCTTAACTTATTTTTATCTTCAACTATATATATTACTCCTAGTTCCTTTCCTTTCACCACCAAGGCAGAGATAACTATACTTTCATCCTCTGTAGCCTCTATAGATTTAGATATCTGAGTATATATATTTTTATAATCACGTCTACTATATTTAGCTAGTTCTTCCAATGAAAATTTTACATTACTTGTATTTATAAACTCCCCTTTAGTTTGTTTCAACTCTAATTTCCCATCTTTCCACAGGTATACAGCTATCTTTTTTACCCCTGTTAAAACAAAGTAAGCATCTAGAATAACTCCTATGATCTTATCTAATTCCAAGGTTGACAAGACAGTTCTTGCCACTGCATTTATGTTAGATAAATTAGCTACTTTTTTTTCTAGTTCCTCATTAGAGTATTCCAATTGAGCCGATTTTTTTAAAAGAGAATCATAGGTAGCACTCAGTTCTTCCTTAAATTCCTTTAATTCCTTAATTGAATTATTTAATTGTGCCTCTTGAAACCTTATGGTTTTTACCGTTTCTTCATAGGATTCCTTGAGCTCATCCATTATTTCCGTGTAATCTTCCCTCTTACCTATTTTTTCTAAAAGTGTGTGCATCTCATCTATATTTTTTCTTTCATTTTTTTTCAGGAGTATTACTGATAATACCCCGACTATAAAAACAATTAAAACATATTCCATTATTTTCCCTGCCTCTCTTTATAAAATTTTGGGTTTAAAAAATCATCTATCAAAAGTTCATCATCTATAATCAATAAATCTTTTAAAGATATATCTTTAACTTTCACCTTTAGGTTATAGCCATCATAATAGTTTACCCTATATTTCCCACCGTAAAAAAATACATAATTCCCATCTAAAACTGTATAACCATTGTATAATCTATTTTCTACCACTACAATTTTTGAATCAAATTTTAATTGATTCCCCATTATTTTTTTTACGTCTACATCCTCTACACCACTTAAATATAGATATCCTTGTTCCTTAAAAACTTTAGGAGTTATATCTGTACTTCTATATATATATACATCTTTTTTCTCCCAATACTCATTTTTATTATCAGAATAGGGCTTTTCTATCTTTAGAATTAAATTTAATTCTACTTGCTCTATTATTTTAAATGTATTTTTTCTCTTCTCCTCCATCTGTAGAATGAGTTTTTCTTTATCTAATTCTGTATAGTTTGCCCCACTATTAAAAAATTCATTACTCCTCATTATTTTTTTCCAAAAATAAACCTGTTTATTTAGGTAATATTGAGTTCTTCCAACTTTTTCATCTAATTTTATTACCACTTTTTTATCTATACTATCTCTGTCTATCTGTGATAATTCCGATGCAGATTTTGAAAACGCGATCTCTTCTGGAAGAACATAGTTATTTTTTAGATGGCTAATATCATCTTTAAGTTCCTGCGAATACATAATATTTATTGTCGAATCATAAACCAAAAATTTCCTCATAAGGATATCAAAATCATTATAAAATTTTATTTTGTCTTCATACTTTTGAGGATAATCAATACTATAGAGAATCAGCTCATAATCTCCTTTTTTTATTTCCTTTTCAAATGGTGCTCTATGATATCTTTCTTTTACCTTGGATACTCCTGTACAGGAAACAGTGCTTAAGGCCAATACTAAAAGCAATATATATTTATACACTATTTACCTCCCCTCTTTTCTTGATTTTTTTAAGCCCTTTCCTTCTTAAGTTTCGCCGTGCGAGGATGTCCGATAGGACCGGGTTATCTTACTTGTTTTTTTATCTTCTCAGCTAATTCATCTATATCAAAAGGTTTCTCTATAAATTCTTGGATCTCTACTCCTAAGTTTTCCACGACTCCCTCTAAATGACTAAATGCAGTCAAAACAAATACCGGGGCATCTGTTATCTCCCTCAACTTTCTCATGGCATCCAACCCATTCATCTGCGGCATCTGAATGTCCATTATGATAAGGTCAAAATTTCTCTCTTCTAACATCTTTAAACCAACTATGGCTGTCTCTGCTTCAAAGACTTCCATATCTATGTCTTCAATTATCTCTCTCAGTAACAACCTAATACTCATTTCATCATCTATAACTAATACCTTCTTCATATCTCCCCCCCTTTATTGCCTTTAGCAAACTTATAACTTAACAAATGAATAAAGTATATTTAAAATATTTTTTAGCTAGTTAAGGTTTCTCTTAAACAATGACAATCTTTGGATTTAAACCTTCTATGCTCCACTTTTAAATTTCTTAATTCTAAATTACTCTATTTCACTTTTCACTTTTCAGTTTTAACCTTTTTTATCTGCCTTGCTATTCTCTCTGGTACTACTTCTAATAGTTCTTCTAAAGCTGCTTCCTTTATCCTTTTTACTGACTTAAACCTTTTTAGTAGATCCCTTTTTCTTGTTGGACCTATCCCTTGTATTTCATCTAACTCACTAGATATCACCCTTTTTTTACGTAAATTTCTATGATAGGCTATCCCAAATCTATGAGCCTCATCCCTTAACCTCTGCAATATCTTTAGAGATTCTGAATTTCCAGGAAAAATATAGGAGCTATTTCCCCCTGCTTTAAACACTTCCTCTTCCCTCTTGGCTATACTGATTATATCCACCAGATGATTCTTTTTTAATTTTAAAAAAACTCCCTCCACTGCATTTAGGTGACCCAAACCCCCATCTATTAGGATTAGATCGGGTAGATCTATCTGGGCTAATTTAGAATATCTTCTTCTTATCACTTCTCTCATCATATGGTAGTCATCAGGAGTGTCCTTGGTTTTTATCCTAAACTTTCTATAATACTTCTTAGCTAGTCTTCCTTCTACAGATACACTCATTGCTCCTACAGCATCTTTTCCAGAGATATTAGATATGTCAAAACACTCTATTTTTCGAGGGGATTTATTTAAATTTAAAGTTTCATAGAGAGCATTCATCCCCTCCTCCAATACATTTTTTTGGTTGTAATATTTTTTGATCTCTTCATCTAAATTAAGATATGCCATCTCCAAGAGTTTTTTTCGCCTGCTCTTCAATACAGGAAAATATAGTTTTAAATTTATACTGAGGAAACTTTTCCCCCATCCCTCTAAAATTTTTTTTCTTTCTATAAACAAGCTATCCAAGATTATATTTTTAGGCATTTTTTCATTGGAATAATATCTTAAAAAACTCTCTACTAAAATATCTTCTTCCATCAGTATATCTACCTTTAAGTTATTTATCCCTATAATCTTCCCATCTCGAATTTTTAATATAGTCAAAAACAATATATCTCCATCCTGTCTACATACAAACACATCCTCATCTATATCTTTTAAAACTTCCGTCACCTGTGTTTTCAATGAATTTTCAATGGCTGTAATTTGTTCCCTGTACTGTATGGCTTTTTCAAACTTCATAGAGCTACTAGATCTATCCATATCCTCTTTCAGTTGCTTTAATAGTTTGTCTCCCCTGCCCTTCAAAAAATATTTGGCATTTTCAACACTTTCTTTATATGTTACCTCTATATCTTTATAAACACAAGGCCCCATACATCGGTTCATATAATACTTTAAACAAGGTTTAGGATAAGTTTTTTTCATATCCCTCTTACAATCCCTTACTTTAAATATCTTTACAAGGGTCTTTAATAAAAAACCACTTCCATTTGGATAGGGTCCGAAATAATCTCCATTTTTAACATCTATATCCTTATTCCTTCTGATAATAGAAATCTTAGGAAACCTTTCTATAGATATCTTGATATAAGGATAGGTTCTTTGATCTTTTAGGAGAATATTATATTTCGGAAGATATTTTTTTATTAAATTATTTTCTAAAATAAGTGCATCTAATTCACTCTTACACACTATAAATTCAAGGTCTTCTATATGATCTAACAGTTCCATTGTTTTTTTATCTGTATGAACTTTCTTAAAGTATGAGGAAACTCTTTTTTTTAAATTTTTAGCTTTTCCTATATAGATTATTTCTTTTTTCCCTTTCATTAAATAAACTCCAGGAAAATCTGGAATCTCATATTTATCTATTAAAGACTCCATCTCTCCTGCTCCCTATGATTTAATAATACCTTAATATTTTTCTTTTTGCTAAAATATTCATAAAGTTTATTGGTTATAGTCACCGATCTGTGTTTTCCACCACTGCAGCCTATTCCTACAGTTAAATGGGTCTTGCCTTCTTTTATAAAGTGAGGCAGCAAAAACTCCAGCATCTCCTCTATCTTCTTCAGGTATTCTTCACTTCCATTTCCATTCATTACATATTCTTGAACCTCTTTATCATTTCCATTTTTAGGCCGTAATTCGTCTATATAGTATGGATTTCTCAGTGATCTTGTATCAAACATCATATCCAAATCTATAGGTGCTCCATATTTAAAACCAAATGTAGTTATGGTCAATACCAGGTCTCTTATCTTTTCATCTTCTAATTTCACCTTTAAATTTTCAATCATTTTTTTCGGTGTGAAATTACTGGTGTCTATTATTATATCCGCTAATTCCCTTATTTCAGATAACATCTTTCTCTCTAAAGATATATTTTCAATCATAGAATTAGATTTTTCCAAGGGGTGGTACCTTCTAGTCAGGTTATACCTATTTAAGATTACTTCATCCTTGGCATCTAAGTAAAGAATCCTGTAAGAAACACCCGCCCTTTTTAGACTCTTTAATAGTTCTAAAAATTCATCTATCCTTTCAAATGACCTAATATCCATCCCTATGGCGATTTTTTTTATCCTTTCTTTATATACAGACAGCTTAAATCCATCTATTAAAAAACACGGCATATTATCTATAGTCATATATCCTCGATCTTCAAAATAATTAAGTGCTGTTGATTTTCCGGCACCACTCATTCCCGTTATAATTAATATTTCCATTATTTCACCTCAAATACTTTTATACTTATATATTATCAAAATAAGGCTCAATTTAATAGATATAAAAAAAAGACCTCATAGAAGTCTTTAAACAAGCCCTGACCTATAGTCCTCTGTATAGTTTTGGTCGCCTGGTTCAAAAAGTGGTAGTCAGATATATATACTATACAGTATCCGTAGGGGCTCGTTATACCCTCGTGATTTTTCTGATCTATTATATACAGCGCCAACTCCGGCGACGACATTAGGCCCAAAACATCAAGAATGGTCGCTAATAGGTAAGGTTTCTTGCTAATTAAATAATACTACAAGATATAGGTGGTGTCAACAGTTTTTTGGAGCTTGTTTAAAGATTAAGTTTTTTCGACCTATACTTTTTTGCAAGGATTTTTTAATATTATCAGGAAATTATATTTATATAAAGTGCATCTGGGAGGCATTTTATACCATTTGGGGAACATAAAAAAAGCTAGAAAATCAAAATGATTTCCTAGCTTTTTTTATGCTTATTCCTTAATATTGCTCAGGAAACATTATTCTTTCTACACCCTCTATGATAATGTGTAAGATCATCATATGAATCTCCTGTATTCTATCTGAAGTTTCCCCCGGAACAATAAATTCATAGTCACACATTCCCTTTAACTTTCCTCCGTCTTTTCCCAAAAGTACACAAGTAGTCATCCCTAGATTTTTAGCCTCTTCCACTGCTCTTATTACATTGGTAGAATTTCCACTAGTAGATAATCCGACAAAGAAATCGCCTTTCTTACCATAGGCTTCTACACCTCTTGCAAATATTTCATCAAAACCAAAATCATTTCCTACACAGGTTATGTGAGATGAATCTGAAAGCGAGATGGCAGGCAGTGCTCTCCTATTCCCTCTAAATCTCCCTGTGAATTCCTCTGCAAAATGAAGGGCATCACAATTACTCCCACCATTTCCACAGATAAGTACTTTATTTTTATTTTCAAAAGCTTCTGTTAATTTTTTAGCCACCTTCTCTGTTAGTTTTTCTTCTTTTTCCTTCTCTATAAAATCTTTCAATAGATTTAATTCTATTTCATATGATTCAATTAAATTCATATTTCCCTCCCTTTCTTATGTGATTTTAAAGTTTTTCGTAAAGTTTATAAATTTAATGATCTCCAATAAGCTTCTTTTATCCTTTGTGATAGCTATTTGATATCCATCTGATACTTCACTTATTTTTTCAATAACTTTGAATTCTCCTGATTTAATTTCATTATAGACAGTATAATAAGGTAGTACTACATTCCCTACTCCTTCTCTAACGAAAGACTTGATCACACTTAAACTTCCACTAATTGGAATTTTAGTTTTAAATTCTATTCCATGGTTATTCTCTATGGCTGTTACCGCTTCATTATGTTTTAGCATTTGTTTCCGTACAATAAGAGGAATATCAGCAACTTCCTTGATATCTCTATAATCTCTTGCACTGACTAAACATAGCGGGAACTTCGCTACATCTATAATTTCTAAATTTACATCTGTTATATGAGTTTCATCGATGATAGCTACATCTATATCTCCATCTCTTAATTTCTCTAAAATTTCTTTTTTTGAAGCTATAACAATATCATATTCTATCTCTTGATATACCTTAGAAAATCCCTTCATCAATTTTGGTAGCAATGGTTCCCCTATGATAGTCGTAGCACCAATACTTATTCTGGCTCTATCTACTTCTACTATTCTTGCCATCTCTTTTTCCACACGTTTAACCTTTTGAAAGATATCTTCACTCATCTTGTATAGAACTTCTCCTGAGTAAGTTAATTTTATCTTTTTTGAACTCCTATCAAATAACTTTGTTCCTAATAACTCTTCAAACTTTTTTACCTGTATAGAAACTGCTGATTGATTTATGTATAGATTATGTGCTGCTTTTGTAAAACTACACTCTTTGGCAACTTCATAAAATATTCTTAAGTAATGTAAATCCAATTTTCCCACCTCAATAATTTTATTATATTTTCAGTATACTACACATCTATAACCTTATTCAATAACTAATTTCAATAATCTAAAACACCTTCTAAAGTTTTCCCAATAATGTTTTTTTCTTTTAAGTTTCCATGCATTTTTTTCAATAAAATGATATAATTTATTTAATATAAATCATTTAGGAGGAAAACCCATGAAAAATTCAATATTTTTCTTTTTTTTCTTAATCTTAATAAATATTACTACCTTTTCCAGTGTGGCAACGACCTCTAAAGGTATTAAAATTATTGAGGTCAAGGGTCAGTATATCGATCTTAGTATTTTACCCTACAATGGAAGAAACATAGTATTAAATCAACTTTCGGATAAAAAAAATCCCATAATAAAAACCAATATAACTAAAAATAGTTTACAATATAATTTAAACAATGATAAAAAAAACAGTTTTTTTAAAACCAAAGTTAAATTCAATCTTTTGATACCTCAAAATACTAATTTTAAATATCTTATAAAAACTACAAATAGTTCTATCTCTGTAGATGGAATAAATGGAAAATTATCTATAGATAACTCCAAGGGGGAGGTTACTATAGATAAACTTATCGGCGATTTAGACCTTTTAAATTCAAATAAAGATATTAAATTATCCAATATTGTAGGAGATATTTCTGTAAAAAGTTACTTCAGTCAAGTAACTACTAAAAATACTCTGGGTACCCTCAATATCCAAACTACCCATAAAAAAATAAAAATAAAAAATGCTGAAAGAATAGGAAATATTTCTACAACTAACGCTCCTATTTTAGCTGAATTTAAAAGTATTACCCCCGATGCAAAAATAGTTACTTCAAATCATAATCTCACTATAAAGACCCCTGAAAATCATAATTTTAATTTTTCTATTTTCGGCGATCTAATTCATATAAAAAATGAGTTTTTACAATTAAAAATTGATAATTTTTTAATCTTAGGAACATCTAATGGGACTATAAGAATTGAAAAGAAGTAGAAGATGGATAGATTTCGTTTTCTACTTCTTTTGACTTTAAATACGTGCACTATCACGAAAGTTCAGTTAGTTGTAGATTAAAAATTTTAGGATAAATCTACATTTTTACACCCAAATAGATATGTAAGGATAAACCCAGAAATATATGCGATTACTAATGCTGAAACATATAAAACTATTGCTATCAACATACCCTTGTTTGATGTCATCGCAAATGATCCTAGGATTCCTGAAGATCCAAATACAGTATTCAATCCAAAAGTAAATCCTACCTAAGACATTATACCTATATATACTCCTCCAATTGCTCCTCCTGTCATAGATGTAAAGAACGGTTTTACCCTGGGCAGTGTCACACCATAGATCAATGGTTCTCCTATCCCTAAGAAACCTGGTACAATTGCTCCCCTGATATTTTCTCGTAAATTGGATTCTTTAGGAGATTTCACATACAGTGCCAGTGCTGCTCCTACCTGTCCTGCTCCTGCCATGGCTAATATTGGAAATAATGAGTTCATCCCAGTTGTTTGTACCAATCCTTGATATACCGGCACAAAACCCTGGTGTATCCCCATCATAACTGATGGGAGGAATAAGCCTGCCAGGATTCCTCCTCCAATTGGATTTCCATTTAGATTTACAAAAGCATAGTTCATGAGACCTAATAGTTTAAAGGATAATGGCATTATCAATATATAAGTCAATGTCCCCATACCTAATAGAGTAATTATAGGAGTTGTAATTATATCTGTCGGCTCCCAAGAAAATTTCTCCCTGATAAATATTTCAAATTTAGCTGCGATTATTGCAGTAAATAATATCCCTATCATCCCACCACGTGGCTCAATAGCATGACCAAAAAAATCTGTCATACCACTGTTTCCACCATCACCATATCCTAGTAAAAATAGCCCAGTAACATCCCTCCTATTACCCCTGATCCTCCAAATACCTTAGTAGCGTTGAACCCTATCATTATATACATAAATTTATTCAACGATTTATTGAATACATTTATATAGTCAAGCCAGTTACCTGTTATATTTAATTCTTTGCACAAGCCTGCTAATCCGGCCAGCATCCCTGCTGCAATAAACTCCGGAATTAATGGAACAAATATATTAGAAAAATTGGCCATAAATCCTTGAAATTTACTTGTTCTTTTGGTTTTTACAGTATTTTTTTGATTTTTTACTGCCTCTTCAAAACTTTCTTCTCTACTCATTTGATTTTTAGCAGTTAATTTATAGAGTTCATCCAGGGCTATATATGCTTTTTTTACCTTTCCAGGCCCAAATATTAATTGTAATTCCTCACCATTTTTATTTAATCCCAATACTCCATCTATAATGGTCGTATAAATTCATACAAAGAGTGTTTAACCTTAAGCAAAAAAATAGGGTATAATTTAAGAAAACAATATGGAGGATTTTGATTATGAATACACGAAAAACTTACTCTTCTAAGTTTAAATTTAAGATCGTTTTGGAAGCTTTTACAGAAAGAGA
>NZ_JBAHZY010000070.1:0-5432 GCF_037132775.1 Psychrilyobacter sp.
ATTCGCTGCAACAATCACTAAGTCGCAAATTGCAATACAAGCTGCATACAATACGGTTTTAATGGCTAATCCTATTGGTTTAGTAGTTGGGGGATTAGTTGCATTAGTCGGAATTGGGATAGTAGTTTATAAAAATTTTGATAAGATAAAAGCTAAAACTTTGGCATTGTGGGAAGCTTACAAAGATAATCCAATAGCAAGAATTTTCTATGGGATGGTTTCCCCTATACTTGTAGCAATAGATGCTTTACAGACATTATATCATTGGTATAAAAAATTTACTGATGGAAAAGATATCTCTCCTGATCAAATGAGTAAATCTAAAGGATCTGGGATTTCTATAGCAGAAAAGGGTCAAAGCAAATACAACCAAATGAGCAAAGCCCAAGGTAGTTCACTATCAATTCCTGCATATGCCAAAGGCGGAGTGGTAAATAACCCTCACATGGCAATAGTAGGAGATGGGAGAACTCCTGAGTCAATAATACCACATGATGGCAGTGCTAGATCTAGAGGGTTATGGAAAAGTGCCGGGGAAAAAATGGGGTTACTTGGGAGTAATAGTAGTAGCAATATTAACCAGATAGAAATAAAAATAGACTTTAAACCTGTAATTCAAGGTGGAAACACTGAAGGAATAATAGAGGCATTGAGAAAAGAAAGCGGACCTTTAAGAGATCTTATAAAAAATGAGGTTCAAAAAGCTATAAGTGGAATGACAAAAACTGAGAGGAGGACGAGTTTTGGATAGAGAAGTAGATATTTATACAACTATTCAAGGTGATATGTGGGATGGGATTAGTTTTAAAGTATATGGATCAGATAAATATTCTAAAGAACTTATCCGGGCTAACCCTAAATATATGAATATGGTTGTATTCAGTGGTGGGGTAGAACTAATATGTCCAGATATATCAAGTATTGATAACTCTATCACTCCTCCTTGGAGGTAATTATGGAATCAAGAAGGAGTTATATCAAAGTAAAATATGCTGGAACTGATATCACTGGGGATATCTCAGCTTATTTAAAGAGTTTTACATACACTGATAACCTAGATAAAGGAGATACCATAAGTCTTAGTTTGTTGGGGGATAAATGGATAAAAGAATGGGTTATTCTAAAGGGTGACAAATTAGAAGTAGAGATTGGGGTAATTAATTGGAAAAAAGAAGGAGATAATAGAATTTTAAAGTGTGGGGTTTTCAGCATCGATGATATCGCCTTTTCAGGGGTTCCTGACACCATAAAAATATCTGCTATTTCTATAGACATAAGTAAAGACATTAAAGGTGTAAAAAAAGATAAAATTTGGCACAACATTTCCCTTAAAAGAATTGCTCAAGATATAGCTAATGACGCTTCTATGGAACTCTTCTATGACTGCAAAGATATTTCTATCTATAGCCAGGTGGAACAAGTAAAAGAATCAGATTTACAGTTGCTGTCTAGAATTTGCAAAGAAAATGGGGCTTCATTAAAAATATCTCTTGAAAAAATAATAATTTTTCAAGAAGATGAGTATGAAAATAAAGAACCTCTTATTCACCTAGATAAGTCAGATCTTATTAATTACGAACTTCAATGTGAAGACATAGACCGATATGATGGTTGTGAGGTGACATTCTATGACCCTGCATTAGGAGAACTCTTAGAGGGGAAATTCGAAGCCCCTGAGAGTGAACTCTATGGTATAAAAACAGGGAAAATAATGTATGAAAATATTGATACATCTGTAACAGGGACTACAAAAGAAGAAAAAGAAAGCTTTTTGGTGGGGAAAGCAAAAAATATGCTTAGGGATAAAAATAAAAATGAAACTAAAATAAAAGTATCTGATATGGGAGATCCAAGTTATTTGGCAGGGAACACTGTTAAAGTAACTGGATTTGGTATTTATGATGATATTTACCTGATTACTTCTGTTACCCATACAATAGATCCAGGATATAAATGTAATTTTGAAATAAGAAAGAAGGTGAATTTCTAATGTTTAGATTTTTAAGAACTGGGAAGGTATCATCTATAAATTATAAAGAAGTGAGTGTAAGTGTAGAATTTGACGATTCTCCAGGGATAATATCCAAAGAATTGAAAGTCTTATCAGATCATACAAGTAAAGAAAAAGATTATTCTTTACCAAATGTAGGGGAAGATGTGGTGTGTGTATTTCTTCCTCATGCCCCTACTGTTGGGTTTGTATTAGGAAGTTATTACAGTGGGAAAAATTTACCACCTGATACAGGGGAAATGAAATACATATTATTTCCAGATGGTACAAAGATTAAATACAATATGGAAACAAGTGTATTAGAAGTAGATTGTGTAGGAGAAGTTAACATTTCAAGTGGGGTAGTAGTTAACATTAAAGGTCAAGAAGTAAATATCGAGGCTGATTCATTTAATGTAACAGCTAGTGAAAGCAATTTTGATCATAAAATCAATTGTGCTGATGTTGTCGCAGATAAGGGATCTTATAATGATCATATCAATAATCTGCATTAAGGAGGCAATATGATTGGAATATTAGGAGATATAAAATTTAAAGTTTCATTCGATGGGACAAACAATAAAATATTAAATTTTTCTGATTTAAAATTAAATAGTGGAGCTAATTATGAGGAACACAAAAGAAGAGGTTTAAAACCGGCTCTTGAGTTCATAGATTTAGAAAATGATATAGTCAGTCTAAAAATCATTCTTAGGAGTGATTTTGGGGTAAACCCACTTAAAATGGCGAAAAAATTAGATTCATATAAAAACGCAGGAGAAGTTTTAAAATTTTTACTAGGAAATAAACCTATTGGAAATGGGGAGTTTGTTATAACTTCTTGCAATTATGGGTATGAATATATAACAAATGATGGGCTAGTTAGGAATTTAGACGTTTCTTTGTCTCTCGCAGAATATACAAAAGTCATTTATGAAAATATAGAAATTATAACTAAGAAAAAACAAGCTACGAAAAAGAAAATAATACATAAAGATTTTAATCAAGGGGCGATAGAAAGATGACCTATGAATTAAGTTCAAATAATATAAATCTAAATGCTATAGGGACAGAAAGAATACTTCAAAATGGACGTAATATATTGGCTGTTATGATTGGCGAAGTTGTCTTAGGAAGAGAAATTGGTATAAACGGCGACATAATAGATTCCCCATCACATAAGAATATATCCATATTTGACATAAAAGAGCAATTTAAAAAGTATGAACCAAGGTTGAAGGTTCATGATATTACATATAAAGGGGATGGTGAAGATGGGCTCTTAAATCCTGTTGTGGAGGTGAGTATAATTGAATGATCTAAATATACATGATGACAGTGCTGAAGATATCTTAGCTAGAATGATAAATAAACATGAGGAGATAAGCGGTATTTCTTTAGGATTAGCAGATGAAAGAAGATGGCTCCTACAGGCAGTAGCTTATGGTTTATTTATTAGAAATGAGACTACCAATGAAGGACTCAAGATGAACCTTCTGAGGTATACAAAGGGAGACTATGCTACTGAAATGGGATATTTTACCGATACAGAAAGATTAGGGACTAAAAAAGCGAGTGTACTTTTAAATTTTGAGATAGAAGAGGCAAAAGAACACCTTTTAGGAGTTAATCCGGTAAGGGTTACACCAGGGGATAATCTGTATTTCTTAACACCATATTTTGAATTCCAACAAGGAGAAACTACTAAAGAAATCATTGCATATTGCACTGAAGAAGGGGTCGTTGGGAATAATTATTTACCTGGAGAAATCAACAAAATAGTAGATCCTTTCCCATTTTTTAAATCAGTAACTAATATTGAAATATCCCAAGGAGGAGCAGAGGTTGAATCAGATGCTAGTTTAAAGGAAAGAATAAGGATAGCACCTAGTAAGTTTTCAACTGCGGGACCAGGTGACGGATATATCTATTGGGCTAAGACAGCAAGTCAAGAGATTATAGATGTAAATGTAAAAATGACTACACCAGGAACAATCCGGATAACTCCTCTGATGAAAGATGGGGTTCTTCCTACTGATAGTGTATTGGCTGATGTTTTGGCTGTCTGCAATGACGACAAAAGAAGACCATTAACAGATAATTTATTAGTTAATAAACCTACACAAATTAGCTATGATATTGATTTTACTTACTATATTTCTAATAGCAACATAGGGCTTGTTAATGAGATCCAGGAGAAGGTTCAAGAAGCCGTTGATAATTATGTAGCTTGGCAGA
The DNA here is from genome assembly GCF_037132775.1 of Psychrilyobacter sp. GTDB lineage: Bacteria > Fusobacteriota > Fusobacteriia > Fusobacteriales > Fusobacteriaceae > Psychrilyobacter. The sequence continues at coordinate 4,229 of NZ_JBAHZY010000070.1, forward strand.
AAGGAGCTCTGAAAAGAGATATTACTCCTACTGAATTAATATATTTAGTAAGAAAGGCAGGAGCTAAAAGGGTAGAAATAATTAATCCAAAATTTACAGTAGTAGAAGAATTTGAAGTAGCTAAAGAAATTAATGTCAATCCTGTTTATGGAGGAGTAGAAGATGATTAAAATAGCTGATATTTCTCTTTTAAGGCTTCTTCCTAATTTCCTTCAGGAAGATAAAGAAATAAAATTCTTGATCCAAGTTATCCAGGAAGAATTAGATCTAATTAACACCAAGGAAAATGATCTTTTTCTCTATGGAGATTTCAAAATATTAGATGAACCTATTTTAGATGAATTAGCTTACCAATGGAGGGTCGAGGGGTATGAGCAAACTCTACCTAAAGACATTAAAGCTGATTTAGTAGAAACCGCATATATTGTTAGGAAAACCAAAGGGACAAGATATGCAGTCGAAAAAACAATTAAAAATATTCATGGTGATTTTGAATTACTAGAATGGTATCAATATGGTGGAGATCCATACCATTTTAAAGTTGTAGGAGAAACCGCCCCAACAGGCGAAAAATTAGAAAAATTATATAAATCAATTAATATAACAAAAAATGAGAGAAGTTCTTTAGATGGGATAATAGTAAGCAGCCAGTGGGAAGGGACAAACTACCATTCTACACTGTATCATTCATCTGTTTTTGAGAAAATCCCACTTGACCCCAATGTAGCTTCAAATTTTGAAGAGTATTTAGGAGGAATAAATGGCTAAATATATAGGAACAATACTTACAAATAAAGGTAAGGAATTATTATCCAGAGCTATTTTGGGAGAAGTAATGGTTTTTACCAAGGTAGAAATAGGGAAAGGAATTATTCCTGAAGGAACAAATAAAGAAGATTTAGTATCTCTTATAGAAATTTTTAAAACTGTAAGTATTACAAGTACAACTATTTTAGAAGCAGGCAGTTATAGAGTAAGAGTAGCCTTTAATAATAGTGGGGTATCAGAAGATACTTATTTAAGAGAAATAGGACTTTTTGCCAGGGGTGAAGATGGTATAGAGGTGCTTTATTCCTACTGTGATACAGATACCCCTGATCTTATTCCAAGGGAATCTAGTGGAATATTAGAAAGGGTTGAAGATATCATCACATATATCTCAAATGCAGGGACTGTTAATGCAGTTATAGATCAAAGTAATGTC
>NZ_JBAHZY010000092.1:0-5396 GCF_037132775.1 Psychrilyobacter sp.
ATTCGCTGCAACAATCACTAAGTCGCAAATTGCAATACAAGCTGCATACAATACGGTTTTAATGGCTAATCCTATTGGTTTAGTAGTTGGGGGATTAGTTGCATTAGTCGGAATTGGGATAGTAGTTTATAAAAATTTTGACAAAATAAAAGCTAAAACTTTGGAATTATGGGGTGTTTTTAAACAAAGTCCTATTTATAAAATTTTTGAATATAGTCCAATTGGTTTATTTTTAAAAGGGATACAACAACTATATAATTGGTATCAGAAATTTAAAGGCAATGGGAATTCTTCACAAAATGTAACTATAGCAGAAAATAATCAAAATAAATACAATCAAATGAGCAAGAAAACTCAAGGCGGTGGGATGTCACTTCCTGCTTATGCAAAAGGTGGGGTTGTAAATACACCGCACATGGCAATAGTAGGGGATGGACAAACTCCAGAATCAATTATCCCACATGATGGAAGTGCTAGATCTAGAGGACTATGGAAAAATGCTGGTGAAAAAATGGGATTACTTGGAAGTAATGGCAATATTAACAAAATAGAAATAAAGATAGATTTTAAACCAGTTATACAAGGTGGAAACACTGATGGGGTTATGGAAATATTAAAGAAAGAAAGCACAGCTTTAGGAGATCTCATAAAAAATGAAGTTGAAAAAGCAATGAGTGGAATGGTAAAAACTGAGAGGAGGACGAGTTTTGGATAAAGAAGTAGATATTTATACGACTGTCCAGGGGGATATGTGGGATAGTATTAGTTTTAAAGTTTATGAAGAAGATAAGTATTCAAAAGAACTTACTAGAGCTAATCCTAAATATGCAAATATAGCTATATTTAGTGGAGGCATAGATTTAATATGTCCAGATATCTCAAATATTGATAGTTCAACCACTCCTCCTTGGAGGTAATTATGGAATCAAGAAGAAGTTACATAAAAGTAAAATATGACGGTGAGGATATTACTGGAGATATTACAGCGTATATAAAAAGTTTTTCATATACTGATAATTTAGATAAAGGCGACACCATAAGTCTTAGTTTATTAGGTGATAAATGGATAAACGAATGGGTTATTTTAAAGGGCGATAAATTAGAAGTAGATATCTATGTGATAAATTGGAGAAATGAAGGGGATAACAGAGTCTTAAAATGTGGAATTTTTAGCATTGATGATATTACTTTTTCTGGTATTCCAGACACTATAAAAATATCTGCTATTTCTATAGATATTAATAAAGATATTAAAAATGTAAAAAAAGATAAAATTTGGCATAACATTTCACTTGAGAGAATTGCCCAAGATATAGCTAATGATGCTTCCATGGAACTATTTTATGATTGTGAGGATGTAACCATCTATAATCAAGTGGAACAAGTTAAAGAATCTGATTTACAGTTATTGTCTAGGATTTGTAAAGAAAACGGTGTTTCATTGAAAGTATCTTTTGAAAAAATAATAATTTTCCAAGAGAAAGAATATGAAAAAAAAGAACCTGTTATTCATCTTGCAAAGTCCAATCTTATGAACTATGAGCTTCAATGTGAAGATATAGACCGATATGATGGTTGTGAGCTAACATTCTATGACCCAATACTAGGAGAGTTCTTAAAAGGAAAATTTGAAGCTCCTGAAAGTGAATTTTACGGTGTAAAAACTGGAAAGATTATGTATGAAAATTTTGATACCTCGGTAACAGGGACTACCAAAGAAGAAAAAGAAAGCTTTTTGGTGGAGAGAGCAAAAAATCTACTTAGAGATAAAAATAAAAATGAAACTAAAATAAAAGTATCTGATGTAGGAGACCCTAGTTATTTGGCAGGAAACACTGTTAAAATAACAGGATTTGGTATTTACAATGATATTTACCTAATCACTTCTGTGACTCATACAGTGGATTCTGGGTATAAATGTAGTTTAGGAATGAGAAAGAAGGTGAATTTTTAATGTTTAGGTTTTTAAGGCTTGGAAAGGTATCATCTATAAATTATAAAGAAGTAAGTGTAAGTGTAGAATTTGATGATTCTCCAGGGGTAATATCCAAGGGGCTAAAAATATTATCAGATCATACGAGTAAAGAAAAAGATTATTCTCTACCAAATCCAGGGGAAGATGTGGTGTGTGTATTCCTCCCTCATGCCCCTACTGTTGGATTTGTATTAGGTAGCTATTATAGTGGTAAAAATCTACCAACAGACACAGGAAAAATAAAATATATACTATTTCCAGACGGTACTAAAATTAAATATAATATGGAAACAAGTGTATTAGAAGTAGATTGTGTGGGAGATATTAATATTTCAAGTGGGGCAGCAGTTAACATTAAAGGTAATGAAGTAAATATCGATGCTAATTCGTTTAATGTAACAGCTAATGAAAGTAATTTTGATCATAAGATCAATTGTGCTGATGTTATCGCAGATAAGGGATCTTATAATGATCATATCGATAATCTGCATTAAGGGGGTAATATGATCGGAATATTAGGGGACATACAGTTTAAAGTATCATTCGATGGAACTAATAATAAAATATTAAATTTTTCTGATTTAAAATTAAGTGGTGGAGCTAATTATGAAGAACATAAAAGAAGAGGACTTAAACCAGCTCTTGAATTTATTGATTTAAAAACTGATGTTGTTAATCTAAAAATCACTCTTAGGACTGATTTTGGGGTAAACCCACTAGAAATAGCTAAAAAGTTAAATTCATATAAAAATACAGGAGAAGTTTTAAAGTTTTTATTAGGTAATAAACCAGTTGGAAATGGTGAATTTGTAATAACTTCTTGTAATTATGGGTATGAATATATCACAAATAATGGATTAGTTAGGAATTTAGATGTTTCTCTCTCTCTTAAGGAATATACAAAAGTTATCTATGAAAACATAGAAATCATTACAAAAACAAAACAAAATACAGAAAAAAAAATAGTGCATGAAGACTTTAATCAAGGAGCGATAGAAAGATGATATATGAATTAAGTCCAAACATTATAAATCTAAATGCTACTGGTACAGAAAGAATTCTTCAAAACGGACGTAATATTTTAGCTGTTATGATTGGGGAAGTTGTCTTAGGAAGAGGGATTGGGATAAATGGTGACATTGTGGACCTTCCTATAAATAAAAGTATGTCTATGCTTGATATAGAAACTCAATTCCAAAAGTATGAGCCTAGACTTAAAGTTAATAATATTACATATAAGGTTGATGGTGAAAACGGATTTTTAAATCCTATTGTGGAGGTGAGTATAATTGAGTGATTTAAATATACATAATGAAAGTTCTGAGGATATCGCAGCTCGAATGGTAACCAAGTTTGGAGAATTAAGGGGTGCTTCTTTGGGGTTAGCAGATGAAAGAAGATGGCTCCTTCAGGCTGTAGCTTATGGTTTATTTATTCGGAATGAAACTACCAATGAAGGTCTTAAGATGAACCTTTTGAGGTATACCAAAGGAGATTATGCTACTGAAATGGGAGCTTTTACCGATACAGAAAGATTATCTGCTAGTAAATCAAGTGTGACTTTAAGATTTGAAATAGAGGAAGCTAAGACAGAGCTAATAGGAGTAAGTCCAATTAGGGTAACACCAGGTAATAATATTTATTTTTTAACCCCTTACTTTGAATTTCAACCAGGGGAAATAATAAAAGATGTAATAGGATATTGTACCGAGGAAGGAGAAATAGGGAATGGATTCCTTTCAGGGGAAATTAATAAAATAGTAGATCCATTCACATTTTTTAAGACGGTGGTTAACACTGAAATATCTCAAGGTGGTACAGAAATAGAATCTGATGAGAGCTTAAAAGAAAGAATAAGAATAGCTCCCAGTAAATTTTCTACTGCTGGTCCTGGTGATGGGTATATTTATTGGGCAAAAACTGCAAATCAAGGGGTTGTGGATGTAAATGTAAAAATGACAACTCCTGGAACAGTTAGAATAACCCCTCTTATGGAAGGAGGAGAACTTCCTAGTGACAGTGTCTTAAGTGATGTATTAACAACCTGTAGTGCCGATAAGAGGAGACCTTTAACAGATAATTTGTTAGTAAATAAACCCGCACAAATAGATTATGACATAGATTTTACTTACTATATTTCTAGTAAGGATATAGGGCTTGTAAATGAGATCCAAGATAAAGTCAATAAAGCGGTAACTGAATATACCACATGGCAAAAAGCAGTCTTAAAAAGGGATATAAGCCCTACAGAACTTAATTATCTAATAAGAAGTGCAGGAGCCAAAAGAGTTGAAATAGTAAAACCTACATTTGCTACTGTAGATGTTTTTGAAGTAGCAAAAGAAGTAAATATTAATCCAATATATGGAGGGATTGAAGATGATTAAAATAGAAGATATTTCTCTTTTAAACCTTCTCCCTAATTTTCTTCAAGAAGAAAATGAAATAAAAATATTAATGCAGGTTATTCAGGAAGAATTAGATCTAATAAATAATAGAGAAAAAAATTTTTTTCTCTATGAAAATTTTAGTGATCTAGGGGAAGCAATATTAGACGAACTAGCTTATCAATGGAGAGTAGAAGGATATGAACAGACTCTTTCTAAAGAGATTAAAGCCAGTTTAGTAGAAACAGCATATGTTGTTAGAAAAACTAAAGGAACAAGGTATGCTGTTGAAAAAACAATTAAAGATATTCATGGGGATTTTGAGTTACTAGAATGGTATCAATATGGTGGAGATCCATACCATTTTAAAGTTGTAGGAGAAACCGCCCCAACAGGCGAAAAATTAGAAAAATTATATAAATCAATTAATATAACAAAAAATGAGAGAAGTTCTTTAGATGGAATAATAGTAAGCAGCCAGTGGGAAGGTACAAATTACCATTCTACACTATATCATTCATCTATTTTTGAAGAGATCCCATTGGGTCCAAATGTAGCTTCAGATTTTGAAGAATATTTAGGAGGAATAAATGGCTAAATATATAGGGACTATACTCACAAATAAGGGTAAGGAATTGTTGGCAAGAGCTATATTAGGTGAAGAAGTAACTTTTACCAAGGTAGAAATAGGAAAAGGGATTATTCCTGAAGGAATAACTAAAGAAAGCTTAGTATCTCTTGTAGAAACTTTTAAGACAGTAAGTATTACAAGTACAACCATTTTAGAAGCAGGCAGTTATAGAGTAAGAGTAGCCTTTAATAATAGTGGGGTATCAGAAGATACTTATTTAAGAGAAATAGGACTTTTTGCCAGGGGTGAAGATGGTATAGATGTGCTTTATTCCTACTGTGATACAGATACCCCTGATCTTATTCCAAGGGAATCTAGTGGAATATTAGAAAGGGTTGAAGATATCATCACATATATCTCAAATGCAGGGACTGTTAATGCAGTTATAGATCAAAGTAATGTC
>NZ_JBAHZY010000109.1:0-12356 GCF_037132775.1 Psychrilyobacter sp.
GCAATAGATAATATCTATGTGGAAGGTTCTTTTGAACCTGTACAAGGATCACTATATGAGATTAACCCGATAGCTAATTCATCTACTAGAAAATTTGAAGTGAAGATAAAAATAGACAATAAAGATTCTAAATATAAACAGGGAATGTTTGCAAGGGTAGTATTATATACGGGGAAAAAAGAAGGAATATTAGTTCCTAAAAAAGCTATAATTATTGAGGAGTTATATTCATATATATTTGTGGTGAATAAGGAAAATATTGAGTCGGAAAAGGACGGAATAAAAGAGTCAAAAGAGATCTTAGTGGCTAGAAAGATAAGGGTAAATATAGGTATTTCCGATGGGGAAAATTGTGAGATAATAAGCGCGGATTTAAAAGAGACGAATAAGGTAGTAGTAGTAGGACAATATTCTCTAAATGATGGAGATTATATAAAGGAAGAGAATTAGGAGGACGAAGATGTCTATATCATCAATTGCAATAAGAAGGCCTGTTTCGGTTATCATGCTCATGATAACTATGGTAGTAATGGGTATATTAGGATTAAAAAATATGCCAGTAGATCTTATGCCAAATATGAACGTTCCTGTAGTAATGATTCAGACTACTTGGATAGGAGCTACTCCAGAGGATATGGATAGTTTGGTTACCAGAAAAATAGAAGAAGTTATGCCAAATATAGAAGGAATAAAAGAGATGAATTCAACTTCATCGGAAAATTCATCCTTAGTTGTATTAGAATTTGATTATGGAATAGATACAGATAAGAAAGTAACTGATATACAGACAGAATTAAATAATATCAGAAAAGATCTGCCAACAGATATAGATACTCCCATAGTAAAAAAAGTTCAACCAGGGGGAGAAACGGTAATCGCTGTTACAGTATCCGCGGAAGATTTGATCTTAGCTAAAAGTTTGGCAGAAAACAGAATTAAACCTAGGTTTCAACAGATCTTAGGTGTTGGAAATGTAGAAGTTTATGGTGGATATGAAAAGGAAGTAAAGGTAGAGGTTGATCCAACTAAGATAGAATCTTATGGAATGAATATAGACGATCTCTATGATATTCTTGCAAAATCAAGTACGAATATTCCAGCTGGAACTGTGGAAGAAGGCGGAAAAAGATATCTTATTAAGGTAATGACAGAATTAAAGACTGTAGAAGAGGTACAAAATATAGTAATTAGTAATGAAAATGGAAAGGTTTTATATTTAAAAGATGTAGCTGGTGTAAAACTTGGAAATAAAGATGTAAAAAGTTACAATAGGATGAATGGGATTCCTTCGATCTCTATATCGGTAGAAAAATCTACAGATGGAAACTCTGTAGCGATCTCAGATGGAGTAAAAGAAGCTATCAAATCACTCATTCAGACATTACCATCAGATGTTAAATTAAGTGTATCCTACGATGCATCTATAGATATATCTAGCTCTATAAATAATGTGAAAAATAATGCCATAGCAGGTCTGATCCTTGCTTCAATAGTATTATTTGTATTTTTAAAAGATATTAGAGCTACTATTATCATAGCCATGGCAATACCACTATCTATTATAGGAGCATTTTTCTTGTTGAATAGTATAGGGGTAGGTTTGAATATAATATCTCTGATGGGATTATCTTTAGGAGTAGGGATGTTAGTAGATAATGGGGTAGTAGTTCTAGATAATATTTATAGACATATGACAGAACTCAAAAAACCTAAATTTGAATCTGCCAGAGATGGAGCCGCAGAGATGCTGGTACCAATAGTAGCTTCTACAGCTACTACAGTGGCAGTATTTTTACCTATAGTAATGACTGAAGGACTGGCTAAGGAAGTATTTTGGGGAATGTCATGGGCTGTAACGTTTTCATTACTGGCTTCATTATTAGTTGCCATGACCTTTGTGCCAATGATAGCCAATAAAATGTTGAAAGAAAAGGTAGTGGTAGTCCAGGATGGGAAATTACTTACCTTTATAAAAAAGAAATATATAAAATTACTGTTGTTGACATTAAAGCATAAGTTAAAGACCTTATTGATAGTAATAATAATGTTTTTTGCAATAGTGATACCGGGAATCAAGATAGTTGGAGGAGGTTTTATCCCTGCAACAGATGATAATCTATATGTAGTAACAGGAGAAACACCACCAGGAGTTACACTAGATAAAGTTGATTCTATCGCTAGAAGAGTTGAAAAAATATTAGAGGCTGATAAATATACAAAAAATATAGAAACCTCAGTAGATAACAATGGATTTTCTATCAATGTAAAGTTAGATCTAAGAAAAGATAGAGATAAATCAGTATTTGAGATAACAGATGTCATAAGGGAAAAATTAAAAGGTGTTCCCGATGTAGATTTAAATGTAGCTGATGGATATGCTAAAGGTCCAGATAGCGGTGGAAGGGATATACAATTAGATCTTACATCAGATAATGCAGGGCAATTGGATAGTTTTGCGGAATTAATGTTTACAGAGATGAAAAATATGCCAGAAATAGGAGATTTTAAGAGTAGTTTGACTGGAGGAAGTCCTGAGGCTAGAATAATAATAGACAGGGAAAAGGCTAGATATTATGGAATAAGACCGTCAGATATAAATAAGGTGATTTTTTATCAAGTATTAGGATCTAATCCTATAGATCTTAAAACAGATTTAGAGGAGATTGAGGTAAATGTAATGATGCCAGATGAATATAGAAAATCATTGTCTAAGTTGATGACGAGTAAATTAAAATTAGATTCAGGAGATATTATACAAGTTTCCGATGTGGCTTATCTAAAGGTGGTAGAAGGGCCAGCGGAAAAAGAAAAATTAAATAGAATCAGAAAGGTAACCTTGAGTGCAAACTTAAAGGGTGGAAATAACAGTAAGGCAGTGGAACAATTGATTACAGAAAAGATAGAGAAATTAGGTTTGCCATATGCTGTAACTTATAGATTTGGTGGGGATAATAAAAGAACGGCAGAGATGATGGAACAACTAGGAAATTCAATGTTTATAGCGATATTCTTAATATTTGTAATACTGGCTTCTCAATTTGAATCATTGGTATTGCCATTTATAATAATGGGATCTGTACCGCTATCTATAATGGGGGTATATGCAGGTTTAATGATCACAGGCAAAGAATTTAATGTAATGGTAATGGTAGGAATAATCATGTTAGCTGGTATAGTAGTTAATAATGCTTTAGTACTAATAGACTATATAAAGTTATTGATTGCAAGGGGAAGTGAAAGAAGGACAGCGGTCTTAGAAGCGGGTAGAACAAGACTCAGACCAATTCTCATGACAACCTTAACAACTATGCTAGGAATGATGCCATTAGCACTAGGAATAGGCCAGGGATCTGAGATGTATCAAAGTATGGCTATAGCTGTAATATTTGGATTGATGGTTTCAACATTGTTAACTTTGATAGTAATACCAGTACTCTATGAATTGGTAGAAAATGGTGTAGAGAGAGTAAAAAATAAGTTCAAAAAGTAAGTGACAAAAAGGGGGAGATTCTATGGAATTAAAGGGAGAATATAAAGAACTCAGATTATTGTTTGATGGATCTTTAGAAGAGCTAATATTGGAGGAGTTAAAGAATAGTGATGTTATAAAATATGCTATTATTCCGAAGTTAAAGGTGTCATGGCAGAAAGGGATAAAACATCTTAATACCCATGTTTGGCCTGGAGAAGATGAGGTTTTACTGGTTATAGCAGAAAAGGAAAGGTGTTACGAACTGGTAGAAAAATTTTCAAACTTAAAAGAGAGTTTAGATTATAATATAACTTTTGATATATCGGTAAGAGCATTGGAGTATATTAATATTTAGATGAAATGAGGGTATTTATAATCTTTAACCTTTGTCAAGGATACTAGAAAAAAAGGGGAAAAAGTTAAACAATCAAAAGGTGATTTCTGTATTCTGCAGGAGTCATCTTTTTTAGATTTTTAATCCACAGTGATTTGTGTTAATTTATTTTAATTTATTTTGTATTAAATAATTTCTTAATCTTTTTTTACGGTATATTGTCGCCCTCATTTTAAATTTTTGAAATTCTAAAATTTAATGATTATACAGATATGGAAATGAAATTAAAAGTATTTAAATTGAAAATTATTGATTTTTCTTACCTTTGTGTAATGAAATTGGAAATATGTTTCAAAAAAAACAAAAAAAAAACAAAAAAATCTTGAAATTTGACACTTGGTTGGTTATAATACAGTGATGAAAAAAATCAAGAATTATAGGAGGAATGTTGTGAAAAAATCGATTTTAGCAATTTCTGAAAGAAAAGAAATTTTAAAGCAGGTAAGAAAAGAGTTGTTGGGTGAATACGAAGTAATTACTTTTAATAATTTTTTAGATGGATTGGATATGTTGAGAGAAAGTGATTTTGATATTATTTTGTTGGATCAAAATATGACATGGTTTACTTTTACAGAAGTAAGAAGAAAATTAAATGGTATAGGAAAGGATTTTGTAGTAGTAGGGTTAATAGAGGAAGAAACTGAGGAAGTACTAAGAGATCTAAGAGGTGCTGACATATATAACTACCTATTAAAACCTTTATGTATAAAGGAATTTAATAAGTTGATTTTTCCAGCTTTACAAAGTTTATCTGTATTGAAGGAAAAGAGAAAGTTAGAAAAAAAATTATCTGATACAGAGGAAATCAAAGAAATTGTTGGGCAAAGCACTAAGATCAAAGAGATTAAAAATTTAATAGATAAAATAGCGGAAAGTGACCTGACTGTTCTTGTTAGTGGAGAAAATGGTGTAGGAAAAGAATTGATAGCAGCAGAAATCTATAAAAAATCCGATAGAAGAAAGAAAAGCTTTATGGTAATCAGTTGTGTATCCATGTCTTCAGATATAATAGAATCAGAATTATTTGGATATGAAAAGGATGTTTTCCCAGGATCTGGATCTGGTAAGATGGGAATCTTAGAGGAAACTGATGGGGGAACTGTATTCTTAGATGAAATTACAGGTTTAGATATCAAGGCTCAAGCAAAATTACTTAGAGTAATAGAGTATGGTGAATTTAGAAGGGTAGGAGGAAATAAAACTAAGAGAGTGGATATTAGATTTATTGTTTCTACAAATAAAAATCTTAAAGCAGAGGTTGAAAGTGGAAAGTTTAGAAGTGATTTATATCATAGATTAACAGCTTTTCCAATTGAGATGGCGCCACTTAGAGAGAGAAAAGATGATATTCCTCTACTGGCTAACTATTTTTTAAATAAGATAGTTATAGACATCCATAGAGAGATGCCTATTATCTCTAGCGACACAATGAAATACCTTATGGAATATTCATACCCTGGAAATATTAGAGAATTAAAAAATATAATTGAAAGAATGATTATATTATCAACTGATAGAGTAATTGGAGTAGAAGATCTACCATTAGAAATCAAGATGAAATCAGATACACTTGAAAATAAGACGATAATTGGATTAGGACCATTAAAAGAAATTTTAGAAAAGGAACTTTACAATTTAGCGGATGTTGAAAGAGTAGTAATAGCTACAGCTTTACAAAAAACTAGATGGAATAAGCAAGAAACAGCAAAATTATTAGGGATAGGTAGAACTACACTATATGAGAAAATTAGAAGGTATAAATTGGATCAAAAAGGATAGGATTAAAATAAAAATGGGGGAAACATAATGGCAATTAGAAGTTTGAGAAAAAAGATGAAACCTGTAATTTGGGTGATTACAATAGGATTTTTCATCTCAATGTTAACTGTAATAGTTAGTAATATCAGCATGGGATTAAAAAATAAACGATACGCTTTTAAAGTAAGTGGAAATAAAATAGCAATTACTGAACTAGAAAGAGATATTAATAATATTAGCAATCAATATGGTCAATATTTTATAACTCCCATGGACAGGGAAGAAGCTAAAATATTAGCAGTGGATAATATCCTAACCAATGAAATTTTAAAAAAAATTGGAGCTGATTTTAAGGTTAAGGTAAGTAGTTCAGAAGTAAAGGTGAAAATCGATGCTATAAAAACACAAATTCCAGATAAAGAACAATTTAAAAGGATGTTAAGTGCACAAGGGTATACAAAAAAAAGTTTTGAGCAATCTATTAGAGACTCTATCTTAGTGGAAAAAACTAGAGCTAAAATAGTAGAAAAAACTGAAATTTTAGAAGAAGAGAAAATATCTCAATATGAAAAAGGTAGATATAGTGAATATTTAGGTAAAACCTATGAGGAGGCAAAATCTCTCATTGAGAAAAGTCTAAAGGAAGTAAATGGAAATAAAGAATTGATCAAATTAGTAGAAGTAGATAAAAAAGAGGTTAAATTAGACGATATCAGGGAAAACTATGGTAATATTAGACCCACTGTAGAATTTGAAAAAGATGGGTTTGAGATAACAAATATGGATATCATAAAAGGTGTGTTATACCAGTCTTTCTACGGTGTTAAAGACTATAATGAAGCAAAAACTAAATCTATAGCCAGTATAAAAAATGAAATTAAATTGGCAAAAATTGCAATGGATAGAGGAGCTAAAAAAGATGAAACTCTGCCGACTATGAACCAGATAATGGATCTTAAATTACAACTTGTAGATAATATTAAAGAGAGTATTATAGCCGATGATGCAGAAATCAAAAATTTTTTTAATGAAAACAAAGAAATTTACAATATAGAGGCCAGTGTTGACGCAAATATAATTAATTTCGTTGTGGAACCAACAGACCTAGATATGGAAGATGCTAAAGAGAGAGCTGACAAGGTTTTAAAAGAAGTAGATGCTGTTAATTTTTCAGAAATGGCTAAAAAATATTCAGAGGGACCAAGTGCATCGAATGGTGGAGATTTAGGGTGGTTTGGAAAGGGTCAAATGATTCCTGAATTTGAAACAGCAGCTTTTAAAGGTGAAGAAGGGAAAGTGTATCCAGAAGTGGTTAAATCTAAATTTGGGTATCATATTATCTTTATAGAAAATAAAAATGAGGAAAAATCTCAAGTTAAAGCATCTCATATCTTGATAAAAGTGAGTTCAGGGGAAAAGACTTTTAAAAAGGTAATGGGAACTGCTAAAACAGTAGCGGAAGAGTTAAAAACCAATAAATTTAATTTTGAAAAGGCCAGTAAAAAAGCATATTCAAAGTATAAAACTTCAGAATATTTAAATATAAAGAAAGATGGATATATTAAATCTTTAGGGTATGATGATCTATTAGCTAATAAAATATTTGAATCTAATCCAAGTGAAATTAATGTAATAAAGAGTAAAAAAGGTATATATATATTTCAAAAGACAAAAGAAGTGAAATTTGAAGAAGCTAACTTTGAGAAAGTAAAAGACAGAATAGTCTATGATTATAAAAATCAAAAATTAATGGAAGAAATGAAAAAATTATAGTTATAAAAGAGATATAGAAAATTTCTATATCTCTTTTATTTTAACTAACTTTTACAGTACGTACTGTAAAAGTTAGTTAAAATAACATCTAGGCATTTTTTGATCTGAATTTGTTTGAAAATGATACAAAATTAATCTTTACATAGTAAAAAAAATGTACTATTATTAATACATATTAAATAAAAAAAATTAGGAGGACAACATGACTAGAATAGTAGAAATCTTAGGAAGAGAAATATTAGACTCAAGAGGGAACCCAACTGTAGAGGTTGATGTAATCTTAGAATGTGGATCAATGGGAAGAGCAGCAGTGCCTTCAGGAGCATCAACAGGAGAGAGAGAAGCGGTTGAATTAAGAGATGGAGATAAATCTAGATACTTAGGAAAAGGTGTTTTAAAAGCAGTAGAAAATATAAATACTGAAATCAAAGAAGCTATTTTAGGAATGGACGCAACTGATCAAGTAGCTGTAGACAGAAAGATGATCGCTTTAGACGGAACTAAAACTAAAGCAAGATTAGGAGCAAACGCAATATTAGGTGTATCTTTAGCAACTGCAAAAGCTGCAGCAAATGCTTTAGGACAACCTTTATATAGATACTTAGGTGGAACAAACGCAAAAGATTTACCAGTACCAATGATGAATATCTTAAATGGTGGATCACATGCTGACTCAGCTGTAGATGTACAAGAATTTATGGTACAACCAGTAGGAGCTGTATCATTTAAAGAAGGATTAAGAATGGGAACTGAAGTATTCCATCACCTAGGAAAAATCTTAAAAGCTAACGGAGATTCTACAAACGTAGGAAATGAAGGTGGATATGCACCTTCTAAAATTGAAGGAACTGAGGGAGCTTTAGACATCATCATCGAAGCTATCAAAGCAGCTGGATATGTACCAGGAAAAGACATCACTTTAGCTTTAGACGCAGCAGCATCTGAATTCTGTGATGGTGGAGAAGACGGAGAAAAAGTATATAACTTCAAAAGAGAAGGCGGAGTTAAGAGAACTACTACTGAAATGATCGAATGGTATGCACAATTAGTAGAAAAGTACCCTATCACATCTATCGAAGATGGATTAGATGAAAACGACTGGAAAGGTTTCGCAGCAATGAGAGAAAAGATGGGAGATAAAGTTCAAATAGTAGGAGACGATCTATTAGTAACTAATACTGAGTATTTAAAGAAAGGTATCGAGTTAAAATCTGCTAACTCAATCTTAATTAAGTTAAACCAAATTGGAACATTAACGGAAACTTTAGAAGCTATCGAGATGGCTAAGAAAGCAGGATGGACTGCTATAATATCTCATAGATCTGGAGAAACTGCCGATGATACGATAGCTGACGTTGCAGTAGCAACTAATGCTGGTCAAATCAAAACTGGTTCTGCATCAAGATCAGATAGAATGGCTAAATACAATCAATTATTAAGAATTGAAGAGCAACTAGGAGAATCTGCTGTATACCAAGGTATGGGAGTATTCTATAACTTAAATAAATAATTTTTTAAAGGTGCCCTAGGGTACCTTTTTTTTCGAGGAAATTTGCAGAAGATAAAATTTAATAGTAACCATGACTGCTTCTAAATTTCATGTGAAAACATTGGAATATAACAATACTAAAGAGGACGGTGAAGAGGTTGCTCTAGAAGCTAAAATAGAGGAGGATCTTGAGGATATAATTTCGGGTTATACAAAGGATGAGTTTATTACTCAGATAGAAACTGTCTATGAAAATGATCTCTATAAAAAATTGTTAGTAATTACAATTCCTGTAGAGGAGGTTGAAAAAATTCTGGGTATTTTAAGTCATTTTAAAATAAGAGTATTAAGAATAATTCCAGATTTTATTGCTCTGAATAATCTGGTAGATATATTAGATCAAAAATCAGAGGAAAAGACGGCTGGAAATATAATGATTGTTGATATAGGAGGAGAAACTAGTAAAATATTTATGAGTACATTAGGAACCCTAAATATGCTGAGGATAGTAGGAATAGGTGGAAATGATTTTACCGAGATAATAAGAGAGCACGAGATGTTAGATCATGAAGGAGCAGAATTAGAGAAACAGCAGCTAGAATTAGGTGCCGATGAGGATAGAAATTATAAGACGCAGAGTGAGGAATCGATGTTTAAGGATCTGACATCAGTAGTGAATGAGTTAACTACTCAGATAGAAAATTCTTTGGAATACTTTAATACTAACTTGGCTGAAGGTAGGATAAGTAAAATTATTTTAACTGGAGGAGGCGTTCTTATAAAGGGATTTAAAACTTATTTTGATGATGCCTTTGAGATACCCTGTGAGGTGATAGATTTGGACCTATTAAATTTAGACTATAAAAATGCGGAGGACAAGGAACTATTATCGAGTTTTAAAATGACGGCCCTTGTGGGAGCCTTAATAAAAGAGGTGGGATAAATGAAGCGGATGAATTTTTTAACGGAAGAATATAAAGACAGATTAGAGATAGAGGAACAGCTCAGGAAATGTTTTGGTATTTTCGTAATAGTGTTTTTAGTTCTCTATGTAGTGTCTTTCGGTATCCAAAGGATAGAAAACTCTGTCCAAAAAAAAATCAATATAGAGAATGCAGAGATGGCAGAAAATAATAAAAGAATGAAGCAACTGACCCTAGAATCAAAAAATGGAACTAATTTAGGTGTGAAAATAGAGATTATAGAGGATATCTTCTCACAAAAAAACTTGAGGGTATCAGAGATCTTTCGGTCATTGGAGGGAAATATTCCTAAAAATGTATGGATTCAAAGTTTAGTTTATGAGGGGAAAGAAGTGAGAATAAAAGGTTTTTCTTTTAAAGACAACGAATCTAAGAGTTCTGAGAACAATGCCTACTATTTTGAAGAAAGGATGTTGGATAGTGAGCTGTATGGGAGTGTAACTCTAAATTATTTAAAAAAATCAAGTAAATACGGGGAAAAAATAAATGAATTTGAATATGTATTAGTATTGGAATAGACACTGATGTATAATTAGGGGTTGAGCGCTATGGATCTATTTGAGAAAGAGATAAATATTAATATGGATAAAAAACAAATAAAACTATTCATAATCATAGGAACAGTTATAGGGATAATTCTTATTATTTATTTTTTAGTGATATCACCTATAGGAAGGATATTTGATAAAAAAGAGGAGTTGTTGAGAGTTAGGCAGGAAAAAATATCAACTGAACAAAATTTGAGATTATTTGAAAAAAGATATGAGAGAGTAAAGATGGAAAGGGTAGATCAAAAATATAGGTTAGAAAAGTTATTGGAGGAATTTAAGGAGCATAGCTTTAAAGATGAGGCTAGATTAAAACAGATGATACAGGATATATTAGATCATCTAAATATAGAATTATTAGAAATCGGAAAGACGGAAACTATGGAAATTGAGGGTAATAAGGAATACAAAAGAATGGTAATGCCATATAAAATAACAGGAAATGGAAGAGATATAGCATTATTTTTCTATTATTTAGAGAACTCTAGAAGTTTGCTCACGTTGAAAAAAAGTCGGTTAGAGGTAGTGGTAAAACCATTTAGTGAAGGAGACAAAAAACAGAGTCTAATAGAAGTTAAATTTAAGCTAGGGTACTATAATATTACCGCTGGAAATGAAGGTGGTAATGATGAAAACTAAGATATTATTTATAACACTCGTAGGGTTATTTCTTATTTCTTGTGGGAAGAAGGAAGAGGAGAAAGAGGTTAAAATACCGGTAAAAACAGAAATAATAGAGGTAGAGGAGACGACTCCTCCTCCTGCAATTGAGGTGGTAGAGGAAGTTAATCCACTCTCTAAATATATTTCTGATGAAGTTTACAATGAAGGGGTTAAAATTTTTTATGGAGATGAGGGGAGTATGTTTACAGAAGACAGGGATCTATTTTCTGGAAATCACGAGAAATTCAAAGCCTATATCGAAGCAAGATTTAAACCAACTATGTTGATAACGCAAAATGGAGTGAATTCAGCAGTGGTCTATTACTTAGAAGATGGTTCTAAAAATAGAACCATAGTAAGAGGGTTTAAAATAATTGAAATAGAAAAAATAGTGTACTATATTAAAGTTTTTAAGGATAGGATAGAGATAGAACAGGGGAAGAATGGTAGAGTCGTTCCTCTATATTTAAGGGGGAGGTGATGAGATGAAAAAATATTTTTTTATACTGCTTATAATTTTTACTGTAGGAGCCACAACCTTTGGAGCTACTATAAAAAAATTACCACAATCAAAATTTGAGGAGGATATGGACTTTAATGGGGCTAGATTGTCCGATGTCTTGGCACTGATGTCTAAGGTAAGTGGGGTTAACCATGGTAGCGGATTCAGAGGTTAAAGATGTGGTAATAGACTTATACATAAATAAAGGACAGCCTCTAAGAGAAGTATTGGATATCATAGAGGTAACCAATGGATTAGAAGAGGTATATATAGGAAAAATAATTATGTTAACTAAGACAGGTAAGGGAGCCACTTCACTAATGGGGAAGATAGTGGGTGACAGCAACCAAGGTTTAGTTGGAACAAAAGTAACCTTGGTAGACAGTGGATATAAATCTATAAGAGCAGAGGCTGGAGGAGTATTTATCTATGGCGGTGAGTCTTGTCAAGCACACCACCACATATTTTCAGGGTCTGTCTCATATTTTGTGTAAACCTCCAAATTAGTGTAAACTACAATTACATTAATTTGGAGGTTTACACAAAATATGAGACAGACCCAAAATATTAAGGAGTTCACTACATTTCACATAAATTTTAATTCATAGAACACGGATTTTTTCAAAATATACTAAATATATGGTGGTCGTGTTTGTCAAACAGTTTATGAAAAAACTTAAGCAATTTTTTGAGTACCAAAATATACCTTAGCAGGTGTTTCATAATCTAAAGAACTATGTCCTCTATCGTTATTATAAAAATTAATATACCTTT
>NZ_JBAHZY010000112.1:0-7658 GCF_037132775.1 Psychrilyobacter sp.
GTTTTTTAAGATATAAATTATAGACAGCTCTACAATTCCCTATATTTTGATGTATCTTTTGTTCTTGTTCTTCAGTTGGTTTAATTTCTATTAGATAAGCTTTCATTTTTAATCACCTTCTTGTATTTTCTTAACCCGTAATTCCTATCAATTTTTCAAATTTACTGATTGCATACATATAAAACACCTCTCTACTACAATATGCCTTAAATTTATACAAAAATCAATAGAAATCTATAAATTTTTAGTTACTGTTACTAACTCCCATTTATATAGTTTCTATGACTAATTATATACACATGAAAGTATAATCGCAACACTTTTATAAAAACATAATTAAAAAACATTGAAAAGTAATTAAAAAAAGTAACTTCGATTAAAGTCGATATTGAACAAGCATCAGGGTATAGCTCCAGTGAAACTTCAATTCCTATTTTTAAAGGATTAAATATTAAAGATATAACGGTCATTGTAGGAAGTTTAATAGCAGAAATAATAGGAGTATTTCTAATTATTGCCAAATTCATGTTTGATAATCGGTGGGGACTTGATACCCGATAGGGGGAACTATGAATTGGAAGAAGCGAAAAGAAATAAGGTTATCTGAAATGCAAGTTTTGGAAATACAAAGAAAAGATAAAGCCAAGATTGGATGGCTATCTATGAATAAAACAGAAAATTAGAATTTAGATCTGTGTAATCTGCGACAAAAAAGACTTAAGAGCTAAGTTTCATAGGTGTAAATATATATTTTCAAGGAGGAATATAATTAGTAAGACAAAAATTCATATTCATGTTTGACAACTTTAAATTTATAATGAAGAATATATTTGAAAACCAAATTAATATAGTGGCAACATAATAAACTATGTTATATTGATTACATCAGATATATGAGGTAGAAAAACATGAAAAAGTTTGATCCTATTGCATATAAAAAGATGGTCAAATCTTACCAAGACGAAGACAAACCTACTGGTTGGTTTGACAGTATCTATACCGATGCACAAGGAGATTATAGAGATGTTTTCTGGGCAGACCTTGAACCTAGTCCTTATCTTTTAAAATGGTTAAAAAACTATATTTCCAACCATACAGGACGCAAGGCAATTGTTATTGGATGTGGAGTTGGCGATGATGCGGAGGCCTTGAGTGAAGCAGGATATGAGGTGACTGCCTTTGATATCTCACCTGAAGCAATATGTCTTTGTAAAAACCGTTATTCAAACACCACGGTAAACTATCTTGTAGCAGATCTTTTTGATTACCCATCACAATGGGCTGAAAGTTTTGATCTTGTTTATGAGTGTAACACAATTCAAGTCTTACCAGGTAAGTATAGAATACAAGCACGAGATGCCATGGTCTCACTATTGGCACAGCAGGGAGATATTCTTATCTCATGTAGAAGCCGTCTTAAGGGAGAACAAGAAGATGACATTCCCCTTCCTCTCGATAAAGAGGAAATAGATGGTTTTATACGATGTGGTCTAAGCGAAGAAAGTTTTGAGGACTATGATGACACCCAAGAACCCTCTGTCCCTCATTTTTTTGCCTCTTACAAAAATGAGGTATGACCGAATTGCAACACGAAAAGACAATGCTGATGAGTCTCAAAATATTTCTTTTGTAACATTCATATTTAATATCATAAAAAAAGGACAAATAGATTTAAACTAAATCCATTTGTCCTTTTTTAATTGTGTAGCTATGATTATTAACGTAGGGGGTAATTCATAAATAATCTATACTGTATAGTTACTTATTTCGAAAAATCCTACGCTAGACCTAAAATTCTAATAATTCTGACAATCGTTCTTCCTCTGATACAACTCTTCCTAATTTTTTAGAATATGCCATACATTTTCCATCTATAATCCTTGTTTCTAATGTTCCCTTAGCACTTTCATTTCCTCTTAAATGAGGAGCATCTATAATTCCTTTTTTAATCATATCTGCAATAACTACAGGGTCACACCACGGATCTTTACTTTCAGTATATAATGATTTTATGGTATTCAATAAATATTTAGCCTCTTTTAGCAATTCATTTTTTCTATCCTGTACAACGGTATCCTGTCTCATATCTGCCATTCCATGTAGGGTTGATCTTATAACTCCCCTTACAATTTTACAGCTTTCAATTACGTCTTCAGGTTTTGCTGCATGATCAGCTTCGCTAAATCCTACAACATGTATAATATGAGGCTTTAAAGTCATTGCTAAATATGTAGAAGCTGCTAACTGTCCCTTAGCCACATCTAAATCTGTACTCAGACTAGCCAAACCAGCTCTTACCCCTCTGAACACTGTAAAATTTTCATCTTCCAAAGATTCAATTAATTCAACTTTTGCAAGCATCTTTGCTAAATCCATTCTAGGGTGCATGCAAGCAGGTACATTGAACATATATTGAGAGATATAATTTTTTACACCCATTTTTTTCGCATTATAAGCTGCTATATAAGCCATAACTACACCTATAGTGTCATGAGCATCCCTAAGACTCCAATGATGTCCTTCATTGACTTCTACTGGAATATTCCTTTCGGCATGCCACTTCATCAACTCTTGCCCCTCACTAATAGAGGTAACAAGGGATCTTTTCCCTCTCCCATCTAACACATTATACCAGCACAGAGGTACAGCACACCAAGCATTATTGATTGTACTTTGAAGGAGTTCTGCAGTTTTAAAAATCTCTGCCGTTCCGCTATAAGATCTTAATAGTGGATGGTTTCCTCTTTGAGCAGATTCATATAATTTTTCAAAATCCTCTACTTTTCTTAGAGGCACTCCCCCTGCACCATCTAAATCACGATTCATCTTCTCTGGTGAAAAAAGGTTTTCCTGGGTATTTTGATCAGGTCCTATGGAAATTACATCTAAAACCTTAGCTTCTGCAATTTTTTTAATTCCTTCATAGGTTTCCTCTAAAGATGGCAGTCCAAAATGATGCCTTAGAACAGGATAAGGAAATTTTGATGCTATCCTTTCTATAATATCTTGGGGTTCACAAATGGCAAGATCCTTTGATTTTTTTCCCCTCAAATAACCAATAACCTCGTCTAAATCTTCTGTACTGTCAAATATTTTAGAAAAGAATTTATATTCTTTTGCAAATTCAGCGACAGGTTTTGTCCCACCAAAGATCCACTCAATATTTTCTAATTTGTAAGCATGAATATTTTTTTCAAGTTCATTCAACAAAGGTTTTACCGAATCAGGTGTCAATCTAAATCCAATAGTTACTGCATCAGGACTTTTTTCCAAGATATAATTAATTAATTTTTTTATACTTACAGCCGCTCCTAAAAATTCTGTAGAATGTCCCTCTTCTTCTGCAAGCTTCAAAAAGTTCACAGCACCACCAACATGTACACAATTACCGATTGCTGCTCCTATATATTTTTTCATTACACTTCAACTCCCTTTACATCTAATATATGACCAGTCTTTACAAATTCTTTTATTTCCTCTAAAGATAAGCCTTCTAATCCCATATCAACTATGGTTCTTCCACTCAGATAATAATCTGTATTGTGAAGAACAGACGCCAAATGAATCATAGAATCAATAGTTGGTGTCGGTATCATCAGATGTTTTGCCATATCCCAAATAGGTACAAGACTTTGAGGAACATCTTCAAAAATATACCTAGTATCTAAATTTTCTGGTGCCATGATCCCATAATATCCATTGGTATTTTGGAGTGCTTGACATAATGTATCTCCATGGGTGTTATAAGTATACTCTAGCCAGTCCATCAAAGATAAAACATCAATTTTCAATGCTTTGGCAACCAACATTCGTTCATAGTCAACCTGCTCTATAATTTTTGCTACAGCTGGGGTAATACCTTCTATATAATATTGAAAATTTCCCTTTGTATCTTCAATCCTTCCACAATTTAATATAGTAGGAATTGGATGTAATACGGCACCTATATTATTAAAGCTAGTTTCCAATACACTTTCCGCAGGAGTAAATTCCGGAAAAGCTTGGCCTATCAGATGAATAAATTTATTAGTTTTTGTAGCCGGCAACGCAGCTACTTTGACCTCTTCCTTTCTACTGAAAACTTTTATTTTCCCTTGTTCTATTGCTCTGCACGCAAACAATAAAGTCTGAGCCTCTACAATACACACATTTTTAAATGGGTCATGTTTTTTCAGAATATTTTTAAATTCCAATGCCCCACCTGTTCTACCAGGATTTAATACAATATATTGATTCTGTGTTACAAAACGACTAATTTTATTGGCGATAAATTTATGTGCAGAAGCAGGCAATACAATCATGATTATATCTACATTTTTTATTACTTTTGCTATATTATCTGTAACTAAATTTAACTTTCCCCGTCCATTAACAGAACCTTCTAAATCAATATAGCCTGTTTCTTTTATTTTTTTTATACTTTTCATCGTACGATTATATAAGTTAACCTGATACCCTTTATAAGCTAAATATCCTGCAATTGCTTGGCCTCCATTCCCGGCGCCAATAACTGCAAACTTTATTTTTTTAGGTAGATGTTTTTTCATAGTCCCCCCTTTTTTATTCTTTTTTCCTTATAACAAAGGGTTTAAGAATCACCTTCTATTCTTTTTATTGCTATATCTACAATCTTTAAAATCAATTGTTCATAGCTGATCCCAGCTTGTTCAGCAGTTTTTGGTAGATCACTATAATTTGCCTCCATTCCAGGAAGACTGTTTATTTCTATCACGTAGGGTTGACCATCTTTTACACGAATATCCACTCTCGATAGATCTCGACAACCTAGTGCATCAAATGCTTTGGATACATTTTCTATTATTGATTTTTCTAATTCCTTATCAACTAGTGCCGGGCAGATAAATTTTGTTTGCTCACCACACTCTGTTTTTACTTCAAAAGTATTAAATTTCCCATATTTTTCTGGAACCTCATCAAAGTCAATTTCCATAATTGGAAGTATAATCTTATCCTTTCCATTCCCTATAATTCCCACTGTAAATTCTCTTCCCTCAATAAATTCTTCTACTAAAACAGGAGGTATATATTCATTCAGTAAACTTTTTACCTTCTTTTTTAATTCCTTTTCATTGTATACTACACTATTCTTGTGGATCCCAAATCCAGAACCTTCACAAGCAGGCTTTGCAATCAAAGGAAATTTCAATTCAGAATTCAATTTCTCTTCTGTTTCATTAAAAATTTGAAATTTAGGTGTAGAAACATGATGATAATCAAAGATCTTTTTCGCCACAGACTTATCTAAAGCTAATGCATGTCCCAAAACACTTGAACCTATATAAGGTATTCCTAACATCTCTAAAATAGCCGGAATCTGTGATTGTCTGCTATCTCCTCTAATTCCTGTAGTTAAAAGAAATGCTAAATTAATTTTACTTTTTGATAATTGTTCAATTATTTTTTCATCCGCTATAATTTCTTCTACCTCATATTTGGTGCTTAATATTTCATATATTTCATTTCTTGTCACTGCTTTTTGATGGTCAACGTGTTTCGCCTCTATACCATCTTTATATTCTGCATGTGGTCTATCGTAAATTAAACCTATTTTATAACTCAAAATAATTCCTCCTCCATATGATGTTTCTTCACTTATGCTAAAAAGTATCCCATTTTTCTCAGCTTATCCTTTTCCCTTAAATTTACTTCGATTCTTTAAGCTACATATATTTATAAATCACAAATATAAAATAATAATACTGAGACCTTTACTCTTAATCTTATAACTTATATCACTTAAAGTCAATATTATTATGGTCGGTAAAAAAGAACAACTAAAAATTACTGGAAGTAATGAAAATAAATCTAGTCTTTTTTTTTACCATTTCGACCACCTACTGGATGAATATTCAGGTTACTTTCTATATAAGTTAGTCAATTTTCATAATTTATTTCTCCCAATAGAAAGTTTTTTCTTATTAATTCAATTTTTTTTTCTTACCATTTTTGGCAAGATCTTGTCATATCTGATAAGAACTTCAATACATTATGCACTTTAACAGAACTGGAATCGTTGACATTTTAAAAAATGTGTTTTATAATGGTTAGGTAGTCAAGACAGAGACGACAAATAAATTGGTTAAATTAAAACATTAAAATAATGAAACATTAAAGAGTATATGGAGGAAGTAGAAATGAAAAAAATAGTATTAGGTATGGCATTGGTAATTAGTTCTTTATCTTTTTCTAGCGATAAAGGATCGGTATTAAAAATAAGTGGCATTTTTAATAATTTTAAAAATGAAAGATATCAAGAACAATTGAATACAGATAATTCAATAAAGATAAGTAATATTTTTGGTAATAAAAAACATTAAATAATATATGGAGGTATCAAATATGCAAAGATTTACAATACCAAGAGACTTATACTTCGGAGTTACGGTGAAAAAGTAACTTTCTAAAAGATTTTATAGAAAAAGGCTGACTATTCAGTTAGCCTTTTTTGTTTATTAAATTTATAAAAACTTTTGAGGATCTACACTTTTAGGAGGTACAAAATAAAAAATAACAAAGCAATCAGTGAAGCTGATAGGTGTTATTTTGGTAGATTTTAAAGTTATAGAAAATGGTGAGTAAGATATTAATACGTGGTTTTATAAAAATTCTGTGACTAAGAGCGTCTATGGTCATATAAGAATTAAGGTAAAAGAATAGGAGGAAGAGATGAAAAAAGTATGCATAATTTATAATGACAATAAAAAAGAAGCTCTTGGCTTTTATGAGAAAACCGTAACATATTTTGAAAAAAATGGACTTGAGGTATGTTCCATAGAGGACGTTAAAAGTTGTGATTTTGCAGTGGTAATAGGGGGAGACGGGACCCTTTTGAGAGCAGGAAAAAAACTGATAGTTAACAGAGACCTTTTTATAATAGCTGTGAATATGGGAAGTCTGGGGTTTCTTACTGAAATAAAGGTTCAGGAAGCTTTTGAAATATATGAGCAGGTACTTAAAGGAGACTATGAATTAGAAGAAAGACGTGTAATGGAAGTAACTATAGGAACAAAAACCCTTTTAGCAATCAATGAGGCGGTTATTTCCAAAGGCGAAATCCTTACTAAGCTAGTGAAAATAGGAGTATATTCCAAAGGATATTTTGTGAATACTTACAGAGCTGATGGTGTTATTATAGCAACGCCCACAGGCTCTACAGGATACTCTCTTTCAGCAGGAGGTCCTATTAAACCCACATTAAATGCAATGCTAGTAACACCGATTGCTCCGCATAATTTAAGTCTTAGACCTATAGTTATAGATGGTAACGAAGAATTAGTTTGTTCTATTGAAGATTTAGATCAAGTAGGATATCTCACAGTAGATGGAGAACAAATTTGTAAAATATCCCCTGAAAACAAAATAAAGATAAAATATTCAAATAAAACTTTAAAATTAGTTTTACCTAAAAATAGAGACTATTATGATGTATTAAGGGAAAAACTTAAGTGGGGAAATAAGTTATATTAAAGTAGTTGCTAATAGAAGGTATTATATAGCAATGGAATTTAAAAAAGATGATTCCTGTAGAATACAGAAATCATCTTTTAGTTTGGGTCTGTCCCAAATTACGTGTAAATTACATTTCTTAGCTGATAGAGGGTATCTTAATTGGTACCCTTTTCATTTACCTATTTTTT
>NZ_JBAHZY010000123.1:0-15915 GCF_037132775.1 Psychrilyobacter sp.
GTTTTTTAAGATATAAATTATAGACAGCTCTACAATTCCCTATATTTTGATGTATCTTTTGTTCTTGTTCTTCAGTTGGTTTAATTTCTATTAGATAAGCTTTCATTTTTAATCACCTTCTTGTATTTTCTTAACCCGTAAATCCTACAAGAAAAAACATGAATAATAGAAATCAAATCTTGAATCATTTCCTCTTGAGGAGATAATTTTTCATTGTGAACAATTTCAATTTCACAATTGTGTTTATTACAAAGCATTTCAAACCATTCAAATCCAAACCTTACAAACCTATCTTTATGAGCTATAACTATCTTTGAAACTTTATTATTGCAAACATCATCTAAAAGTTTGTTCCAATTTTTTCTTTTGTAGTTTAGACCACTTCCTATATCCTTGACTTCTTCCGTTATATAACCTTTTGCATTACAATAATTTTTAAGAAATGTTATTTGGTTTTCGAGATCATCCTTTTGATTATGATTCGAAACCCTAGAATAAATTATTATTTTTTCTTCTTTCTTAGGTAATATTCCTAGATATTCATTTAATTGATCTTCGGTATAATATCTACTACCCCCTTTTGTAATTACTCTAGGGATAAGTTTACCTTCTTTATGCCACACCCTTAAAGTATGTGGTGTAATTCCTATCAATTTTGCAAATTTACTGATTGCATACATATAAAACACCTCTCTACTACAATATGCATTAAATTTATACAAAAATCAACAGAAATCTATAAATTTTTAGTTACTGTTACTATCTCCCATTTTTTTGGTTATTATTTTTGAACCCCTATAATTTTATGTCGTCATTGTAATATTACATCAAATTTTAGTTCTTTTCAGAATATTTTCAAATATTTTTTAGGAGGAAAAATAAGTGACAATAAGGGAAATATACAAAAAAACAGGCACTCTCTGGTATAAAATTGTAATCGCACAAAACAATTTAACAGGGAGTGTCTCTTTTAAACATTTTACCTTTCAATTTTGACATGGTTTCAAGAGTTTTGAAATTTAGTTTATACCCTCGCCATTTTTTAGCTATTAAATATAAATATTAAACTCTCCCACTTATCCCCCGATTATAACGCGATGTTTTTTTTTTACATATAGGACAAATTTTACTATATGGAACTCCAAGAGAATCTATCTCTGTGCTAAATTCTTTTTTACATTTTAAACATACAACTTTTTTCTTATTCATAATGTCACCACCATTAATTAGAGATTATTAATAGAGTATACCCCAAAAATTTAAAAATACTAAATATAAAGAGGGAACTAACCATATGATTAGTTCCCTCTTTATATTTAGTATATCTTATATTGTTCGTTCATATTTTGTATTCTAGCTAAAGTTCTTGTTTTTCCTATGATAGAGATAACATTGTATAATTCAGCACCCTTTCCTTGACCAGTGATTACTATTCTAAGTGGCATAAATACTTTACCAGGTCCTGTTCCCATAGCATCTAAAGTATCGTTTAACATAGCCTTGGCTTCCTCTACAGAAACATTCTCTGAGGCAGCTTCCAATTTCTCTACGAAATACTTTATAGCCTTTATCCCCTCTTCACCTTTTATAGCATTATGAAGTCTTTGTATTGGTTTTTTAGTCTTACTATTCATGTCTTCAGTTGTTTCAGGTAACTTGAATTCATCTGTATAGTAGATGTCAGCTAATGCTGCTAATCCCTTCATAGTAGTTGCACCTTCTCTCAAGATTTCAACTACTCTCTCTAAAGTTTTCATCTCTTTTTCATCGGCATTTTCAGATACAAATCCTCTTGCAGTAAAAAATCTCTTAGACATCTCAGTTAGTTCTGTTAAGTCTTTCATTCTCATATGTTGGTTATTTACCCATCCTAATTTTTCTAAATCAAAGATTGGTCCTCCTAATGATACTCTTGTAATATCAAAAGTTTCTATAAATTCATCTAAAGTAAAGATCTCTTTATTTTCTCCTACAGAGTATCCCATAAGACCTAAGAAATTTACCATTCCTTCTTTTAGGTACCCTTCTTCATAATAGTAATTTAATGATACAGGATTTTTTCTCTTAGAGATCTTCGTTCTATCTGCATTTCTAAGTAGTGGCATATGAATAAATTCTGGCATATCCCATCCAAAAGCCTTATACATTTGGATATGTTTAGGAGTAGAAGCAATCCATTCCTCTGCTCTTATAACATGAGTTATACCCATTAAATGATCGTCTACTACGTTAGCTAAATGATAAGTTGGAAATCCATCACCTTTTATTAAAATTTGATCATCAATTTTATCGTTTTCAAATACGATGTCCCCTCTTAAAACATCCTTTATCACAGTTTCACCGTCATATGGCATCTTAAGTCTGATTACATGTTCCTCTCCAGCTTCTAATTTAGCTGCAACCTCTTCCTTCGATAATGATCTGCAATGTCCGTCATATCCAGGAGCTTTTTTCATAGCTTTTTGTCTCTCTCTTAATTTATCTAATCTGTCTCTTGTACAGAAACAGTAGTAAGCTTCTCCTTTTTCTACCAATTCAGTGGCATATTTCCCATATAAGTCAAATCTTTCAGACTGTCTATAAGGGCCAAAATCTCCACCTACGTCTGGACCTTCATCCCAACCCAGATCTAACCAATTTAAAGTATCAAATATTTGCTTTTCTGAATCCGCAGTAGTTCTAGTTTGATCTGTATCTTCTATTCTAAGTAAAAACGAACCTCCGTTTTTCTTAGCCATAGCTAAATTAAATAAAGCTATATAAGCTGTTCCCACATGGGGATCTCCTGTTGGAGAAGGTGCTATTCTCGTTCTAATTTCTCTACACATATTTATATTCCTCCTAAATTTATTTTTTTTTCCATCTGAGATATCCGGTTATAAAGCTGTCTATATCACCATCCATAACTGCTTTTACATTTCCACTTTCTGTACTGGTTCTATGATCTTTTACCATGGTGTATGGTTGGAATACATAGGATCTTATCTGGTTTCCCCAGCTGTTGTCAGACTGTTCTCCATGAAGTTTTTTTATCTCATCTTCCCTTTTTTTCATCTCTATCTCTAACAGCTTAGATTTTAACATCTTTAGGGCTGTTTCCCTATTTTGAAGTTGTGATCTACCACTTTGGCATCCTACTATGACTCCCGTTGGAAGATGGGTCATCCTTACGGCAGAATCTGTGGTATTTACATGCTGTCCTCCTGCTCCTCCTGCTCTAAATGTATCAACCTTCAGGTCACTAGGAACAATTTCGATATTAATGGTATCATCAATTTCTGGTGTTACATCTATAGAAGCAAAAGATGTATGTCTTTTTTTAGCAGCATCAAAGGGAGATATTCTTACCAATCTATGAACTCCTTTTTCACCCTTTAGGTATCCATAGGCTCTAGAGCCACTTACTAAAAGGGTAATAGATTTTATTCCTACCTGATCTCCTGGTTGATAATCTAATTCTTCCACCTTATAACCTTTAGAATTAAACCATCTGCTGTACATCCTATATAGTATCTCTGCCCAGTCACAAGATTCTGTCCCACCTGCACCGGCATGGATAGTAAAGATAGCACCATTTTCATCATATTCGCCATCTAAAAGCAGACTGGTATCAAAGTCCTCTATCTTTTTTTTAAGTTTAGTAAATTTAGTTTGGAGTTCCTCTAAAAAATCATCTTCTCCATCTTCTACAAATTCAATGAGTACATCTAGTTCGTCTATCCCATCAGATATATCATTATATTCTCCTACAATTACTTTTAAAGAATTTAGATTTTTAATTATCTTAGAACTTTGTTTTTTGTCATTCCAAAATCCATCTTTTAGGGTTTTATTTTCCAGGTCCTTTATCTCACAATTTTTTTTTTCTAAGTCAAAGATGCCCCCTAATTCCAGTTAATTTCTCCTTAACCCCTGTTATTTCTCTTCTTATCTCTAAAACATCCATATTTACCACCTATGTTTCCTATTTATTCAATTATAATAGCCCTATATTTATTCTTTAAATTATATTTTTATTTTATTTTTATTTAGAAAATTATAGCATGAAATTCCTTTATTTTCAATGCTCCCACCATATCTCTAAATGATAATTTTTAATATAAAATTTTATTTCTGCCCAATCTTTTAGCCTTATATAGGAGTTTATCAGCTCTGTCTATTAATTCCTCTATACTAAGCCCTTCTTCATACTCTATTACTCCTCCGCTTATGGATACCTTTGTTTTTATTTTCTTCTCCTTATTCCCAAATTCCCGGCTGTCTATTTCTCCCCTTAATCTTTCCCCTACTTTAAAAACATCCGTTTCATTTGTATCGGGCAGTATAATTATAAATTCTTCCCCGCCATACCTACATACTTTATCTAACCGGCTGGTTTCTTCCATAAAAATTTTACAGATTCCCTTTAATATAAAATCTCCAAAAACATGACCGTAGACATCATTTATATTTTTAAAATTATCTAAATCAATCATAATTATGGAAAAATCAGATTGGAATACCTTTTTTTTGATTATTTCATCCTCTAAAAAAGTAGTGAGACCCTGCCTATTATACACCCCGGTAAGGGAATCCATTCTGGCAATTGCCTTCAATTCTCTCTCTCTAACATTTTTTTGAATATTTTTCACCTTTTTTGTTATTATCTTTAATTCAGAATCATCGGATATGTACACCAGTATTTCTTCTATATTTTTACTGCGGTTTCCATTGGAAATTTCCTCTATTAAAATACTTAATTTTTTCAAATAAACCTTTAATTTTTTAGAAAACGAATTTATTATCAATAGGGATATTATCAGTCCTATCAAGCTGATGATAATTCCAGCTTTTATTATACTTAAAGGTAACTCTTTTAACTCATCTTTCTGTGTTCCGCCTACCATGATTAGTCCTAATTCTAAAACAGGTTCCAACCTAAAATATTTTTCACCATTAGATGTATCTAAATCAAATATCACAGGCTTTTTAAGTCTTAAAATTTCATCTAAATAAGATTTTTTCCCTTGAATTTCGAATCCATATATTCCTTTATTAAAATTATATTTTTAGCATTTACACCTTCTACTCCAGCATCTACAACAAGTAATCCTTGCTTATCCATGATAAACATCTTCTCTATTTTTCCGATGGACAGTTGTGACATCTTCGATTGATAATCAGCAAAATTCAGATCTATTCCTACAACTCCTAAAATTTCATCTTGAAAATATAAAATTTTTGATATTGTTATTCCACTCTCTCCATTTGGAAATCTATAAATATCTGTAATATGATAGTCCCCGTCTTTCTTTATCGCTCCTATATACCATTGATCGGCTCCTTGGATCATATCCCTCAGGTATAAAACCTGACCCCTTTAAGGAGAGATACCCATACTTATCCCCATAAAATATATTTTCAATCTCTTTGTTATCAGTTATTATACGGCCCATCATCCCCTCTATCAGGTCTTCAAACTTATCCTTATGAGAACTTTCTTCCTTACTGTGGATCACAAAAAATTCAAACAGACTTAACACTGTCTCCATCTTATCTTTGATTAATTTTAATTGTTTTTTTCCGAAGCAAAGATAAATTCTATTTTTTCCTGCTCCCTTCTTTTCGCTTCATTTTGTGTTAAAAAAAAACTATATATTCCTAGAAAAAAGATGGGTATTAGGCAACTAACTACCGAAATTTTAATCACACTCTTTTGTATATTCATAATAACCCACTTCCTTTTTCCACCTCAGATCAAGTAATGTTTTAGCCACCGATTCAAATGAATATTTTTTATTTATATTTGGTATTTCTCTCTCACTTCTCTAAATTTATTACCTTCTCTAAATTTTTTTTACAACTTCACCATCTAAATCCACTAAAAATACAACTCTATCTAAATCTATTTTCCAGTTGATTCTAGCATATTAATCCTTTATTTTCAAGGTTGCTTCTATATACTCAGAGGTATCCCCTCTAGAAAAACCTATGTATTCAAACCTAATTTGCATTTTTCGAATATAAAAAGATGGGAAAAATTTAAGACCTCCCATCTTCTGATACAAAATTCTATTTTTTATCCTTAAACTGAAAAACGCCCCAAGGTGAATTCTGAAGGAGATTCCACTCTAAAAAAATTACTTTTTGTAGAGGTATCTATCTCTATTACAACAGTATCTTCAGATACCCCTATACCCCTTTTTTCATTCTTTAAATCAAGTAAGATTTCAGCTACTGATTCAAATGAATACTTCTTACTTTCCTCTATGAATTTTTCTTTCAAATCGGGTGTTTCTCTTAATTTTTTCAAATTATTATTTATTGCCTTTTCAAAACCTTCTACTATGTTTCTATCTAAATCAACTAGATTTTCCTTAAAAGAGATAATTTCCTTTAATCCTGAATGATTTGATACTATCGGAATAAGCCCTTGTGACATCCCTTCTATACTTACCATTCCAAAAGATTCTGGAAAAATAGATGGAACTACTATCAGATTGTGTTTTTTTATTATATGAGGCAGAGTATCATGACCTAATTTCCCTAAAAATACAACATTGTCCAGATTTATTTTTTTTGCAAGTTTTAGATATTCATCCAGTTTCCCTTCCTTTATGAGGTTTTCTAGAAAATACTCTATATATTCTAAACTTCCCTCTTTTTTATTTTCTAAATAGCCCCCATTTTTCACAAGAACTTTTATCAATCCTTTATTCGCTTCCATCAATCCTCGCAATAAAAGTTCCAGGGTAGGTCTAAATTTTCCATATCCCACAATACTTACTGTTGTATTTGGATTTTTCTGAAAAATACAAGGCAGGCTCATCAAAAGAATCTGTACTCCCTTGGAAATTATTAATTTCCCTATATACAGGATCTTATTTTCCCTTCTGGAATCCTCTGATAGTTTAGAGAGCAGATCTCTGTCTATATCCCTATATTCTATCCTGTCCTCTGCTTCATCTATAAGTTTTTTTATTTCCCTTATATCTCCTAATTTTTTTATTTTCTCATAATTCCCATCATATATTTTTTTTGTCGGCCCATTGGAAAAACTAACTTTTTCTTTTATAATATTTTTAAACTCTTCATCTGTCATTGTTCTATTAAATTGTTCAAAATTAACTCCAGAGGGAATTATTTTGAATCTAGGATCTGTAAAAAATTCTTTTTTTTCATAGATTTCCATAGATCTACCCCTTATATATTCGCTCTGAACCACGACATTTTGAGAATCTAAAAATCCATCATAGGAGAGTTCCATATATCTCTTGTCTCTGCTTATAATATAATTTAGTGAACTCCCATGACCAATAACTATGTATGGCACGCCAGTCTTTTCCTTCACTTTTTTCATTATATAGGGGGATATAGCAAAATGATTGCAATAAATTACATCTATTTTATTTTTTTCTAAAAAACTAATCATCGCCTTTACATTTAAATCTATATATTTTTCTAACTCTTTATCGGTCAAATTATCAAATGTTTTCACCTCAAATCCATCGTATTCATCATAGACAAACACAGGAAGCAAATTACCTATATACGGAGTTACTCCCACAAACCCCTGTCTTTTAAAATCCTTTTCTAAAGATAAGTTTTGGTTTTCATCCATAACCAAATGAGATCCTATTTTTTCTATCCCATTCCAATTTCTTTCTTGAGAAAATAAATATACATTATTTTTTTTTAAAAACTCCTCCACCACATTTAAGGTAAATATGTTGCTCCCACTTCCGTGTAAAAGATAACCATGCCAAAATAAAATATTCAAACCAACTTCCCCCTCCTTTTTTATCTGATCATAATATACTCTCAATCCCCACTTGTTCCTGCTACGGTATTGATTATTATAAATTACATATTTTTTCCTCATTAAAATAAAATCATCATTTGTAATATTTCCAAATTGAGGTTATAATTAACTATAACAATATATAGGGAGTTGATATCTATCATGACTTTTAATAAATTCATTAAAAATAAACGAACTGAATTAAATCTAAGCCAAAATAAATTTGCTAAATCCATCGGGATAACTCAATCTTATTTTAATAATATTGAGAGAGGCGAATTAAAGAATCCACCCAGTGAGGAGGTTTTAGAAAAAATATCCTTGGGTCTTTTACTAAATGAAGAGGAAATTGATTATCTAAAATTTTTAGCTGCTTTCGAAAGGACTCCTCAGCTCATCAAGGACGAATTAGATAGAAAAGATAAGGAGATCAGCTATCTCAGAGGGAATTCATCTGTTTCTGAAAACAACCCTATTTCTATTGAGGATCAAATTCCAGTCTTCGAAAGGATCAGTGCAGGCATTGGAGTTTTAGGAGATCAAGAGGTTTCAGATTATATTGCCCTACCTGGAATCAGAAATCACGGTAATATTTTTGCCGTCAATGTATGGGGCGATTCTATGGAACCTACCATTAAAGACGGTTCTATAATTATCGCTAAAAAAGAAGTTGAAGTAAGAAACGGAGATATCGGTGCTTTTTTTATAAACGATGAAGCCTTTGTAAAAAGATT
Source organism: Psychrilyobacter sp. (assembly GCF_037132775.1). Classification (GTDB taxonomy): domain Bacteria; phylum Fusobacteriota; class Fusobacteriia; order Fusobacteriales; family Fusobacteriaceae; genus Psychrilyobacter. The sequence continues at coordinate 8,515 of NZ_JBAHZY010000123.1, forward strand.
AAAAGTTACTGATTCATATGTAGCTCTTATCAGTGATAATCCCAACTATCCACCTATTTTTATAGGCCCTGGAGAAGATCTTAAAGTCGTAGGAAAGGTAATAAAAGTTTTAAGTGATATATAGCAACGTGACGTTAAATCTAGATACTAAAAAAATGGAGGCAGAAAATCTGCTTCCATTTTTTTAGTCTATTCTTTATTTAATACCGTCTCACCTTCGTTGGCATTATATATATCTTTATCCAAAGTTCCAGATAATTTTGCTGTTACAATACCGGTAACCATAGCTCCCGATACATTTAAGGCTGTTCTACCTTGGTCTAAGATAGGCTCAATAGCTATCAACAATCCAACTAATTCAATCGGCAATCCCATGATAGGCAGTACGATTAGAGCTGCTATTGTAGCTCCCCCTCCAATTCCAGCTCCTCCAAGTGAAGCTATCACTACAACTATTATCAATTTAATAAAGAATACTGGTTCCATTACATCTATACCTGTAGCAGTGGCAATCATTACAGCTAACATGGCAGGATATACTCCTCCACAACCGTTTTGTCCAACGGTAGCCCCAATTCCAGCTGACATACTTGCAATAGAATTAGGTACTCCTAATTTTTTTGTCTGACAGTCGATATTCATTGGAATAGTTCCTACAGATGTTCTAGATGTAAATGCAAATGTCAGTACTGTCCATGCTTTCTTCAAAAATATTACCGGTGATACACCACATAACATGATCATCAGTAAGTGTACTCCAAACATAAGACCCAATGCCACATATGTCGCTACAACAAAGTTCCCTAATCTTGAAATCTCTACAAAATTAGAACTTGCAGATACCTTGGTCATAAGTGCCAACACACCATATGGTGTAAGTGCTAATACCATTTGTACTAATTTTAATACAACTGCCTGAGCTGCATTTGTAGCATCTTGAATTAATTCAAAAGCTTTTTTATTATTCTTTTTAATACCTCTTGTAGCTACCCCTACTAAAGCTGCGAAGATAACAACACCAATCGTTGCATTATTTCCTGCTCCAGTCATAGCTTTAAATGGATTAGATGGTATAATTCCGACTATTTGTGCAATCAATGAAGAAGTATTACTGACTGCTCCAGCTTTCCCTTCTAAGTAACTCATTCTAGCAGCTTCCTTTGCTCCTGATATTAATCCCTCTGCACTTAAGTTAAATGCTAAAGATGTAAATATAGATATAAGTGCAGCTATACCACAAGTTACCAATAATATTCCAATTATAGTTGTACTCATCTTCGCTATGGAACTATTTTCAGATTCCTCTGCATTAATAACAGAAGAAGCTATAGACACCATTATTAGAGGGATAACAATCATCTTTAATAACGATACATACCCACTGCCAATTATATTTGTCCACTGTAATGTACTTGCGATTACATCCGATCCCTGTCCATAAAAAACCTGCATAGACACACCAAACACTATTCCTAACCCTAATCCTATAAATACTCTGCTCGTAAATGACTTATATGATTTTTGCATCCAAACCAACACATACACCAATATTGCCATAATAAGTATATTTAAAATTTGCATTATATATATAACCTCCGAATCGCATACTGCGAATTTTTTTAATAATTATCTGAACTTTCGCGATGATATCCACATTTAAAATCAACAAAACAATCTATTTGAAATAGAATTTTTAAGAAAATTATTTATTTTTGGAGAACTCTAAAACGCCAAAACTTTGTATATTTCCTTATTTGTTTATTATTTTTAAGTCTAACCTAGACTTTTTGTTTTTATCACGTTCCACATCCGTCATCATTTGCATGCCAGGCATTGGTACCATATTTCATATTAAATGATTTTTCAAAACCGTAGTTTCTAAGTATCTTTACAGCTTTCAATCCTTTAGCCCCTGTTGTACAGAACACCACATACGAATCGTCTTTAGCTACCTCTTTTTTTTCTAAAAGATCTTTGATTCTTGTTTCAAATTCCTTAAATTCAATATGAATATTTTCATCAAAAATAGCTTCAACCTTATTTCTTTGCTTTTCATTCCTAACATCAATTACAATTGCATCCTCACCTATAAGATCCAATGCTCTCTCCTTGTCTACTTCCAGATATTTATCCTGACCAAATAGACTACTGATAATCCCCATTATTTTTCTCCTCCTGTTCTTTAAAAATTTATTTACCGTTATTGTAAACAATAACATTTTTTTGTCAAGTAAAACACCTTTTTTTGTCATGAATTACGCAAATTATAATAATTTATAGATAAAAATTTAAACTTCTTCATAGTCTCCCTCTCTTTAATTATATATGATAAATATTTACAAAACATTTATAACACACTTAATACATAGGAAATATGTTGTTTGTTTTCCGAACCAATAATAACATAGATTACCTGCGGTGTCAACAATCATTATTTATTGAAATACGTTTAATAATTTTATAATTTTAGAGATAAGAACTAGCCTAATTTATTTTTCACATTAACAAATACAGACCTAGAGATATAAATTCTCCAGGTCTGCATTTGTTTTTACTCTATTTCATTAAAATAACCATATTTTGACAGGATACTTTTTACCTTACATACGTTTTCTTCCTTTATAAGGATATAAAAACCCTCTGCTTTTAAAATATATTCTTTTAATTTACTATCTGTTGCTAGGATCTTAAAAAATTCTTTGTCCTGTTTTACTTTAAAAACTTTTATATCAGATTCATGGATCAGACAGTTTACTTTAGATCTCAACTCATCGAAGAAAATCTCCCAAACTTGAGGCAGATCTTTATAAAATTTATTTTTAAATTCTTCGATCCTTTCCTCCAGCTCTTTTATTGTTGTGATCCCCTTTAAAAATCTTCCCTTATCCATCCTATATTTATTTTCACCGATCTTAATAGCTATTTTTTCTAAAAACATAGACATTATAGGAGCTGATCCAATGATAGTTATCAAAAGAAGATCTTCATCATAGACTATTTCTGCATCTTCGTTTTCATCTGTGAATTCATAATCTTCTGATCGTCCTAGGACATACTCTCCTAATTTAGTCAACTCTATATATTTTAACCCATCATATTTCGATAAATAATTATTCTTCAGATATAATCCATTGTTCCCACTGGGTAGATCATAATAAAGGGTAAATAATCCCAAGCTTCCCAAAATGAAGAATATAGATTTTATAAAGGGCTCGATTATATATCTATGATATTCATCATATTGAGATATTCTGGTTCTTCCATAGTTTGATTCATTTATATATACATAATCATATACATCTTTTAGCTCGATTATATCTAAAAATTCATCTCTATAAACTAGATAATTTATAATATTCAAGATACTTATGGTCTTTTCCGATGGAAGTTTCACAATTAATTTTACTATAGTCTGAAGTGATCTAGCCAGATTTTCTGTTTTCTTTATATTTTTTACACCCTTTAAATAATTTAGATATTTAGTTGTATATTCGTACCCATCATTCTTTATGAGTTCCCCGTTAAGGAACTGGTTTATAATATATTTAAATTTGTCCATCTTAAAGTTTTCTGGAACAAGATATTCATCTTTCATCAGATAGAATAATAGTCCCATAGTTTCAGTTTTCAAATAATCTAAATCTTTATTTTCACTATAAAATTCTGAAATATCACAATATTTTTGCATATCCCTTTTACTCTCTTTGAGGAGTTTTAAGCTGGTAGAAAGTTTTATATTTCCCTGGCTGTAAAAATTATAGTATAAACTATATTTTTTACATATTTCCTCTTCAGAGTTATGTTTATAAGTGTATATTGGATTTTCTATTGGGTGGATAAAATAATCTCTCACTTTATTTGGACAATGGGGTCTTATTTTCCTGATGATATCATTCTCTAAATACAGATATCCAGGCCCTTCTTTAACTACTTTATTTTTTTTATAATGAAAAAACTTATATTTATCCTTTAAATTTTCACTAGTTTCATAGGTGTGCTCCTTTTCAAAGAACTCCTCTATCTGTGATTCCTCCAAGATATACTTCCCACTCCACAAAATACTTCTAAAAATCTCCTGAATATCCTCTTCCAGACTGTTAAATATTTCTATAAAAGTTTCTTTTTTGTAGAAAGCTTCCTCCAATAGATCTATAAATATAGATTTATTCGACGTTTCCGATAGCAGTGATATCTCAAATATATCCAAATGAAGACCAATATATCCATCCGCTATCCAGTCTATAAAATATTTCTTATACAAACTATAGATCCCATCTTTTGTATAAAAATTTGTGATCGAATTTTTAAATTTTTCTCTGCTTATTCCCATTTTAATTACACCCCTAACATATATTCAATATCAGATTCACTTAGACTTTTAACCGCAACAGTATCTGTGGTTATAAGGCTATTAAACAATTTATTTTTTTCCATCTGTAAACTAAGCATTTTTTCCTCTATGGTTCCTTTTGTAATAAGTTTATAAGCAAATACAGTCCTATCCTGCCCCATACGGTAACTCCTATCTACAGCTTGATCCTCTGCTGCCTTGTTCCACCACGGATCATAGATGAATATCTTATCAGCAGCAGTCAGGTTTAGCCCGACTCCTCCTGTTTTTAATGTCATAATAAATACTTTACATTTTTTGTCTGTTTGAAATTTTTCCACTAATTCTTGTCTATTTTTTGTAGCACCAGTCATAGATATATGATTTATTCCATGATTTTTTAGTTCCTTACATATATTCTCTATGGAATTTATATAATTTGTAAAAACCAATACTTTATGTCCATTTTTTACTGCTTCCAAAATATTGTTTACCAATATTTCCAACTTTGCCGATTTTACTAAACCATCACTTTTAGACTCTGGACAACTAGCTATTTGACGCAGTTCATTCAATGCCTGTAGAATAAATATCTGACTTTTCCCTATCCCATGTTCAGTTAATTTCTGATTTATAAGGGCATGGTAAAAATTTCTTCTCTCTTCATACAATTTTCTTTGGGGTTCATTCATCTCTACATAGAGTGTTTTTTCTATCTTATCCGGCAGATCTTTTAATACCTGTTTTTTTATCCTTCTCAAAATAAATGGATATATTTTCTTCTTTAATTCCTCTATTACCTCTAAATTGTTGTCTTTTTGAATTGGATTAGCATAATAATTATTAAAATCTTCAATTCCTCCAAACATCTGCGGGTTTAAAAATCTAAACAATGAATAAAGTTCTCCCAGATTATTTTCCACGGGTGTTCCACTGAGAGCTAATCTTTTTTCAGAATTTAGTAACATCACAGCTTTCGTTATCTGAGATGTTATATTTTTTATATTCTGAGATTCATCTAAAATTACCATTTCAAAATTTTCTTTTGCCAATAATTTAATATCATTTCTTACTGTCCCATAGGTAGTCAGAATAATATTATTGTCTTTCACTTCATTAAAATCTCTATTATTTCCATAATATACTCCTACAGTAAGGTTTTTACAGAATTTTTTTATTTCATTCTCCCAATTAAAAACCAAACTTTTAGGCATGATAATTAGAGATGGTTTCATCGTTTTTTTATGCAAATATGTATAGGCTAAGATACTTATGGTTTGGATAGTTTTCCCCAGACCCATATCATCCGCTAGGCAACCGCCTAGTTTATTTTCAGTTATATAATACAACCATTTATATCCATATTCCTGATAATTTCGCAGTGTTGCATCTACCATAGCATCTGGTATATCTAGATTTTCTATCTCATTTAAACCTTCGAATATCTTTCTACCATAGGCCATCCCATCTCCAGATATTTTTTCCCCGATAAGTTCCTCTATTATTGGCAGATCAAAGAAAGATACCTTAATATCTTTTGATGATTTACTATCTTTAAATAATCTTTCTAATTTTTCTATATATTTTTTATTTATCAATGCATTAGTTCCATCACTTAGAACCACATATGAATCTTTTTTATATTTTGAAATAATATCCAAGATCGAAAATTTTTCCCCTTCAATCTCTAGATGTACATTCCCTTCTAAAAAATCAATTGAATGAGATAATTTAGCTATTAACTTTGGTTGCACAGTCCTTATTTTATACGTTTTTAATTTCTCTGTCCCTATAAATTTATATTTAGAAACTAGATTAAGCAGTTCTTTGCTTATAAATTCTTTGGCTAATTTTTCATGTAGGATGATCAAATTCTCCTCCACATAGTAACTTTCCTTTAACTTTAATTTTCTTTGGTATTTCACCAATATTTTTATTACGTCTTCCATACTTTCAGACATAGAAGTTATATCTATATCACAAATTGATATTATCTTTTCCAATGAATTTAATAATACCACCGTTTTTATGTCATCTTGTTTCAACATATCATAGGTCATGGTAGATATTTCAAAACCAAATTTAAGGTATAAACTTCTGTCTTTGGAAATTTTTTCTATTATAATTTGTGGTACAAACGACCTTTTACTTGATTTTTCTACCCTATAATCCTCATATTCTAAGTTTAAATTATCAAAATAAGAGTTAGTTATAGTCAAAAATCTTTCCATCTCTTTTGGATCTATCTGTGTATTCAGGTCCAATGCACCGAGGTAATTTTCCCCTATGTCATCTATATGATAAATCTTGTTTTTTCTCAATACATAGTTTTCAGTCAAAAATTTAAAAGTTTTATACTTAGCATCCAATATTAATTTAACTTCTATTTTTTCCTTGGATTTTTCTAGTCTTAGAGTTATTTTTCTTTTATTCTCCCTAGTACTGATTTGTTTAAAATCCTCTGTGATAAAGTACTTACTCTTCCTCAAGAGTTCAAATAGATGTGGATTTTCTTCTAAATAGGTTAGATTATATTCATTTTCCCACGATATACTAAAAAAATTATGCTCGCTTATAAGATCCAAATTAGAAACTATCTCTAAAGTATTCTTATCTGTTTGAATAGGCGTTATTGGAAGACTTATTACATTTCCTTTTTTATCTACTACCTCAATATAAGATTTTTTCCCAAAAAATTTAAGTCTAAAATAAACTTCTACTCGTTCTTCACTTTTACTAATAAATTTATTGTACATCACTCTCTCCAATTTTAAAAAATTCTAATTTTATATCCATCAAAGCCTATTATATCAAAAAATCTAAACTTTTTCAATCTTTAGGTAACTTCAGTTCTAAATTTATAAATGGTGTATAATCATTTCAAGTCGACCACTTGAAATAAAAAAAGACCTTTTTTCATAAAAACCGATATAATGTAGTTACGACAACAAACATTAAAGGAGTTAATTTATGAAAAAAGGATATAAACATTTTAGCATCTATGAAAGAGAAAAAATATTGTTATTTTTAGGAGAAAAATTATCTCTTAGAGCTATGGGTAAGAAATTAGG
>NZ_JBAHZY010000007.1:0-18531 GCF_037132775.1 Psychrilyobacter sp.
GAAGAAGGATTAAGATTTGCAATAAGAGAAGGTGGGAGAACAGTAGCATCAGGTGTAGTAGGAAAAATCACTAAGTAATTAGTGATTCTTATTCATAGGTGTAAGAGTTCAACGATTTTTATATAGAGGAGGAGATAACCGGTTGGTTATCTCCTCTTTTTTTATATAGATATTTAATATCGATTATAGGTTTAATGCTTTTTTAAACTCTTCTACTTTATTTAACCTTTCCCAAGGAAGATCAATGTCAGTTCTACCGATATGTCCGAAAGCAGCTAGATCTTGATATTTGAATTTAGGATTTCTAAGCTCAAGAGCTCCCTCGATTCCTCGAGGTGAAAGATCGAAAATTTTCATTGTAGCTTGAGCTAATGTAATCTCTTCCACTGTTCCAGTTCCAAAAGTATCTACCTTAATAGATGTAGGGTGATCTACTCCTATTGCATATGAAAGTTGTATTTCACACTTGGTAGCTAGTTTAGCTCCTACAATTGTTTTGGCAACCCATCTAGCAGCATAAGCAGCTGATCTATCTACCTTTGAAGGGTCTTTTCCAGAGAATGCTCCCCCACCGTGACGGAAGAATCCACCATATGTATCTACGATTATTTTTCTACCTGTAAGTCCTGTATCTCCATGTGGCCCACCAATTACAAATCTACCAGTTGGGTTGATATGGAAGTGATTTACTTTTTCAATGTCTAGCTCATAACTCTCTAAAACAGGAGTGATAACTAATTTTATAATATCTTCTTTGATAGTTTCGTTTGAAACTTCAGGGTTATGCTGGACAGAAACAACAACAGTTTCTACATGATCAATATTTCCATCTTCATCATAGGCTAATGTTACTTGAGATTTAGCATCTGGTCTAGCCCATGTTAATTCACCACTTCTAGTAATAGTAGTTAACTTTCTGATGATCTCTCTAGATAAAACAAGTGCTAAAGGCATAAGTTCAGGAGTTTCATCTACTGCTCCTCCAAACATGATTCCTTGGTCACCGGCTCCACCTGTATCTACACCTTGAGAGATATCAGGTGATTGAGAATGAATAGCATTTAATACACCACAGTCTGAGTCAAATCCCATCCCTTGTCTATATCCGATCTCATCGATTTTATCTCTAACGATTTTTTGAATATCTACATAGGTAGTTGTAGTTATCTCTCCTCCAACTACGACTTGTCCCGTGGTACAAAAAGTCTCACAAGCTACCCTTGCTTTTGGATCGTCTGCTAAACATGCATCTAATACTGCATCTGAAATTTGGTCTGCAATCTTATCTGGATGTCCCGGTGATACACACTCAGATGTAAAATAAGTTTTGTTAGTCATTTTATTCCTCCTAATTATATTAATATATACGTTAATTACGATAATTTTTTAAAATGGATACCAAAATCCACTGAGATAAAATTTATTTATTAAGACTCCTACAATTGTCCCTGTTATAAGAAGTGCAATGGCTAAGAAATCAGATTTACCATATTTTGTTCCATTATACCAAGATCTGGTTTTTTCGGATCCAAATCCACGTAGATTCATGGCGTTTGAGACTACTTCTACCTTGTTTAACGAAGATAAAACCAAGGGGATAAGGATGATATTATAGTTTTTAAATCTATTTATAAGGCTATCTTCTCCCTTTCTAAAAGCTACTCCACGAGCTTCTTGTGCATGCATGATATTAACAAACTCATCTCTGACATCCGGGATATACCTGAGGGCTATATTGACTGCATAGGCAATCTTATATGAAACACCGATCTTATTTAAACTACTTGCAAATCTGCTAGGATGGGTAGTAAAGATAAATATGATAGTTATAGGCAGTATAGACAGATATTTTAGAGATAATGTTAAAGAAAACCACAGTGTCTCATAGGTAAGCGGTCTCCCTAAAATATTAAATATGGGTGTATATTGATCTATAAGTTCCGAACCATAAGTAGGAGTTATTAAGATCAAAAATAGAGAGTTAAAAATGGTAAATATTAGTAAAAATATTACCGATGGCTTAACCTCTTTAAATGTAATATTAGCCATCCGGATAAGTAGTATCCCACCGAGGATAAGGCCTATAAATACCCTAATATCTATAAACATAAAGGCTACAGCAGTCCAAACTAATAACATTAAGAGTTTTATACTTCCATCCAAAGAATGTATAGGAGATTTTTTATCGATATATAAAGTTCCTGTTGTAGTCAACTATATCATCTCCCTATGATCGTAATTTATAAAAGTTTCTAGCATCAATTTTTCATCTATATCAAGTACATTTGCTAAAGTTGAAATAGATATCTTCTTTAGATTTGCCTGTTCTAAAGTTTCTGTATGGGATAATACGTTTGAAACTGTATCATCTCGAATAATTTCACCATTGGATAAAACGATGGCACGGTTACTGTACTCCAAGGCTAGATGCATATCGTGAGTGATAAAGATAATACTTAGGCCAGTCTTACTCAAACTTTCTATAAACTGCATAAATTCCAGATAATGTTTATAATCTTGCCCAGCTGTAGGTTCGTCTAAGATGAGGATACTAGGGTCTAAAGCTAAGATTGTAGCAATACTCAATCTTTTTTTCTGACCATAGCTAAGAGCTGTTATAGGCCAATTTCTAAAGGAGTTGAGTCCACAGATTTTTAGAGCACTTTCAGCTTTTTCTAGAATCTTATCTTTTTTGTACCCACGGAGTTTCAATCCAAAACTTACCTCATCTAAAAGAGTTTCTTGGGTGATCATATGATTTGGGTTCTGCATAACATAACCGATTTCTTGCCCTCTTTTTCTAATACTCCAACTGTCAATATTTTTCCCCTTATAGGAGATGGTTCCAGTTGATTTTTTACAGATTCCTGTGATGACCTTGGATAAGGTAGATTTACCTGCTCCATTATTTCCTAAAAGGGAGATTATCTCCCCTTTATAAAGGTCAAAATTTATATTTTTAATAATGTTATCTTTTTTGTTGTATGAGAATGTCAGATCTTTAACCTCTAATATTTTTTCATCATAAGATGAAACTTTAGGAGTTACATTTTCAATCCAGTTATCTATGTTTTTTTTTATATTCGGGGTATTTAAACTATCTATATTTAAGATATCCAATTCTTTAAGGTCGATATCAGCGTATCTCATAGTTTCAATATACAAAGGTTCTCGTAGCCCAAACCGTCTCAATGAACCGTCTAAGATTAATTCTAAAGGTGTACCTGATGCAACTATTTCCCCATTATCAATGATGATTATCTTATCGAATTTTTCAGCTAGAACATCCTCAATCCTATGTTCTATAACAATGATAGTTTTATTAGATTTATCATGGACCGATGAGATCAATTTCATAGCAGATATTCCACTTGAAGGATCTAGATTTGCCAAAGGTTCATCAAAGAGAAGTATAGGTGCTTGACTCATTATTATTCCTGCTAAGGAAGCCCTTTGTTTCAAGCCACCACTCAGTTCCTGTGGACTCTTAAGGATATGATTTTCCATATTTACCTTTTTTAAAGTCGTCATTACATCTTGTTTCATGATATCTCTAGAAACATTACTATTCTCATCTCTAAATGCAACATCCTCTCCTACACTCAGGCCTACAAATTGACCATCTTGATCTTGCAGAATAGTAGAAATATGACTGCTGATGTCAAAGATACTGGTTTTATGCGGTTCTATATTGTCTATTTTCAATTCGCCGCTAATTTCACCGGCATAAGAAAATGGAATCAATCCGTTGAGACAATGCCCCAAGGTAGATTTTCCCGATCCAGAGGGGCCGGCAATGAGAACTTTTTCTCCGCTCTGTATAGAAAGGTTTATATTTTTTAATGTGGGAGTGCCCAGACTCCTATATTGGAATGTGAAATTTTTAAATTCAATAATATTTTTTGCTTTGTTTCCCCTTTGTGTCTCCTTATTTAAATTTTATTCAGCCGTTAAATTTTTATACTTGGCCTTTCTTCTAGCTAACATAACTACCGCAGGAATTCCCAGTCCAGCTGTTACGACAAAGTTTGAAGCTGTGGCTATAAGGATTTGAATCCACACTTTATTTGAAGGCTCACCGTAGAAGAATACATCTCCGATATAGGCTGTAAGCCCAGCTAAAAGCATTCCGGTCACTGCGTATATATATAGTTTAACTATATGTTTTTTATTTAAAACTCCGTGTTCAGGGTCAAAAGTTTTATCTAACCTAATAAATCCCATAGAAAATCCTATCATAGCAGATAACATAACCCAACTCCACCATACTCCACCATACATCATAGTATCATTTAGGGCATGACCGATAAATCCCACTAAAAATCCAACCAATGGTCCAAATAATGCACCGAATATAGTAAGTAGTGCAACAGCTATCCTAAGGGATGTATTGGGACCGATAGGTAATGATATAGCCGATAGTACACCATAAAGTGCGGCTCCTATTCCAATGGCTACAACATGTTTTGTAGTTAATTTCATTTTGTTCCTCCTAGTAGTTTTTTAAATAAAAAACCTCTTATCTTGTAAGATAAGAGGTCGAATGTTATATTCCTCTTATCTTCACGACTTAAAGTCGCTTGGATTTAGCACCTTCCCTAAACGGGGGTTGCCGGACGTCATAGGGCCAAATCCCTCAGTCTCTCTCAATAAGATGTTACATATTTAATTTATAATTTATTTTAACGAAATAATTATACTATATCAAAAGTAGTTTGGTCAACTATTTTTTTTATTTTATATTTATTTTATTATCTGTATGGAATTTTTCAGAAAATAATGTTCCGGCAAAGAATTATTTCTATTAATGTGGTAATATTAAAAAGAAGGTTTAAAACTAGGGAGGGAAGTACTATGAAAAGAATAATTTTAGTTGTCTTTATTTTATTATCTGTATTGAGTTCTTCAGAAAATAATGTGCCGGCAAAGGAAGCTAAGTCAAAATATAAATTTTCTCTAGGATTTCTGACAGGGTACGGGAGTAAACTCTATCAAATAAAGGAAAAACAACCACGTTATGTACCGCTTATAATCTTAGAGAGGGAAAATTTTTATATTATAGGTACCGAAATAGGTTATAGGCATAAGTTGAATTCAAAGTTGACATTGACTGGATTTTCACAACTTTTTGGAGGGATAGCTCTGCAAGGTGTTGGAGGAGTAATAGGGGCAACTCAATTAAATAATTCTGACATGGAAGATGGTTATAAAGGAATAAGCAGCAGAGATAGTCAGGTGGAATTTGGATTGAGGTTAGGTTATAAGACTGGTTTTCAAAAAGTAACACTTTTAGGTGAAGTAAGAAGTGGGAAAAGAGGGGGATCAGGAAAAATATCTGCTCTCAGACCTATTATTGTGACAGATAAATTCTCAATTATCCCACAGATCAGCCTTAGTTTGTTGGATAAAAATATGGTGAATTATTATTTTGGTGTAGATGAAGACGAGGTAAATGATCCTAGAAACACTGAATTGGATAAGGTTTATGATCCAGATGAATTTGCATATGTTTCAGGGATAGGAGTATTAGGCAGATATAAATTTACTCCCACATGGTCGGTATTTGGTTTAGCAGAGATACAATATGTGTCCGATGAAATTGGAGATTCACCAATTGTAGACAATAGAGCGAACTATTTTGTAGGTTTAGGTCTGAGGTATGATTTTTAGAAAATAAGAATAGTGAGTTTAAATAAACCGTGGCAGTTTGTTGTCGCGGTTTTTAAAATTGAAAAAATGCAGATGTGATGTTATACTAAGAACATATAAAAATAGGATTTGTAGGAGGGAAAATGGTTGCCAAAACTAGATTAATAGATATTTTAGATAAATTTAAAGATATGACAATAGCAGTAATAGGGGATATGATGTTAGATGAGTATATCATAGGAGAGGTTACTAGGATCTCACCGGAAGCTCCGGTACCAGTAGTAAATGTAAAGGAGGAAAGATTTGTTTTAGGAGGGGGAGCCAATGTCCTAAATAACTTATCTTCTCTTTCGTGTAAGTGTTATTCCTTTGGGGTAATAGGAAATGACGGGAACGGAAGCAGACTATTGAATGAATTAAAAAAAGAAAAAATAGATACAGTAGGTGTAGTAACTGCAGAGGACAGACCTACCATAGTGAAGAGAAGAATTATAGCTCAACACCAACAATTATTAAGACTGGACTGGGAAGATAAAAAAGATATAACACCATATCATGAGGAGCTTATCATAGAAAATTTGGAATCTCATTTAGGTAAATTAGATGCTATAATCTTATCGGACTATGATAAGGGGGTACTTACTCCTACTTTAGCTAAAAAAGTTATTGAAGTAGCTCGTGAAAATAATATAATAGTAACTGTAGATCCAAAACCAAGTAATGCTGTAAACTATCTAGGGGCTACATCTATGACTCCTAATAGAAAGGAAGCTATGGAATGTATGGGGTTATCTAAGATAGAGGATACAGAGAAACTAGGTCTAGAGTTAAAAGCTAAATTAAATTTAGATAACTTACTTCTAACTAGAAGTGAGGAAGGAATGAGTATATTCTTAGAGGATGAAATTATAAATATCCCGACCTTTGCAAAGGAAGTATATGATGTAACTGGAGCAGGTGATACTGTTATTTCTGTATTTACACTAGCCGCCGCCGCCGGAGCATCATGGCATGAAGCAGCTAAAATAGCCAATGTAGCAGCAGGAGTAGTAGTTGGAAGGATGGGAACATCCACTGTAACCAAAGAAGAAATAATAGAATTTTATGACAAAATTTATCATGAATGGAAGTAGGTTGAGACTATGTATAGAATAGGGAATGGATATGATGTTCATAGATTGGTAGAAGGAAGAAAATTAATTTTAGGTGGCATAGAGATACCCTTTGGAAAAGGATTACTGGGTCACTCAGATGCCGATGTATTGATTCATGCTATTATGGATGGACTGTTAGGAGCTTTGGCCTTGGGAGATATAGGACAGCATTTCCCAGATACAGATGAGACCTATAGGGGGATATCTAGTATAAAATTATTAAACCATGTGAAGAAACTTATAGATGACAGGGGATTTGAGATAGTGAATATAGATTCTCAAATAGTAATGCAACATCCTAAATTAAAACCCTATATTGTTGATATGAGGAAAAATTTAGCGAAAGAATTGGATTTAGAATTAAACAGAGTAAGTGTAAAGGCTACAACTGAAGAAAAACTAGGATTTACCGGGGAAGAAATTGGAGTGAAATCCTATGCAGTAGTACTGTTAAGAGAGAAAAACAAATAAGTTGAAAAGGTTTTTGGAGTGATTTCAAAAACCTTTTTTTATACATTTATTTTTAAAATAGCAGTAGGGGGAAATCCCTCAAAAAATTTACATTGATATTTTTCGTATAAATATAAAAAAAACTTGTTTTTTAGTGAAATTTAAGTTATATATAGTACTGATTAAACACTTAGTATCTTTTTTTTTTTTTTTTTTTGATAAAATTTTGTTAAAAAAATTACGATTTAGATATGATAAAGATATGCTAGGAGGAAGTTCCGTGCTATATACAAAGGAAGATTTTATGCTGTTTTCACTAATATATTCAGATGTTTTACAAGGAAGGTATCCGGTTCCTAAACTAAGTCACGATACCCTATATAGGTTATTTTTTTATTCTGTAGATAGGAAACAAAATCTATTTAAATTGGATAAGATCTCTTTGAGAAAAATAATCTTAGAATCGGTGCATATATTGAAACTGGAAAATTCCAGGATAAAGGCTGAAAAAAGAGTAGAGAACGCAGTCTTATATTTTTTATCGGAAGATGGAATTTTAAACTTGGAAAAATTAAAGATCAGGGTAGATAAGGAATTTGAAATCTGTGAAAAAGAGAAAATAGAATATATAGAGTATTTTTCAAAAAAATACCCTAAAAATTTAAAGGAGTTGGAAGACCCTCCCTTTATGATATTTTACAGGGGTTGTTTTCCCAGTGAGAAGGAGTTAGAAAAGTCTTTAGCCGTAATCGGAAGTCGAAAACCAGAGAAAAAATATGGTCGTGAAATAGCCAGGAGGATGGGGGTATTATTAGCCCGGAATAATTGGTGGAATATTAGTGGGTTAGCCCTTGGATGTGATGAATATGGTCACTTGGGAAGCCTTGAGGAAGGCGGTCAGACGGGGGCAATATTAGGACAGGGCCTGGCAACTCCTATATACCCTAAAGAAAACAGAAAATTATCTGAAAAAATATTGGAAGAAAATGGGTTTTTGATGTCGGAATTGCCACCTACAACTTCTAACTTATCTATATTTTTTATCTTGAGAAATCGTCTTCAATCTGGGATGACCCAAGGGATTTTTGTAGTGCAGACAGGCAGGTCTGGAGGAACACTTCATACTATCAAGTATTCTTTGGAGCAGGAACGAAAAACAATTCTTTGGGATCCTAGTTATATAGAGGGATTGGATGGTGTGGATGAAGTTTTAGGGAACAAAATATTAATTGAAGCTAGAAAAGATAAGCTGGGAGTTGCTATAGGAGGGGATTTGAGAAGGGAAATATTAAAGATAAAACATGCCGAGGGGATCTATGAAATATTGAACAAAAAAAATTTAAAAAAACTAAGAGATTTCATAATAAAATCCTATTTTAGGATGTGTATGTATGTGTAGCCATAGTTAACACGTTTATAACAAAAAATATAGTTTTAAGAGCTAGAAGGTGAAAATAATAAATTCACAACACTAAATGTTGTATTAGTGAACGAAATGTGATAAAATAAAGGGCAAAATTGGGTAAAAATAATTAAATATAAATTAACAAAAGGAGTGTTTTGTAGATGAAACTGTTTACGTTCAAAGGCGGGGTACACCCTTCTGAAAACAAGGTTCAGACTGAAAATGAAGCTATTCAAATTTTCGGTGCGCCAAAAATGATACATGTAGCATTATTGCAACATATTGGTGCACCATTAAATGCCTTGGTTAAACCTGGAGACAGAGTGTTAAAGGGTCAAAAGATTGCAGATAGTGAAGCTTTTATGTCAGCACCGGTTCATTCATCAGTGAGTGGAATAGTTAAAAAAATCGAATTTTTACCGTTTCCATTAAGTGGAAAGGTAAATACGATCATTATTGAAAATGATGGAAAAGAAGAGTTAGCAGAATTAACAACGATTAAAGATTGGAAAAATGCATCTAAGGAAGATTTACTTGCAATGATTAGAGAGAAAGGAACAGTAGGGGTCGGAGGAGCATGTTTCCCAACTCATATTAAACTTAATCCCCCAAAAGATGTAACTATTGATACCTTAGTGATGAATGGAGCAGAATGTGAGCCGTATCTAAATGCAGATAACAGACTTATGTTAGAAGATCCTAAATCAATTGTTGAAGGGGTAAAGATCATCATGCATGTTTTAGGAGTTAAGAGTGCTAAGATAGGTATTGAAAACAATAAGCCAGAAGCTATAGCATCTATGATAAAAGCCAGTGAAGGGGATAATGGTATTGAAATCTGTCCTCTAAAAACTCAATACCCACAAGGTGGAGAGAAACAGCTTATCAAAGCAATCTTAGGTAGAGAGGTTCCAAGTGGGAAATTACCTTCTGCTGTAGGAGTAGTAGTACAAAATACTGCAACGGCAGCTTTAGTATATGAAGGAATTGTTAAAGGAATGCCACTTATTGAAAAAGTAGTAACTATTTCAGGAAAAGCAATCAAAAACCCTATGAACTTAAAAGTTAGAATAGGAACTATGTTTAGAGATATGTTAGATTATGCAGGTATAGAGAGAGAAGAGGTAGACAAACTTGTTATGGGTGGACCTATGATGGGAATGGCTCAACATTCTGAAGACATACCTGTAGTTAAAGGAACATCTGGTTTATTAGCTCTTACAACGGCGGAAACAAATCCTTGTAAGGCAAGAAACTGTATTCTTTGTGGGAAATGTATAGGAGCCTGTCCAATGGGGTTAGAGCCTCTTATGTATGGGAAATTAGCTAAATTTAATCAATGGGAAGAGATGGGGAAATATAAATTAATGGATTGTATCTCATGTGGATCTTGTGCATACATTTGTCCATCAAACAGACCGTTGACAGAAGCTATCAATATTGGAAAAGCTAAATTAAGAACTATGCCAAAAAAATAATTCTTCTTACTTATAGGATTTCATAATTATTTAAATCAAGTACAATAAAATTTAAATTAAAATGTGAGCTTGATTTATGAATATAAAAAATCGAGATATAAAATATAAAGAATAAATTTAATTGAAATTAGGAGGCAAAAAAGTGGCGAAATTGTTAAAGATGGGTCCTTCACCACACGTAAGAACTAGTGAAACCGTAGAAAAAGTAATGTACGACGTAATAATAGCTTTATTACCTGCACTACTTATGGCAGTCTATGTATTTGGAATACAGGCACTGACTACTACTTTGATTGCAGTTGGAACATGTATGGCAACTGAAGGAATTATGCAAAAAATAATGGGGAAAGATATAGATATAAAAGATGGAAGTGCAATAATAACAGGTATATTGTTTGCGTTCGTCGTTCCAGTAACTATGGCATATTGGATAGTTATAGTTGGATCTGTCGTTTCTATCTTGCTAGGAAAGATGTTATTTGGTGGATTAGGACATAATATATTTAATCCGGCATTAGTTGGAAGAGCATTTGTTCAAGCATCTTGGCCAGTAGCTATAACAACTTTTGTATTGGATGGTCAAGCAGGACCGACTATGTTGGATGCTATGAAAAGAGGATTAGATGGAACTCTAATTGCAGCAGGAAATCCATATATAAATGCTCTATTAGGAAAAATGGGTGGAACTATTGGAGAAACTTCAGCATTGGCACTGTTATTAGGAGGAGCTTACTTAATTTATAGAGGTCAGGTAAACTGGAAGGTACCAGCTATTATAATAGGAACAGTAGGAATAGGAGCATTTTTATTCGGTGGAGATCCAATAATGCATATGTTATCTGGAGGATTATTTTTAGGAGCATTCTTCATGGCAACAGATATGGTAACTTCTCCATACACTGAAAAAGGTCAAATGATATTTGCCTTTGGAATAGGTGCTTTAGTAACTTTAATCAGATTCAAAGGTGGATATCCTGAAGGTATGGCATATTCTATCCTAATCATGAATGGAGTTGTACCGCTTATAAATAAATACACTAAACCGAAGTTGTTTGGAGGTGTAGCAAAATAATGAATAGATTAGTACATTATGGTGCTGTATTACTGGTAATATCAGCTATTGCAGCTGGATTGTTATCCAGTGTAAATACAATAACTGCGCCACAAATAGAAAAGATAAACAGAGAGATAGTAAATAAAGCTAGAAAACAAGTGTTGCCTTTAGCAGTAGAATTTAAACAGACAGAGGAAATAATAACTGGAGAGGAAACATTTATTCCAGGTTATGATGCAACAGGAAATTTAGTAGGTTATGCAAGTACTGTAAAAACCAATGGATATTCTGGTGTAATAACCTTCGTATTGGGATTAGATATAAAAGGAACTATCACTGGTCTAAAGGTTACCGGACATTCGGAAACTCCCGGATTGGGAACAAATATAAATAATGCTGATTGGCAGGCTCTTTGGATTGGTAGAGATGAATCTTATCAATTTGATAAAAGTATAGACGGTTTTGCAGGAGCTACAATATCTCCTGAAGCTGTATATACAGGTGTTATGAAATCAACAAAAGCATTTGAAACAGAGGTGAAAAACTAATGGCTAAGAATAAGTATGTAAAGCTTTTAACAGATCCACTAATTAAAGGGAATCCGGTATTCGTATTATTACTTGGATTATGTCCTACACTAGGTGTAACTAACTCTGCTATCAATGGTATGGCAATGGGACTGGCAACACTGGTAGTTTTAGTCTGTTCAAATGGAATCATATCCGCTATGAAAAACTTAATACCTGCAAAGGTTAGAATACCAGCGTATATCATTGTAATAGCTACTTTAGTAACTATCGTACAGATGGTAATGCAAGGATACCTTCCGGAATTATATGCAGTATTAGGGTTATTTTTACCCCTGATAGTTGTTAACTGTATAATCTTGGGAAGAGCTGAAAGTTTTGCTTCTAAAAATGGAGTATTTGCTTCATTGTTAGATGGTGTTGGAAATGGATTAGGATTCACTTTAGCACTTACAGTATTGGGTGCTATCAGAGAAGTTTTAGGAAATGGAAGTTTCTTCGGATTACAACTGACTCCTCCTACATTCCAACCAGCGTTAATATTCATATTAGCACCTGGAGCATTTATAACAATTGGTTTTATCATAGCGACACAAAATTATATTAAGATGAAAAAGGAGGGATAATCGATGGATTTAGGAAATTTGTTTGGAATCATATTTGGTTCTATATTCATAAATAACTTTGTATTTGCTAAATTTTTAGGGATATGTCCTTTCATGGGTGTTTCTAAAAAGGTAGAATCTTCAATAGGAATGGGTATGGCTGTTACTTTCGTAATGACGTTGGCATCAGCAGTAACCTGGGTAGTACAAAACTATCTATTGGTTCCTTTTGGATTAGAATATCTACAGACAATAGCATTTATATTAATAATAGCTTCATTGGTACAATTTGTTGAGATGGCAGTACAAAAGACTTCACCTAACCTTTATAAGGCATTGGGAGTATTTTTACCACTTATCACAACTAACTGTGCGGTACTAGGGGTAGCAATTTTAAATATTCAAGAGAAGTATAACTTTATTGAAACTGTTGTAAATGGTATGGCAGCGGCAATAGGGTTTACTATGGCACTTATCTTACTTGCAGGAATAAGAGAAAGATTAGAATATGCAGATGTACCAAGACCATTCCAAGGTGTAGCAATAGCCTTCGTCACAGCTGGATTGTTAGCTATGGCATTTATGGGATTCTCTGGAATGAAAATATAATTAAAATAATTAATCTATGAGATAGATTTGGAGGTTAAAAATGATATACGCTGTATTAGTATTAGGAGGGATCGGTCTTATTATGGGACTGTTCTTGGCTTTTGCTTCAAAGAAATTTGAGGTAGAGATAGATCCTAATGTTGAAAAAATAATGGATGTATTACCTGGTGCCAACTGTGGAGCTTGTGGATATCCTGGATGTGGAGGGTATGCAGATGCAGTAGCATTAGAAGGTGCTGATCCTACACTGTGTGCTCCTGGTGGATCACAGGTTGTAAATGATATAGCAGCTATTATTGGTGGAGAAGGTGCTGATCCTGATGCTGTAAAGCAGGTAGCTAGAGTAAAATGTCAGGGAGATAACTCCAAGACGACTAAGATATATGACCTGAAGACTGAGATGAAGACGTGTGCTACAGCTAGCCTTTATTTTGGTGGAGATAAGTCATGTTGGTATGGTTGTTTAGGATATGGAGATTGTGTAAAAGTCTGTCCAGTTGACGCAATAGAGATCAATGCAAGAGGGATCGCAGTTATAAATGAGGAAACATGTATCTCATGTACTAAGTGTGTGAAAGAATGTCCTAAAAATATCATAGAGATGATGCCTGAAAATCAAAAAGTAACGGTATTGTGCAATTCTAAGGATAAGGGAGCTCAAGCTAGAAAATCTTGTACTGTAGCATGTATTGCATGTGGAATGTGTGTAAAGGCATGTCCAGTAAAAGTGAAAGATGCAGATGGTAACATAATTACTGCAGTCACAATAACTAATAATTTAGCTAAGATTGATAGTGATCTTTGTATCAATTGCGGACTTTGCTCAATGAAGTGCCCGACAAATGCAATAGTAAATGAGATTAAAGAGGTTAAGAAAGCCGAGGTAATCGAAGAAAAATGTATTGGTTGTACAGCTTGTGCAAGAGTATGCCCGGTTGACTGTATTGAAGGAGCAGTTAAAGAAAAACATAAAGTTGACCAAGAAAAATGTATTGGTTGTGGACTCTGTTTCGATAAGTGTAAATTCTCTGCAATTAAGATGAATGTAACTGAAATAAGAAAATAAACTAAAATCTCTCCTAGCGATCTTATGATCATCAAAATTGAACGTAAGAAAATTTAATTTTAAATGTTAATCTCATAAAGGAAAAAAATAGAGGTAATCGTTGGAGAAAGATATAAAAAGGTAGGATTAGAAATTTCTGATTCTACCTTTTTACTATTTATCGGTTATATATTTATATATCAAATAATAAACAAATTTTACTTTTATTTCTAGTTAAAAGGTGATATTATTTATGAATGTAAACAGATTAGAGGAGGGCTATAGATGAGAAAGGATCTTATTATACTACATATTGCGGTTTTACTTTTTGGATTATCGGGACTTTTCGGTAAACTCATAGAGGCACCTGCCCAGGTGATTGTCAGCGGCAGAGTTATATTTGCTACAATATTTTTATATATTGTTCTTAAATTTAAAAATGAAAAGGTAGAGATGACTTCTCCAACTTCAAGAAAAATTATGATTTTGCAGGGATCATTACTTTTCCTTCATTGGTTTTCATTTTTTCAGGCGATTAAGTTATCCAGTGTAGCTCTGGGACTTCTATCTTTTTCGAGTTTTCCTATCTTTACAACCTTTATGGAACCTTTATTTTTTAAGGGGAAATTAGAGAGAGGAAAAGTCGTCACTGCCATCATAACTTTTATTGGGATTTCCATGGTAATACCGCTAAATGGGATAGATGTTAAAATGTTGAGCGGAATAGGTATGGGTATATTTTCTGGGTTTTCATTTGCAGTTTTAGCTATAATGAATAAAAAGTTTTCAAGTTCAGTATCGGGGGTTAAACTTACATTTTATCAATGTCTGGGGGCATCATTTTGGTCGATTCCTGTTTTATTATTATGGAATAAAATTCCATCATCAAAAGATATATTTTTCATGCTGATATTGGGAGTAGTTTTTACAGGGATAGCGCACACACTCTTTGTTATGTCATTGAAAAGGATCAGTGCAAGTACAGTGAGCGTTACCACATGTTTAGAGTCTGTATATGGTATTATCTTTGCTGCCTTTATATTGGGCGAAATTCCAAGTATGAAGATAGTATTGGGAAGTAGTATAATTATATTGGCAGCAATTGTAGCTACTAAAACTACAGTTTTAAAGAATAAACTTGCTGTATAATTTAATAGAATAAAAAAACTAGAGAATCAGCTATGGTTGATTCTCTAGTTTTTTTAACTTAATTTATTTCCTTTAATACCACCTTGATCTCATAATATTCTATATCATTAGGTAGTTCATCTTTTATTGGTCGTAGCATAGTACCACCGGTTTTTTCTATGGCGGTTAATATCAGTTTCTTTTTTGTGCTATTGACTATCCTAGATAGGTCAACTTCTAATCCTTCATCCATACATTTAAACAGATGATTGAGGATGGTATCGAACTTACTTTTTCTTTCAGCTGCAATTTTTGTTACATTTTTCCCATCTAAAAATAATTGGTAGGAGATCCTATGGGTGCTGTCTTTGGTGCTAGCTTTCTTAGGCTTAGCTTTTTTTTTAACAGCTTCTCTTGCTTCTATTGGGCTGCTATCACCTTTTATTTCTTTTATTACTTCTAAAAATTTTATTCCATATTTTTCATATTTTTTCTCTCCTACACCACTTATCTCTAAGATACTTTCATAGTCGGTAGGGAGATATCTGGCCATCTCTTGAAGAGTTTTGTCGGAAAAAATAGTGTATGGCGGTTTCCCTTCAGATCTTGCAATATCAGCTCGAAGTTTACGAAGGAGATCAAAGCTACCCTCCCATTCATAGGTAGTTTTTCTCTGAATTTTCGTTATTTTTCTAGTAAGTTTTTCCTTACTTTTGACGAACTCAAAGGCTTTTTTAGTCAGTCTCAAAGTTGGAAATTCTGTTTTAGTAACATCTAAATATTCATCTCCTATAAGGAGGTCGACCAAAGCTCTGATATCTTTTTGAGAATAATCTGAAAGTAGCCCATAGGTAGAGGCTTTATCTAAATTCCAATTAAGAATACTCTTATTTTTAGAGCCTCCAAGGACTCCTACAATCATATTTATCCCAAACCTCTGCTCTGTACGATAGACACAAGAAAGTATTTTTTGAACCTCAATTGTAATATCTTCTACCTCGCCGTCATCTAGGCAGTTACTGCAATTATAGCAATTTTCTATCCTGTCATCACCGAAATATTCCAAAATATATGATCTAACACATTTAGAAGTGTGGCAATAGTTTACCATGGAACTTAATTTTTCACGTTTGATATTTATAATTTCCTCGGAGGATTCAAACTGATTATTATTTATGAAAAAAGTCTGAGTTTGTATATCTTTTGGATTGAATATTAATATACAGTGAGCATCTAACCCGTCTCTTCCAGCTCTTCCAGCTTCTTGATAATAGCTTTCTAGATCCTTTGGTAAGTTGCTGTGGATAACGAAACGAACGTTGGATTTATCTATTCCCATTCCAAAGGCATTGGTCGCGACCATGAGGGTTAGTCTGTCATTTATAAAATCATCTTGATTTTGCTGTCTCTTAGTATCAGACATCCCGGCATGATATTTCCCTACCTTATATCCACGATCTGATAATTCAGAGTAGATGGAATCAACTTCCTTTCTTGTAGAGGCATAGATAATACCTCCCTCGTCACTATGTTCTTTGAGATATTTCTTGATATAGGACAAGCTGTTAACACCTTTTATGGTGGTGAATTTTAGATTTTCTCTATCGAATCCACTTATGAATACGTTAGGGTTGAATCTTAGATTTTTTATGATATCTTCTCTGACTTTAGGAGTTGCAGTAGCTGTAAATGCTGTGACTATAGGATCACAAGGTAGTTGTTTTATAAAATTAGGAACATTAAGATATGATCTTCTAAAATCGTGTCCCCACTGGGAGATACAATGTGCCTCATCTATGGCTATTTGAGATATCTTTTCTATTCTAATTCTGTCGATAAACTCCGAATTTTCAAATCTTTCTGGAGTGACATAGATAATCTTATGGTCACCATTTGCTATTTCCATATAGATGGTATGCATCTCTTTAGGTTTCAGAGTACTGTTGATATAAACAGAAGAAACACCCAAGGTATTCAGTGCATCTACCTGATCCTGCATAAGGGAGATTAGAGGAGATACTACAAGGGTTATCCCCTCAAATATCAGAGCAGGGATTTGGTAACAAATAGATTTACCTCCTCCAGTGGGCATAATTCCCAAGGTATTATGACCATCTAGGATACTTTTAATGATGGGTTCTTGTCCTTCCTTAAAGGTAGTATACCCAAAATATTTTTTTAAAATTTCATAAGCTTTATCCACTATTTTTTCTCCTTTTATTCCTTGATTTTGCTGCTAATTATCTCTAATTAAACTCAAAACATCTGACACGGATTACACGAATTATAAAACTAATTTACACAGATTGTTTTGCTGCAAAGTTTTTAATTTTTTTCTATTAATTCTTTTGCCACTAATTTAAGCATAAACAATTCTCTGTCTATAAAAAGACCAATGGTTTCAGGCTGATTTTTGATAACTTCTTTATTGTGGGCAATAGCTTCATAGATATTTACCCATCTAGCATCCATACCATTATTGATTTCATAGTCTTCTAAATTAGTTTTTCCTAATTCCTTGTGGATATCGCAGATAAAAAAATGTGAGATCATATTGACATAATCATAGTTCTTTTTATGGATAGGTTTTACCTCGTCATAGACACCATATTCAGCCAATATCTCTATATTCTTAGCTCCTGTCTCTTCATTGATCTCCCTTTTGACACCCTCAGTCAGGTTTTCGCCTTCATCGACTCCTCCCCCAGGGAAACTGTAGTCATCATACCTTTTTGTATAGAGGAGTAAGATGTTTTCGCCATCTAATATAATTCCCCTTGCAGCTACTCTTTTGTATATATTTTTCCCCACTAATTTTTCATTTTCTAGGGTAACTTTTCTAAGTATTCTCATTTTTTACCTCCAATAATAGTATGATATAATATGTATATTATATCATACTCATAGAATAATTCTGTTATTCTCATTTCCTAGAATTAATTGAATTTAATGAATATTATATTTACTCTGCTTAGTTCCAATAATTTTTATTGATCTCTTAATCTGTATTATACACCTAGTATTAAAAATCATAGTGACACAACTAAAAAAGGACAAATAAATTAAGTGTCGTGGATGATAAAAAGCATCAGAGATATTTTTCTAGTTCCTTGGCTACAAGTTCTAATATGAATGATTCTCTTTCAAGGTATCTACTCATATATATTGGTTTTTTTTTAAAATTTTTCTATTATGTGCTATGGCATCATAAATATTTATCCATAAAGCTTTAATTCCCATTTCTTTCTCATGATCTATGATGGTCGTGTTTGTCAAACAGTTTATGAAAAAACTTAAGCAATTTTTTGAGTACCAAAATATACCTTAGCAGGTGTTTCATAATCTAAAGAACTATGTCCTCTATCGTTATTATAAAAATTAATATACCTTTTTATTCCCGTGTATAATTCTCTTAAATTTTGATATT
>NZ_JBAHZY010000040.1:0-31309 GCF_037132775.1 Psychrilyobacter sp.
GGATGGTTAGTGAAAGGGGGTATGAATGGTTAAGTTTTCAAAAAGTGGCAGATGAAGTGGGCATTGCAAAATCCAGTATCTATCATTATTTTAAAAACAAAGAGGATCTAGGGATTGCAATAATGGAGATGATAGAAAAAAGAGTTCAAAAAAAAAGAGAGGAAATATTAACCTATCGAAGTGAAAAAAAAAAATTAGATGCCTATTTAACAAAAGCAAATAAAGAAGAAATCTTATACGCAGAAGCCATAGCAAAATTAGCTTTTGATTTTAATGGACTGCCTCTAAAGCTTCAAGAAAAAATAAGGAACCATTCCATAAAAAATTATGAATTGGTCTTGAAAATTTTAAAAAAAGGAGCAGAAAAAAAAGAATTCAGTATAAAAAAAGATTTAGAAGATGCTACCATGGGGATAATGCTTATGAGTATCGGCGGTTATATCTATGGCAGAGTCTTTGATGATAAAGACATAGATATCAAAAAGTATATCACTGATAGTATAATAAATTAAAATTAATTTATAGGAAAATCAACTGTTTTTCATATAATTATAGAGTTAGATAAATTAAAATAAAAGGGGGAAAAAAGTTAATTACCAATTTAATAGAAAAGTATGCAGGAGGGGATAAAATTGATAAAAAAAATAAATTTAATTATTCTGTTATTCATAATAAATGTTTGTACCTTTGCTAAAGAAGTTGTCAATATTGCCGTATTATACAGTCTAAAAAGCAATAATATAAAAAATTATCAGAGTCTCATTGAAAAAGAATTTACAGATGTGTTGGAAGGCAATTATACTGTGGTTTTTCCCAAAGAATTACAGGTTATAGCAAAAGAAGGGCCAGAAGGAATCGATGAAAGTTACTTCGATCTGGTTAAAAATAAAAAAGTGGACCTGATCGTAGGCGGAGATCATCAGGTCTCAAATCAAATTGTAAGCAAAAAAAATATAACGAAATTAAGTATTATGCCTTTTGCCCAATATATATCTCATGGCGAAACCAGTCAGGTAGATAACCTTACTTATAGTGTACAAGAAATTGGATTCGATAAAATCTTCCAACTCCTTAGAAGTGTGGATGAGGAATTTTCAGAAATCGCCCTTATAACACCAGCGGAATTATTAAATAACGAGGAAAAAATAATTTCTTATATAGAGAAAAACATCAAAAAACATGGAGTATCCAAGGTTAATTGGATAGACTTTGATGGGAATTATGAAAAATTAGCTGTAGATATCAAAGGTCAGAAAGTGGCTCTTTTAGGTGGTTTTTCAGACAGGGAAGAATTTATTCAAATCATGGATATTTTAAATAATGAAAAAATAATAACATATGCAGATGGATATGGTACAGGAATAAGTGACCAGGCATACCTCTCTTTTGAGGTAGATACAAATATCCAGAGAAGACTCCGAAAATCGGCTATCTCTCTCTTGGAAATATTAGATGGCAGCAGTGCAAAAGATCAAAAAGTCTATGTGGTTGGAGGAGAACTAAGATCTGTAATCAATCAATCTGTAGCTGAAAAAATAGGCAAATGGCCAAACTGGAGAACAGCGGTATCAGCTAAAATAATCGGAAAAAAGAGTGGAGGAGAGAACCTAACTCTTTTTTCATCCATAAGAAAAGGATTAGAGGATAACCTGCAGTTAACAATAGATAAAAATGATCTAAATATCCAAGAATACCAAGTGGATGCAGTTAAATCATCTAGACTACCGCAAATAATAGCAACAGGTGGATATAAAGTTGTAGACCAAGGACAAGCAGATGCTCCCAATGATGTTAAAACAGATAATACCTATGTAGGAGTAGGCTTAAGACAGGTAATATGGAATGATAAATTAAATTCAGCAGTATCTGTAGAAAAAAGTATTTTTAATGCAGAAAAAGAAAGTTATAAACAAAGTGAATTGGATACAATTTTAAAAATTTCTACAGCATACTTCAATGTATTGAAGTTAAAAGCTTCTGAAAGCATACAATACAGCAATTTAGAATTGACTAAAAAGAACTTAGAATTAGCCATAGTTAGGGAAAAAGTAGGATATTCCAGAAAATCAGATGTATACAGATGGGAGAGTAAGTTAGCTACAGATATCAGTAAATTAAGTGCTTCTCAAGCTAAACTTCAAAATGCCAAGGAAGGATTGATGAGAATTTTAAATAATGATCTGGATACAAACTTTCAAGCAGTAGATATCTTAGACACAGAAGAGTTTTTAGGAATAGCAGGCTTGGAGTTAACCAAGAAAAACGTAATGGATGATATCTTGAAAAAATTAATAAAATTAGGTCTTGAAAATTCTACTGAGATTAAACAAATCGAGAATTTTGTGGATGTAGCAGAGAGAAAATTAAAGGAAGCAAATAGAAATTTCTATAGTCCTGAGGTGGCATTGACAGCTGACTACAACTACTATACGGATAGAAGCGGGAGTGGAAGCCTATATTCTACTGATGGAAATCCTAGAAAGGAAGTATGGACTGTAGGGGTACAAGTAAGTATTCCATTATTAGAGGGGGGAGAAAGAATAGCTAAAAGAAACACCGCCACTGAGCAACTACAAAAATTAACTATACAAAAAGAAGATGTTGAAAATAGTATAAAACAAAATATCAGAGCTTCTCTAACAGATTTAGTAACAGCTAAAATAAATGTGGAAACTTCAAAAGATGCAAGAATTGCAGCAGATAAAACTCTTGACTTAGTGACAGATTCATACTCAAGAGGAGAGGTATCAATAACTGAGTTATTAGATTCTCAAAATGTAGCAATCCAATCTAAGGAAACCGAGAGTGCATCTAAATATGATTATTATACTAAGTTGATGATAACAGAAAGAGCAGTGGGAGCTTATCACCTATTAGATCCTGAAGTATATTCAGAATTATTAGGTGAACATAATTTGAAAATACAATAATCAAAAATGAGGAGGAAACAAATGTCATTATATAAAAAAACATTAATAATTGGATTTATAATAGTTACCCTAGCAAGCTGCGGGAGTAAAAAAGAAGAGGAAAAAATTAATTTAAGAACTGTCAGACACGAAACCATAGAATTAAAAAGCCCGGTGGAAGCTCTCAGCTTTACAGGGGACATAAAATCTGCTGTAGAACCTGAGGTGAGTTTCAGGGTACCTGGAAACATTGAAAAAATGAACTTTAAGTTGGGACAGTCAGTGAAAAAGGGAGATATTTTAGCTATCTTGGATAAGATCGATTATGAGATTCTATTAAGACAATCAGAGAGTTCTTATGAAACTGCCAGAGCATCACAAATAGAAGCACAATCAAGCTACAACAGAATAAAGGAACTATATCAAAACGACAGTGTATCTAAGAGTGAATTTGACGGTGCAAAAGCCAGAATGGATTCTACATCTGCATCTCTAAAGGTTTCATCAGAGGGGATAAAATATGCCAAACGTCAATTGAAATACACTGTCTTAAAATCTTCTATAGATGGATCAGTAGCTGTAAAGGTATCAGAAGTTAATGAAAATGTAGCTGCTGGTCAACCTGTATATATATTAAATACAGATACAGATTTAGAAGCAATATCATTTGTTCCAGAAAGTGCTATAGGAAAAATAAATATTGGATCACAGGTCAATATTTATGCAGGAGCTATAGGAAAAAAATATTTAGGTGAGGTTGTAGAAGTAGGTACATCATCTCTGCAATATGGATCTACATACCCTGTAAAGGTGAGTATATTCAGTATAGATAAAAGTTTGAAAAGTGGAATGTCAGTTGTAGTCGATTTCAATAAAAATATGTTGAGTGAGAAGAATAAAATATTCATACCTTTAAATGTAATCTTAAAGGACACAAACACTAACTATGTCTTCATTGTAGAAAAAGATGGAGAAGGTGTAGGCATTGTCAAAAGAATCGAGGTTAAAACAGGTATGATAACCAATAAAGGTCTGGAAATTTTAGATGGGTTATCAGAGGGAGACGAGTTAATTACAGCTGGAATGACTAAGTTAGAAGATGGTCAACAGGTAAAATTAAAATAGGGAGGAATTTACATGAATTTAACAGAGATGGCAATTAAGAAAAAAGTAGTTACATTTACTTTTATATTGCTTTTAGCACTAGCTGGAGTTTCTACCTACTTTAAATTACCAAAGGCGGAAGATCCAGGCTATGTAGTAAGGACAGCTACAGTGGCTACTCTATATCCAGGGGCTAGCCCAAGCAGGGTAGAGAACTTAGTTACAGATAAAATTGAGCAAAGAATTCAAGAAATGCCGGAAGTTGACTATATCGACAGTGAAAGTAGAGAAGGGTTCTCATATATTACTGTACAGTTTAAAGATGAGTATAAAATAATGAGACCAATCTTTGATAAATTGAGGAGAAAGGTAGAAGATGCCACCAAAGATCTTCCTAGCGGAGCTATGGCACCATCTGTAAATGATGATTTCGGTGATGTGTACGGTACAATGATAGCTGTCACAGCTGATGGATACTCAATGGACGATCTGAGAAGGATAGCCAAGTTTACAATGGAAGAGTTATTGACCATGAAAAATGTAGGTAAGGTAATAAAAGTTGGAGTCAGACCGGAAAATGTGTTTATAGATTATGACAATGCTAAGTTATCACAATTTGGAATCTCTCCAGGATACTTAAAAGAAGCTCTAGAGAGTACAAATATATTATCTCCTGGTGGACAAATACTTTTAGGAAAAGAAAGATTAAGTTTTGAACCCAGTGGAAACTTTGATTCTGTAGATGATATAAGAAATACAGTCATCAGACTTCCAAAGGGCAATCTAATAAGAGTAGAAGATATTGCTAGAGTGAGAAGAGCGTATCAGGAACCTATTCTTACAAGGGAAAAATTTAATGGTAAAGATACTATCATTCTTGCAATCTCTTTAAAAGAGGGGGGGAATATCCTGAACCTTCAAAAAGAGATAGATGAGAAGATTAAAGCTGTAGAATCTAGCTATCCTATAGGAGTAGATTTTACATATTTGGCACAGGAAGCTGCAAGGGTAGATAAGAGTGTTCAAAGTTTCCTCTCTAATGTAGCACAATCTATCCTTACAGTAATGTTGGTCCTTATAATATTTTTAGGTGTTAGAATAGGAGCTATCGTAGCTTCATTAATCCCTATAGTAATGGCATCATCCATGGTATTTTTAAGTTATTTCGGCCTAAGTCTGGATCAAATTTCACTGGCTGCCCTTATAATTGTATTGGGAATGCTAGTGGATAATGGAATAGTGATCTCAGAAGCAATCATGGTTAATATGGAAAAAGGAATGGATAAGGTAGAAGCTGCTTTAGAAGCAGTTAGAACACTGAAGAATCCACTTATGATCTCTTCCATGGTTACCATATCAGCCTTTTTACCAATAGTACTGGCAGAAGGAAATATGGGAGAATATACAGGACCTATAACATATGTAGTTGCCATTTGTTTAGGATTGTCATGGATATTTGGAATAACCCTTATTCCTCTACTCTGTGTGTTATTCTTAAAGGTAGAGAAACAGGAAGTGGGCTATGACAGTAAATTCTATAAACTTTATAGAGGGTCTCTACTAAAAGCACTAAAGCATAAGTTTATGGCAAGTATAGTAATTATTGGGATATTTTTTATCGCTCTATTTGGATTTAAAACTTTTGTTAATGTAAAATTTATGCCGGATAAAGATATACCGCTATTAACAGTAGAGGCAGAACTGCCATTTGGAACATCTATAGAAACCACAACTAAGATGGTGCTCGATGCAGAAAAATATATTCGAAAGGAATATTTCCTAGATCATCCAAAACAGGTGAAGCCATCATTTATTGCCAATATTTTGTCGGGTGGAACGTTGGTTAAATACGAAAAAGAAGGAATATTAAGTGTGGGAACATTTATAGGAGAGAGTGCTCCAAGGTATATACTATCTCATACTCCAAAGATGAGTCAGCCAAATTTAGCCTTTGCAATAATCAATACTACAAGTTTTGACTTTATAAAAACAGAGATACAACCCAAACTTATAGCCTGGTTTGAAGAAAATTATCCAGATGCTAATATTAAGATAGATACTCTACAAAATGGGTCTCCCAGTGACCGTCCAATAGAGATCAGGATAAAGGGAAGAGATACAGATAAATTATACGAATATCTCGGTGATATAGAAAAAATAATAAAAGAAAATATTATAGGTTTAGCTGATACCAAGACTGACTGGGGAGGGGAAAACAGAAAATTCACAGTTAATATAAATCAGCAAAGAGCACTTAGAGCTGGGCTTACAAGTCAGGATATAGCAATATCACTAAACAGTATCTTAAGCGGGATAAAGTTGACCGATTACAGGGAAGAAGACAGGTTAATTCCAGTAATGTTAAGATCTCAAGGTACCTCCCGAGAAGATATCGAGGTATTAAAAAATACACCGATCTATAACCAGACTACAGGGAAATCAGTACCATTAGGACAGGTAGCTGAGATAAAAACAGTATGGGAAGCTCCTAAAATAGTTAGAAAAGATAAGATCAAGGCTATCTTATACCAAGTAGGACTATGGGATACAACAACTGCTATGGAACAGACATTAAAAATAAAGCCGCTATTAGATGAGGCGGCATCTAAGTGGGAATATGGTTATAGTTATGAATTTAAAGGAGAATACTATAACAGTAAAAAGGCAAATGATGCATTATCTGCAAAATTCCCCATAGCAGGAATATTTATATTGCTACTGCTTATAATTCAATTTAATTCATATACAATATTAATCACAATTTTAGCCGCACTACCGCTTATTTTGTCGGGAATAACATTTGGATTGGGATTAACTCAGCTGCCATTTGGATTTATGCCAATACTAGGTGCATTATCTCTGGTCGGGATCATGATAAATAATGCCGTAGTGTTGATAGACAGGATCACTATTGAGAGAGATGAAGTGGGTCGTGAACTAGCTGATGCAATAGTGCATGCTGCACAGGCAAGGTTCAGACCAATAGTACTTACTACAGCTACTACAGTGTGTGGACTTATTCCATTGTGGCTGGGTGGTGGAGTAATGTTTGAAGGGATGGCAGTAACCATGATATTTGGATTGATCTTCTGTTTAGGTATAACATTAGGTATCATACCAATCTTATTTGCAATCTTTCACAGAGTTTCTTATAAGGAATACAAGTATGAAGATGAAGGTAAAAGTATAGAGGAATAAATATGATGATGTAAAAATTTATCTAAATAATAAAGGTGATTTCTGTCTAAGGCGGAAATCACCTTTATTAAATTAAATCTTTATGATATCCAATCACTATATTAGTATTAGTCTAAAGACGTGAAAATTTAAAATAATAATATAAGAGTAAAATAGTATTGATTTTTAATACAGTCCTCTAAATCAACACTTTTTATAGAGAAATTGGCTTGTTCTCCTTGTAAAAATTCAAAATAGATTATATACTAAAAGGGTGAAATATAAAAAAAAAATTAATAGAATAAAATAATTAAATAGAAGGGGTGTTTTAAATGTTACAGAGTAAAATGTTACAGGATAAAATATTAGACTATAAAGATGATGTAGTAAAATCTATACAAGAGGCTATTAGAATTAAAAGTGTTGAGGAAGCTCCGCTACCTGGAATGCCATTTGGAGAAGGTCCTGCAAAGGCTCTGGCTCATTTTTTAGAATTAGGCGAAAAATTAGGATTTGAATCTACTAACTTTGATAACTATGCAGGGCATATTGATTTTGGAGACGGGGAAGAAACTTTGGCTATCCTTGGGCATGTAGATGTAGTTCCTGAAGGGGACGGATGGGATCATGATCCATATGGCGGAATAATTGCTGATGGTAAGATCTATGGTAGAGGAACTTTAGATGATAAGGGTCCTATTATCATGTGTATGTACGCTATGAAGGCATTAAAAGATTCTGGTATAAAGCTAGATAAGAAGATTAGAATGATCTTAGGAGCTAATGAAGAGACTAACTGGGGATGTATGGATCACTACTTTGGTACTCTAAAAATGCCTCAACCAACTTTGGCATTTACTCCTGATTCAAGTTTCCCAGTTACATTTGCAGAAAAAGGAATTATGCAAGTGACTATGACTAAAAATATTGATACTAAAAATATTACTATAGAAGGTGGAAAAGCATTTAACTCAGTAGCAGAAAGTTGTGAAATGACATTCCCAACTGAACTTTTAACTATGTTAGAATCTAAAGTAAAGAAATACAATAAAAATAATGAATATAAGATAGAGATCAAAGGTGGAAAATTAATATCTTACGGTAAATCTGCTCATGGAGCTAAACCGCAAAGTGGTTATAATGCTATCTCGGCATTGATGGGAATTTTAGAAGGGGTAGATTTAGGAGAGATCTCTGAATTTGTAACTTTTTATAATTCTAAGATAGGAATGGAATATAACGGAGTTTCTATGGGAATTGGATTTGAAGATGCAGACTCTGGAAAATTAAGTTTAAACATTGGGAAACTATCTATTTGTGATGGTAAGATCGAGCTAAGCATCGACATAAGATATCCTGTAACAACTAAAAAAGAAGATGTTTTAGAAGGGTTAGGAAAAATTGTCACAGAAAATAATTTTGAACTAACTATAAAGAGTGAAGATAATGCACTTTATTTTCCTAAAGACACTGTCTTAGTGAAAACACTTATGGATGTATACAAGGAGATCACAGGAGATGTAGATGCTGAACCTGTAGCCATAGGTGGGGGAACATATGCAAGAGCCGTAGACAATGGTGTAGCATTTGGAGCATTATTACATGATCAAGAGGATAATATGCACCAAAAAAATGAGTATTTAGATATCAGTAAATTAGATACATTATTAAAAATATATGTAGAAGCTATATATAGATTAGCTAAATAAGCAATAATATTTAGGGAGATAATAATTTTTAATTATTATCTCCCTTTTTTAATTTTCTATATTTTAGTCTTCCTGATCAATTACAGGAGGAACATGATTTTTATATTCTTTTAAAGCCTCACCTAAATATTCAGATAATTCCTCTCTACCCTTATGAGATAGTGCTGAATAGAATAATACATCACTATTTTTAAATTCTATCTTCTTTCTAATATCTTTCAATTGCTTAAATTTTTCATTGTTAGACATCTTATCTACCTTGGTAAAAATAATCTTGTATGGTACGTCATAATAATCTAACCATTCTAACATCTCAAGATCTTCTGAACTTGGAACTCTTCTAATATCTAGTAATACAAATACTAATTTACTTCTTTTAGAAGCTAGGTATCTCTCCATAGTATTTCCCCAAGCTAGTTTTACAGCCTTTGGAACTTTGGCAAATCCATATCCAGGCAGATCCACTAAATATGTTTCATTATTTATAATGAAGTAGTTTATTAGTTGAGTTCTTCCTGGTGTTTTTGATGTTCTAGCTATTTTTTTTCTGTTTGTCAAACTGTTAATTAGGGATGATTTCCCCACATTTGATCTACCTACAAAGGCAAATTCTATGCTATTTATTGGTTCTGGATAATCAGCTTCATATACTGCTGATTTTACAAAATCCGATCTTTTTATTTCCATTTTTTATTCTCCTCTATTCAACACGGTTGTAATTATACAAAATATAATTTTTTGTCTACCTAACCTATATCGAAGTCTTTAATCCTAATTTTCAACTATTTAATATAATTTACTGTGTTTTCTTTTCTTGGATTGGGCTTTGGGCTTCCCTCCAATGATGAATAACCTAAAGTTACAGCATATTGAACTTCATATCCCTCAGGAACTCCCATCTCCTTATTCTTTTTTTCTTGTTCCTCACCTTTAAAATTTTCAACTATCAACCCTATCCAGCAAGTTGAAACTCCTAACGATTCAGCAGCCAACAGCATATTTTGTGTAGCAGCACCTAAGTCTGCCTTCATAGAATATGCTCCCTCTCTTTTACCAGATACAACTATTACTGTAGGAGCACCATATAAGATATGAAAACTTTCATTTTTTGCCATCCTTCTAAATAAAGGTGTTTCACAATTTTTTAATGCTTCCTTTGTACCGACACTTATTTGATCTATTACCTCTTTACTTTGTAATACAGTAAAATGCCATGGTTGAGCATTATGTCCACTAGGAGCATAAAGGCCAGCTTCGATAATGGCTTCAATTTTTTCTTGTTCAATCTGTATTTCCTTATATTTTCTAATGGATCTACGTTTTTTTATATTTTCTAATACTGTGTTCATATTTCTCCTTTTTATTTTTCAAATGCTATTTTTTTGATATCATCATAAGTTTTTGCAAAATGAATGATCATATCTTTTTTTACTTCTTTAGGCAGTTCATCTACATCAGATTCATTGTCTAGAGGTAATATTACCTCGTGGATCCCAATTCTATGCGCTCCGATCACCTTTTCCTTGATCCCTCCCACTGCTAATACTTCTCCAGTGATTGTAATCTCTCCAGTCATAGCTATATCTTGTCTTATTTTCTTTTTTGTCAATACTGAAATTAAAGCTGTCGTAATAGTCACTCCTGCCGATGGGCCATCTTTTGGTACAGCTCCCTCTGGAAAATGAAAATGTATATCTGTAGTCTCATTAAATTTCTCATCTATTTTTAATTCCCCAGCAATTGATCTGACATAAGAATAAGCTACATGAGCTGATTCCTTCATTACATCTCCTAATTTACCAGTTAATAGGATCTTCCCCTTCCCTTTCATAGATACCGATTGTACTTCCAATGTAGTTCCTCCTACACTTGTCCATGCTAGCCCAGTAACTACACCTAACTTAGGTTCTTTTTCCTTGATCTTATCAGGTCTGTATTTTACTTTTCCAAGATATGTTTCTAGATTTTTTACTGTAATGTTTATTTTTTTCCTATTTTTTTCTAAAACTAACTTAGCTAATTTTCTATATAGGCTGTGAATCTCTCTCTTTAAGTTTCTTACCCCTGCTTCCCTGGTATATTCATTTATTATTCTAAGGAGTGCTTCGTCAGACATTTTTATATCTATTTCAGATAATCCATTATCTTCTTGAGCTTCATCTAACAGATATTTTTTAGCTATATGCATCTTTTCAAATTCAGTATATGAACTCAAATTAATGATCTCCATCCTGTCTCTAAGTGGTCCTGAAATCCCTCTCAAATCATTAGCCGTAGCTATAAAAAATACATCGGAGAGATCAAATGGTATATCTATATAATGATCTTCAAAGTTCTTGTTTTGTTCAGGATCAAGTACCTCTAACATTGCAGAACTAGGATCTCCCTTGGCATCATTAGACATCTTATCAATCTCATCTAACAGGATCACTGGGTTCTTAGTTTTAGCTTGTTTCATTGCTTTTATTAATTTCCCTGGCATAGAACCAATATAAGTTCTTCTATGTCCTCTGATCTCCGATTCATCTCTTACTCCACCTAGAGATATTCTAGAAAAATTTCTTCCCATGGCGTCTGCTACAGATTTAGCTAGTGAAGTCTTCCCTACACCTGGAGGTCCTACCAGGCAAAGGATTGTTCCTTTCATGTTGGGGTTTAATCTTTTAACCGCCAGATATTCAAGGATCCTTTCTTTTATCTCCTTTAACCCATAGTGATCTTCCTCTAACTTATCATGAGCTTTTTTTATATCCAAAATATCTTTTGTTTTCTTAGTCCAAGGAAGGTCTAATACTGTTTCTACATAGTTACGTACTACACTAGCTTCAGCTGAAAATGCCGGCATCTTAGATAGTTTAGAGACCTCTTTTTCAACTTTTTTCTTTACTTCTTTTGGAAGTTTTTTAGATTTTATTAGTTTTTTTAGCTCTAAGATATCATCATCATCTGATTCATCCTCTCCTAATTCTTCCCTTATAGCATTTAATTTTTCCTTTAAGAAATAAGCTCTTTGAGCTGAACTCATCTTTTCTTTTACCTTATTTTCTATTTTTTTCTCTAAATTTAAGATCTCTAACTCTTTTTTCAAGATCTCTATTAATTTATATCCTCTTTCCTCTAAATTAAATATCTCTAAAAGTTTTTGTTTTTCTTCAGATGAAATATTTAAATTTCCACTTATCAGATCAAACTTTTTATCTATATTCTTCATAGACTTGATGCTTACCAACAGATCTGGCAGGATC
Source organism: Psychrilyobacter sp. (assembly GCF_037132775.1). GTDB lineage: Bacteria > Fusobacteriota > Fusobacteriia > Fusobacteriales > Fusobacteriaceae > Psychrilyobacter. The sequence continues at coordinate 12,145 of NZ_JBAHZY010000040.1, forward strand.
TTCCCACTAAATTTAGCATATCTTTCAAACGATTTTAATACCCTTCTAACTATTGCTTCTCCGATTGTTTCTTCTAGTTTTTCTGTCTCAACAGCTGTAGATTCTGCATAAATTATTCCATCGATTTCCTCTACATCACCCAAAATAATTCTATGAGAAGCTTCTACCAATACTTTCACAGTGTTATTTGGCATCTTTACTGTTTGAAGTATAGTAGCTTCTACTCCTACTTTATGTATATCATCAGTATAATTAGGTTCTTCTACTAAAAAATCTTTTTGCATACATAAAATTAATTTACTGTCCTCTGTCAGTGCTTTTTCTAATGTATTAACACTTTTTTCTCTTCCTATATAAATAGGCATTATCGCTCCTGGGAAAACCACTAGATCTCTAGTAGGTATAAATGTAATTTTTGTCATCTTTTTGCCTCCCAATCATTATTTGAGTTTTTTTGTTTTTTCTATTATCAGTGCTTTACTATTATCCATTACAGATTCTTCTGTTATTCTTACCATTTCCACATTAGGGTTAGATGGAATTTCATACATTAGATCTAACATTGCACTTTCCATAAGTGCACGAAGCCCTCTGGCTCCTATCTTTCTCTTCAATGCCAACTCTGCCATTTTTTTTAGTGCACTCTCTTCAAATTGTAATTCTACGTTTTCTAATTCAAAGAATTTTTTATATTGTTTTACCAATGCATTTTTAGGTTCAGTCAGAATTTTTATTAAAGCCTCTTCATCTAAATTAGACAAAGTAGTTATTACTGGAAATCTACCTATAAGTTCAGGAATTATTCCTTGTTTTATTAGATCTTCCGGTAAAACTCTCATGAAAGCTTCTCCCTCAGATTCATTTTTTTCATTTATTACAGTGGCTCCGAATCCCATAACTTTTTTATTAGACCTTGATTTGATTATCTTATCGAGTCCCTCAAAAGCTCCACCTACAATAAATAGAATATTTTTTGTATTTATCTTTACCATCTCTTGATTTGGATGTTTTCTCCCACCTTGAGGAGGCACCTGTGCTTCAGTTCCCTCTACTATTTTAAGGAGTGCCTGCTGTACTCCTTCTCCAGATACATCTCTAGTTATAGACATGTTTTCTGATTTTCTAGCTATCTTATCTAGCTCATCTATATAGATTATTCCTCTTTCTGCTGCTTCTACATCATAGTCCGCCGCCTGTAATAACCTTACTAATACATTTTCTACGTCATCTCCTACATACCCAGCTTCCGTAAGAGTTGTTGCGTCTGCTATGGCGAATGGCACGTGTAAAGTTCTAGCCAAAGTCTCAGCTAGAAGTGTTTTACCTGTTCCTGTAGGACCGATAAGGAGTACATTGGATTTTTGTAATTCTACATCTCCTGTTTTCCCCTTATGTCTAATCCTCTTATAGTGATTATATACCGATACAGCCAGTACTTTTTTAGCTGCTTCCTGACCTATTACATAGTCATCTAATTTTGTCTTTATCTCTTTAGGAGTCATAAGATTAATTTCATGAAAACTATTATCTTCTACAGCTTCTCCCATCTCTTCCTGCATATCTTCTATTAGCACCCCACAAGCATCTATACACTCATCACATATATTCGCTTCTGGACCAGTTATTAATTTTGCTACTTCGCTTTCTGATTTCCCACAAAATGAACATTTTTCTATTTTTTTTCCCATTTTATCTCTCCCCTTCTACGAATACTCTGTCGATTAATCCATATTCCATAGCTTCTTCAGCTGTCATAAAGTTATCTCTTTCAGTATCTTTTTTTACTTGTTTCATAGTTTTTCCTGTTGTTTCAGATATTATTTTAGTTGTTAATTCTTTCATTCTTAGGATCTCTTTAGCTTGGATCTCTATATCTGTTGCTTGACCTTGAGCTCCTCCTAATGGTTGATGAATCATCACTCTAGCATTTGGTAAAGCAAATCTTTTCCCCTTTGTTCCTGCTGTTAATAATAGTGCTCCCATAGATGCAGCTTGACCTATACACACAGTTTGTACATCAGGTTTGATATATCTCATAGTATCATATATTGCCAACCCCGAAGTTATTACCCCTCCCGGGCTATTAATATACATGATTATATCTTTTTCTGGGGCATCTGCCTCTAAAAATAATAGTTGTGCTACTATTGAGTTAGCCACTAGATCGTTTATCTCTGTTCCTAAAAAGATTATTCTATCCTTTAATAATCTCGAATATATATCGTAAGCTCTCTCTCCTTTTCCAGTATTTTCAATAACTGTTGGATTATACATAAATTTCTACCTCCAAGTATTTTTTATTTATCATATAAATTATTAAATTTTATTTAATAATTTATATGATAAATCCATTCTCTTTAATTAGAAAATCAATATAAATAATAACAAAAATGGTAGTCCATATATATAGCTTAAGGGACAAATAAAATTTGTCCCAAAAGTATATATACTTAATTTAATTATTTAGCTTGTGCTTGAATGAATTCAACAGTTTTTTGCATAGTAGCATCTGTTCTTAAATTCATTGTGAAGTTCTCTAAGTTGTTTGCCTTAGTTAATTCTTCCTTTAACTTGTCTACTTCCATCTTGTACATAACAGAAACTTCAACTAATTTAGCTTCTAACTCCTCTTCAGTTAATTCAATCTTTTCAATCTTTGCGATCTCATCTAAGATAAGGTCTAATTTGATCTTTTCAATTGCCATAGGCTTAACTTGATCATTTAATTGCTCCATTGTAGATCCTGACATTTGTAAGTACATCTCTAGGTTCATTCCTTGAGATTTTAATTGACCTTCCATCTCAGAAATTCTTCCTTTGATCTCTCTAGCTACCATAGATAAAGGTAACGTCATTTCAGTATTAGCTAAAACTTGATTTAATAAAGTTTGTCTGTATTCTCCCTCTACTCTAGCTTCTTCTCTATTTTTGATCTCTTCAGTTTTCTTAGTTTTTAAATCTTCTACAGATTCAAATCCTGCTTCCACTGCGAACTCATCATTTAATTCAGGTGTAACTGCTACTTTTATTGCATTTATTTTAACTTTGAAAGTTGCTTCCTTTCCAGCTAAATTTTCTGTATTGTATTCAGTTGGGAAATTCACTACTATTTCTCCCTCTTGATCTTTTTCATATCCTACTAATTGCTCTTCAAATGTATCTATGAAAGATTTAGCCCCTAATTTTAACATGTGTGATTCAGACTTTCCACCTTCGAAAGCTACACCATCAACAAATCCTTCAAATGCAAGATCTAAAGTGTCTTCCATTTCAGCTTTATGACCTTCAGTAGCATCTTCTAAGTTAGACTTAGCAGACACCATTGCTTCGATCTCTTTGTTTACAGTTTCATCAGTCATTTCAAATGTTTCCTTTGTAGCTTCTAAACCTTTGTATTCTCCTAATTTGATCTCAGGGAATACATCTACCATAAATGTAACTACGAATTTATCTCCGTCTAATTCCACTTTAGTTGTCTTTATGTAATCTACAGGATTAATTTGTCCATCTTTTAAGATCGCTTCATAGTGTCCTTTTAAGATAGCGTCTGTAATTTCTTCTTTGATTACACCTTCATAATGAGATTCAATAGCTGATGCTGGTGCATGTCCTTTTCTGAATCCTGGAATTTCAGCATCCTTAGTTATTTTTTTTACTGCAGCTTTCTTAGCAGTAGATACCTCTGCACCTTCTACCTTTAATGTGATTTCAACTACTGAGTTATCTAATTTTTTCACTTCATAATTCATGTTCTTTGTTCCTCCTTGTGTGTGATTATATATTTATATATCTATATATCTATATATAAATGCTCTAAGCACTTATTACTTATTACTTCGTACGGGCAATTCATGAATTACCACTACCGATTAATTTTCGATTCTTATGTCTTCTATCTTAATTTGAATAATTTTATTGTTATTATAACAGATTTTTTCTGGATAATATACTATTTCGAAAGTCTTATCCATATAATCGTCTTCATCTATCTTATGAGCCAGATTAAATCCCACAGCAGAGTATAGTTTCCCATTTTTTTCTAAAAAAGTTTTAAAATGTTTATCTTCAACTCCAAATTTTTTCACTCTGACAAATTTTAGATCACTATCTACAAATAGTGGATAAGGGTTAGCAGATCCAAAGGGCGATATTTTGGCAAGTTCACCTATAAAGTTATCATCTACCATCTCTAAGGGATAGTTATAATCTATCTTTATAATATCTTTCTTATACTTTTTTGTAGATTCTCCTATACCTTTGGCAATAGCACTTTCAACTATTTCTAGTTGACTTTTAGCTACTATAAATCCAGCGGCTAAATCATGCCCTCCAAATCTAACCAAGGTATCAGACATATCATTTAATATATTAAATATATTTATTCCTGCTACACTTCGACAAGATGCTTTTCCAAAATTATTTTGCAACGAAATAAGTATAACTGGAATATTATACCTAACAGAAAGTCTGCTAGCTACCACTCCAATGACACCAGGGTGCCAATCATGGGATTTCAAAAATAGATATTTCAAACTATCTTTATCCTCTATTTTTTCCACCTCATCATTGATCTCATTAAAAATTTTTCTTTCTAAAATACGCCTTTTATTGTTGGATTTTTTCATATCCTCTATAATAGAATAAAGTTCACTGTCATTTCCTTCTAAAAAGAAATCTGCCCCTGTTCTTGATTTCCCAATCCTTCCCAAGGCATTTAATAACGGTGATACAAAAAAACTAATATCTGTTGTACTGATATTCTTAGGTGACAGTTTTAAATACCTAAGAAGGGACCGAAGTCCCTTTATCTTAGTATCTTTTAAAGCTATCAATCCATTTTTCACTATAATTCTGTTTTCGTCTGTCAAAGGCATTACATCTGCTATAGTTCCTATCATTACTATATCTAAATGTTCATATAGATGTTTTGGATCGACACCTAATTTTTTATAGACTGCACAAGCTACTTTAAAACCCACTCCAGCTCCAGATAGATATTTAAATCTGTAATTTTTACTCAATTTAGGGTTAATTACTAAAAGTTTTTCTTTTTTATCTTTTATTATTTTATGATGATCGGTTATTATAACGTCGATACCCAGAGATTTTGCATATTCAAAATCTTCTAATGAATTAATTCCTGTATCCACCGTTATAATTACCTTTCCACTTCTTTCATTGACATAATCTATTGCCTGCCTATTCAGACCATACCCTTCATCCATACGATTTGGAATATAATACGAGGTTTCTATCCCGATAAGATTAAAGACAATAGTCAGATAAACAGAGGCTGTAATACCATCTACATCATAATCACCATAGATAAATACTTTACTTTTATTATCTTTAGCTCTGATTACCTTTTCTACGACCTCCTCCATCCTTTCAAAATCAAATGGATCTTCTAGATCTTCTACACTTGCATTTAAAAATTTTTGGATATTGTCATCGGAATCAATCCCCCGTGATAGGAGGAGTTTTACCACTTCTATGGATAAATTATGCTTCTCAACTTTATCTTTCACCTGGTACTCATCATATGTATTATATTCCCAATACATCCCATATCCTCCTAATTGTTAACTTTATCAATTAAGTTAGATATTTTTATCGCTCTAGCCACTGTATCATCTAAAAATACTCTGATTTCAGGTACATATCTAAGATTCGTTTCTTCAGACACTCTTTTTCTTAAGTATTTTTTGATCTCATTTAATCCTTCTAAAACTTTAAGTTCATCTACTTTGTTATCTCCAATAGATAAAACACTAAAATATGCATCTGCATATCTCAGATCTTCTGTTACTTCTATCTTAGTTACCGATACCATCCCTTGAATTTTTGGATTTTTAACTTCCATAAATAAAGCTGTAGATATTATTCTTATCATTTGTTTTTCGATGCCTAATAATCTTTGTTTTCTCATAATTATTTCACATCTTTTAGTGTTCTTTTGATTTCGTCGATCCTGTATGCTTCTACAGTATCGCCCTCTTTAATATCATTGAAGTTTTTGATGTTTAGTCCACATTCTTGACCTACAATAACTTCTTTAGCATCGTCTTGATATCTCTTTAATGAAGCTAATTCTCCATCGTATATCATTACACCATTTCTAAGAATTCTTATTTTTGAGTCAGCATAGATCTTCCCGTCTTCTACATAACAACCAGCTATATTTCCAATTTTAGATACTTTAAATACTTTTTTGATCTCAATTCTTCCTAAGTAAACTTCTTTATATTCAGGATCTAACATTCCTGATAAAGCTTGTTCTATATCTTCTACAATTTGGTAGATGATACTAGAAGTTCTGATCTCTACACCTGCTTTGTTTGCTTCTCTCATAGCTTTTGTAGTTGGTCTTACATTAAATCCTAAGATGATTGCATTAGATGCTTCTGCTAATCTAATATCACTTTCAGATATTGCTCCAGATGTAGCTTGGATAACATTTACTGCTACTTCTGATGTAGATAATTTATTTAATGATTCCTTTAGAGCTTGTACAGAACCTTTTGAGTCAGCTCTTATAATAAGGTTTAACTCTTTTAAGTTGATATCATCCATATGTTGAGATAAAACTTCTAAAGAGATATGTTTTTTATTGTTTTTATTATTTAATTTTCTGTCTTTTTCAACTTCTTCTACGATTCTTCTAGCATGTTGTTCATTTTGAACTACATACATTACATCTCCAGCTTCTGGAACTATATTAAATCCTATAACTTCCGCTGGTTGAGATAGTGAAGCAACTTCTGTTTTTTCACCTTTATCGTTAATTAATGCTCTTACTTTTCCATAGGCTTCTCCAGCTACGATGATATCTCCAACTTTAAGAGTTCCCTCTTGTACTAAAATGTCGGCAATTGGTCCTACTCTTGGATCTAATCTAGATTCCATAACTACACCTTTTGCTCTTTTCTTTGGATTACCTTTTAATTCTAGCATCTCAGCTGTGATTAAGATAGTATCTAAGATCCCTTCCAAGTTTTGTCCGAATTTAGCAGAAATTTCGATGAATTCTACATCTCCACCCCACTCAACTGGTACTAATCCATGTTCCATCAATTCATTTTTAACTCTAGCTGGATCTGCTCCCTCTTTATCTATCTTATTCACTGCAATTATGATAGGTACGTCAGCTGATTTTACATGGGCTATAGCTTCTACAGTCTGTGGCATTACACCATCATCTGCTGCTACTACTAATATTGCTATATCAGTAACTTGTGCTCCCCTTGCTCTCATCTCTGTAAATGCCTCATGTCCTGGAGTATCTATGAAAGATATCTTTTTTCCATCTTTTATTACTTGGTAAGCACCGATTTTTTGGGTGATCCCACCAGCTTCTCCGTCTGCTACATTAGCTTCTCTGATAGCATCCAGTAATGAAGTTTTTCCATGGTCAACATGTCCCATGATAGTGATAATTGGAGGTCTCTCTACAAGTTCAGATTCTTTATCTATTACTTCTAGATTAAATTTATCTCCAAATGCCATCTCTTCTACTTCCTCTTGCTCTACCATAGCATCGTAATCATCAACTAATTCTTCAGCTAATTCCATATCTATAACACTATTAATAGTTAACATTTGTCCTGTTAAGAATAATTTTTTAATAAGTTCAGAAGCATTTACTCCTAATTTTTCAGCGAAGTTACCTAGTGTAATTTCACCTCTGATCTTTATTAATTTCACTCCATCTTCTTCTATAACTTCATTTTCTACTTTTTCTGCTCTATTCATAGTAAATTCATTTCTTTTACCTTTTTTCTTCTTTTCTTTCTTTTCTTTTACTATTTTTTCTTTCTTTTCTTTTATCTTAGTTGTTTTCTTTTTTTTCTTTTTTTTTTCTTTTCCACCTTCAAAATGATCTGTAACCATAACTACTTGCTCATCTGTAAGACCAGAAAGGTGTGAGTTCACCTCTAACCCTAATTCATGTAATGTATCTAAGAATTCCTTATTTGTTCTGTCATATTTTTTTGCCAATTCATGTACTCTTATTTTCATATATTCCTCCTAGTATCTATTCCGTCATACCACGAGCCACTTTCTTACTTTTAATACCTATTAGATTTACCTCAGGCTTATCAAAGATAACACCTAGCTGTACCTTTGATCCGTAATGAATGTATTTTACCTTGTGCTCTCGTGCTAATCTCATAATTCTTTTATCATTTTTTTCACTAATATCTTCAGCAATTATTAAAAAATGTATTCTTTTTATATCCTCTGTAACCATGTTGATTCCAAAACTTAAAAATTCAGAACGTTTCATAGTCTCAAGTAAACTCAAATAATCTCTTTTAGCTTTTTTCACTGTTACAGCCATCTTATATAGATCTTCATTGGATAGGTTTATTTTTTTATTTTTAGACAATCTTTTTAGACATTCGTGGGTTTTACATACATATGTACCCCTTGCCTGCACATTTTGATTTTCATCAAATACATATTGACCATCTATCTCTACAATTCTAAAAAGTTCAGCCTTATCTTTTTGTTCCTTGCACACAAGACAAGTTCTAATAGGAGTACTATTCATTTTCTCCCTCAACTGTTTCTTCTGTTTCCTTCTCTTTTAATGAAAGTTCCTCAGACAATTTCACTTTTTCTTTAGCTGCCTCTACATCTTCAAGGGTTTTAATATCTACTCTCATCCCCGTCAATTTAGCTGCTAATCTTGCATTTTGACCTGCTTTACCGATTGCAAGAGATAGCTGACTTTTTTCTACTATTACTCTAGCTGTTTCATCGTCATCTAAAATTTCTACAGACTCCACCTTAGCTGGGCTAAGGGCCGCCTTAACAAATTCCTTTTTATCTTTTTTCCATTCAATTATATCTATTTTTTCACCATTAAGTTCAGTAACTATATTCTTTATTCTTAGTCCCCTTTGACCAATACAAGCTCCTACAGTATCTATATCTGTATTATCAGAGTGTACAGCTACTTTCGCTCTCGATCCTGCTTCCCTCACTACTGCTTTTAATACTATTATTCCCTCTTCAATTTCAGGAATTTCTAGCTCAAATAATTTTCTTAAGAAATCATCATGTTTTCTAGAGATTATTATTTTAGGATATTTATTTGTCTTTTCAACTTCAGATACATATACTTTAAGCCTGTCTCCAACTCTATATAGATCAGCAGGTGATTGTTCCTGTATAGCTAGTACAGCTTCCTTCATATCAAATTCAATATGAATGTTTCTTCTTTCATCTATCCTTCTAATGATACCATTTAACATTTCATGCTCATTTTCTTTAAAGTTATCATATAGATGTTGTCTCTCTGCTTCTCTTACTTTTTGAATAACAATTTGTTTTCCATTTTGAATAGCATTTCTCTTGAACTCTTCACAGTTTTCTTCAATCTCTACTATATCGCCGATCTTTGATCTTTTCTTTCCTGGCATCATTTGAGCTTCAGATAACTCTATTTCTAACTCGTCATCTTGAACATTTGCTACTATTATCTTTGGAACAAAAATAATTATCTTTGATTTTTTTTCATCTATTCTTACTGATAAATTATCGTATTCACCATAATTTTTTTTATATGCTGCAAGGATAGCTTGCTCAATTGTTTCTATTAATTCTTCCTTACTAATCCCTTTTTCTTTTTCTAACTCATCTAAAGCTTCTAAGAAAATTTTAAAATCTTTTTTTGTCACTTTCGACCTCCTACTTATCTCTACTTGTCTTTAAATTCAAAAACTATATTAGCTTTTTTTATCTCCTCAAAGGGAATTTCTAAAGTTTTTTCTTCCGTATTTAAATAAATCATAGACTCCTCACACTTTTCTAGTTTCCCAGTCCAGTTTCTTGAGTCTTCAACTTTATGCCTCAATATAACTTTGATTTTTTCCCCAGTAAATCTTACAAAATCCTTCTCTTTTTTGAGTGGTCTTTCTAAACCTGGTGAAGACACCTCTAAGAAAAATTTATCTTCTATCATCCTATCTACATCTTCTGAAATACTATTGCTCACCTTAGCACATTCATCTAAAGTAATTTTACCATCAATTTTTTCAAGATATATCCTTAAAAACCAATAGGCTCCATCTTGTATATATTCCATATCAACCAGTTCTAATTCTATGGGTTCTAATACAGGAGCAAGTAATTTTTCTACTCTTTCCAACAGTTTTTCATCCACTTTTTTTGCCATATTTTTCACCTCTCTTTTTTAACAAATAGGGAGAGAGCTTCTCAGCCCTCTCCCTCCTTTATTATTTTTATTTAATTCTTCCCTAAATTTTAACATAAATAACATAAAATAGCAAGATTTCTTCTTTTTTATAGAAGAAATTAGTCGTATTAAAAACACCATTTATTTTTTCTATTTATCTAGCTTAATTTTTGTTCTATTTCTATTGTTTTTCAGCTCTTCTAATATCTAGCCCTTCTAATTCCAGAGTGTGCTTTTAATGCATTTTTAATGCCATTTTAATGCGCTTTTCCCATCCTTTCTGCTAGCGTGAAAAAAAGAACTATTTTTTTGGTATTGACATATCAAAATTATAGTATATACTTCTAATAAGAAAAGTCGTTTATTTTACTTATTTTCAAAGATGTGCTTAAAATTTGTTATTGACATATTAGAAAATTAGTATATAATGGAGTGATAATTTCTATTAATGTTTATTTTAATTATTAAAAAATTGAGGATGTGATATTTATGAGTAAAGAAGAAAACAGAGGCCAGTGGGGATCCCGTTCAGGATTTATTCTAGCTGCTATAGGTTCTGCTATTGGATTAGGAAACATTTGGAGATTTCCATATGTAGCTGCTAGTAATGGTGGAGGAGCATTTCTAATCCCTTATCTAGTTGCATTATTTACAGCAGGTATCCCGTTATTGATCTTAGAATTTGCCATGGGACACAAGATCCGTTCCAGTGCCCCTGGAATATTTGCAAAATTAAACAAAAAATATGAGGCTATTGGATGGTTTCAAACACTTATTGCTTTTGCCATAGCTACATATTATGTTGTTATCATCGCCTGGTCATTCAGTTATCTTTTCTATGCTTTTACTGGAGCATGGGGTACAGATCCAAAGGCATTCCTATTCGGAGAGTATTTAAAATTAGGAGATGCTCCTAGTACTTTTGGTAACTTAGGTTCAAGTTTGGGTGGACTGAATCTCAAAGTTGCAGTTCCGCTATTATTAGTATGGGGAATCAACTATGGAGTTCTTAGACTAGGTGTAAAAGATGGACTAGAAAAAGCAAATAAGATCTTTATGCCACTTTTAATTGTTGCATTATTAGTTATAGTAGTTAGAGGAGTTACACTTCCAGGTGCTATGGATGGTTTAGATTATTTCTTCCGTCCTGATTTTTCTAAATTAACTGACCCGCAAGTATGGTTGGCTGCATACGGACAGATCTTTTTCTCTCTTAGTATTTGCTTTGCTATCATGTATGCTTACGCAAGTTACTTACCTAAGAAGTCAGACATTGTTAACAATGCCTTTATGACCGGGTTAGGAAACTGTAGTTTCAGTTTATTCTCTGGTATCGGAGTATTCTCTATCTTAGGATTTATGGCTCATACTCAAGGTGTCAGTGTAGCTGAAGTTTCAACTGCCGGTGTAGGCTTAGCGTTTATCGTATTCCCAGAAGCTATCAACCAATTACCAGGAATGAATGGATTGATCGGTGGAATCTTCTTCATCACACTTATCTTTGCTGGATTATCGTCATCTATGTCTATCATGGAAGCGGTAGTGGCTGCTATCTCTGATAAATTTAAATTGACCAGAATACAAGCACTGAATAGATTTGCACTTACTTCTGGAATCTTATCATTATTGGTTGCAACTAATGGTGGATTATATGTATTGGATATCGTAGACTACGCTACCAACCAATATGGAATAGTTATTGCCGGTATCTTAGAGTTAGTCATCCTAGGGTGGTTCTTTAACCTTGAAAGTGTTAGAACTTATGTTAACGAACTATCTGATTTCAAAGTCGGAAAATGGTGGATCTGGTGTATCAAAGGAACTTCAATTCTTTTAGTTGTTATCTTGCTATTTAAGATAAAAGGTGAGATTACTGCTCCATATGAAGGTTATTCTTGGACTGCATTGGGAGTTTATGGTTTAGGAACTATGATCCTCATCACAGTTGGATCATTTATTCTGGCAAAGAAAAAAGGATCTAAAGAATTTGAGGATAAAATCTATAATGAGCCTATGAACAATGAACTTGAATTAGATTTAGACTAAATATTATTTGACCAATAAATAGGAGGTATTTATATGAGTACTGGTGCTATCGTTGTTGCTGTTTGCAGCATGACCCTTCTTTGGGGTGGGTTTGCTATCTGTCTTAGAATAGCTATGAAACCCGAAAATAAATAAGACTAAAGAAAAGGAAAAAAAACCTGGGAATGAGACACTTTTTAGTGTCTCATTCCCAGGTTTTTTTTTATACTTAAAATAAAGATTAAAAGGAATTTCTAAACCTACACTGTATAACTAAGTGGAACAAAAAAATTGGCATAATAACTTCCATTATATTATTTATTGAAAGTGGGGGTCCCGTTCAGGATTTATTCTAGTCGCTATCGGTTCAGCAATCGGATTAGGAAACATTTGGAGATTTCCATATGTAGCTGCCAGTAATGGTGGAGGAGCATTTTTAATCCCTTATCTAATTGCATTATTTATAATGGTCGTATAAATTCATACAAAGAGTGTTTAACCTTAAGCAAAAAAATAGGGTATAATTTAAGAAAACAGAAAGAGAAACTTTACAGAAAATTGCTAATGATAATGAAATTGCACCTTCTCAAATAACTCGTTGGACTGATGAGTTTAAAAAGAAAGGAGCCGATATTTTTAATAAAACTAGTAAAGATAGTAAAAAAATAGACCTGCTGCAAATAACCCAAAGTGAGAGAGAGCTGAAGATACTGCTATAGATACTTGATCTAAAGGCATACCAGCTACATTTAATAGAGTAAAACTTGAAAATACAGCTATAATCTGCCAACCAAATGAAAATTGCATCAGTCCTTTTATCTCCTTACCGCTATCTCCATTGGAATTTCTTAATGTCTTTATAGACATAATAGTTAATATTAGTCCTGCAACAAGAAGAGGTATAACCCATCCAACAATTATGCTGCCTCTTTTTGCACTGGCTGCTAAGATAGAAAAAACAAAGATGTGTCCGAAGAATGGTACATTAATCATAATTGGAGCTCTTGTTGCTGCTTCCTCTCCAAGGTCTCCACTGGTACATGCTCCAGTTAATCCTGAATGTGATAATGCTCCTGCCATTTCAGGGGCTAGGTTTCTCACATGATTTACTTTCCCTAAAAATATTAGGATTGCCATCCCTGCAAACATCCAGAATAACTGTCCTGAAAATCCGTAAATCATTACATTTTTAACACCTGATATTTTAAATGCTTCTCCCATTCTAGAACCACCGACTAAAAAAGTCCCTGCTAATACAATTGGAACTCCTGCAAATAAAAGCGAATTAAGTGTCGGTCCTAGTTTCCAGTTAGATAGAACCATCCCCAGTCCAGCAGATATAATCATTGCAAAGAAAATCTGAGGAAGAGCAATAATAGGCTCAACTAATTCTGCTATCTTAAGCGATAAAATTAAAACTCCTACAATCGCAACCATTTCAATAAATCCACTTCTAATATAACTTTGTTTATTTGAAATTTTAGCCTTGTTATCAATAAAAATTATTGCTAGTACAACACTTAGATATGATATCAAGAGATACTAATTCCCAAAGACATCATTTACGGGGACCCCAACAATTAAAGTTTTAACTGCTTCTATCCCTATTAAAATAAAGAAAGCTCTTACTAAGAAAAATAATTGTGTACTGTTTGTACCTAATATAACTTCCTCTTTAGAGGGTACCATCATTTCCTCGGCACTAAGTTTTTCTTTAAAAAATATCTTTTTTATCTCTTGTCCACCTACAAAAAATGATGCAATTAACGCTATAATAGTAGTTCTACTTGCCAATACTATCATTGGAAATTCACTCAATCCTGGTGCTGCCACCTGACTTTTAACCATTACAAATCCCATTCCTAATCCAAATACAACAATGATAAGTATAGACGAATACTTAGTTCCTGCTACAACTGTTCTTGAAACCAAAATCATTGTAATTAAAATGATCAATGTTAAAAAGAAATGATTTAATGCAGAAATATGCGAAATTTGACTTATTAAACTATCCACTTTGTTCCTCCTAGTTTTATGTTTTACCTTTTATCCTTTTGTTCGATAACTATCAGGACAATTATAATATAAAGCACAACTAAAGTCAATCATCTTGTTCTGTTTATATACTATTATATATAAAATATGTATTAAAACAGTTGATCATTTATTTAACATATGGTAAGTATGTCTAAAAAAAAAATATTTTTAGTATATTATTATCATTTATACTAAATATATGTTTGATTACTCATATAATGGGGTAATCTGTACTTAATCCTTGTTATTTCTATTTTTTTACCTTAAAAAAATTAAGCCTTACTTTAGAAAAAATTTATTATATTTATATGTTATAATAAATTTAAAAAAAAGGATTATATACCGATTGGGTGTTAGAAATTGGGATAGAAAATATAAGAAAAAAAGAAGAAAGGGGGAGAAGATGAAAATACTGCACTTGGGAGACCTACACATAGGTAAAAAAGTAAATGGGTATTCTATGATAGAAGACCAAAAATATGTATTTGAACAGATGTATAAGCTGATAGAGGATAAGGGGATAGAAACAGTTCTTATTGCCGGGGATATATATGATAGAAGTATTCCAAGTGAAGAAGCTACTGAACTGCTCGATCAACTTTTGTCTAACCTTATAAATAAATATAAGGTGAAAGTAATCGCTATAAGTGGTAACCATGACAGTAGTACAAGACTTGATTTTTCCAGTAAGATCCTTGAAAAGCAGGGGCTATATATTGTAGGAGAGTATAAAAAACTAGTAAATAAAGTAAGTATTGATGAGGTCGATTTTTACCTGATGCCCTACGTCGATCCCACTATCATTAGGAGAAAATATAAAGATATTTTAGAAGAGAGGGACCTTAAAATATCTACTCATGATGATACCATGAAATTTTTGACCGATGAAATAAAAAAAGATATGAACACAAATAAAGTAAATATAGCTCTCTACCATGGATTTGTAGTCGGGGGGGGAGACAGTGCAGAGGAGATTGAAAAAGAAGACTCTGTAAAAATTCTTTCTGTGGGAGGAAAAGAAGCTGTAAAGGAAGATTATTTTTTAGATTTTGATTATACAGCTCTGGGCCACCTCCATGGATGTAGAAGAGTAAAGAGTGAAAAGGTGAGATATTCAGGCTCCCCCATAAAATATTCATTTTCAGAAGTAAACCAAGATAAGAAGTTTTTAATTATTGATATTTCTAAAGATAAACTGAGCATAGATGATACCAATATGATAAAACAAAAATATGAGATGGTAGAATTGACTGGAACTTTAGATGAAGTTATGGCAGCAGATATCCCAAAGGATGCATATCTAAAGGTTATTCTTACTGAACAGACACTGGATGCAATGAATAAATTAAGGGTAAAGTATTCTCAGGTGATGGAACTTCAAATCAATATTGCCACAGAAAAAGCTATAAAAAGAAAGTATACCTCTCAGGAGATAAATAAAAAAAATCCAGTAA
Source organism: Psychrilyobacter sp. (assembly GCF_037132775.1). Lineage (GTDB taxonomy): Bacteria > Fusobacteriota > Fusobacteriia > Fusobacteriales > Fusobacteriaceae > Psychrilyobacter. Next base: position 27,865 of record NZ_JBAHZY010000040.1, read on the forward strand.
TATTATTTAAAGAATTGGCAGAGAGTGTAGGAGTAATATTAGAGGAAAACGAAGGAAAAGTTTTAGAAAAAGTAATAGATGGTTTAATAGGAGGGAGAAGTTAATATGAAACCTTTGAGATTAAAGATGTATGGTATAGGACCCTATGCCAGTGAAATCGATATAGATTTTACCAGACTCAATGAGGAGGGGCTATTTCTTATTACAGGAGCCACAGGAGCTGGTAAAACATCTATATTTGACGGTATTACCTATGCCCTTTATAGTGAAACTAACTTTAAAGATGATCAGAAAAAAAATGGAATTATCTGTGATTATTTAGAAAATCACCAGCATAAGGATGCTTATGTGGAGTTTACCTTTGAGGTAGATAAGGTAGAATATATTGTGAAAAGAGTCCCAGCTCATTATGGGTACAAAAAAAATGGTGAAAAGAATATAACGAAAACTGGTGAAAAAGTTGAAATAGATACCAATTCGAAAAAAGTTATTCCTGGGAATAAGGACGACAGGGATAAATATATAAGGGAAGAAATTTTAAAGGTCGATGTTTCTCAATTTAAAAAGCTTATTATGTTACCCCAAGGAGCCTTCAGTGAATTTATAAGATCTAATTCTAATTCCAAGACCAAAACATTGGAAAAAATATTTAACACAGATATATATAAATCCATAACTGAAAAATTAAGGGACAGGGTAAATGACTTAGAGATCGAGCAGAAGGAGGCAAAAGATAATATTTTTGCTAAATTAGAAACACTAAATATATATGACCAGAGATGGACTGAATTATTAAAGGGAAAAATTTTAACCTTTGAAGAGTTAAATCAGATAATGGAAACTAAAAAAAATAATTTAAAAGAAGAAAAAAAAGCAGTAGGAAAAGAGATCCAAAAACTAGACCTTCAAAACATTATGGATATCATAGCCAAAGGTGAAGTAAATAATAAAGGTGTAACAGAACTAAAAGAAGCTAAAAAAAAATTGGAAAGATTAAATGAAAATTCTAAATTTATAGAAGAAAAAAAAGAAAAACTCAAGATATTTAAATTAGCAAACGAGATAAAGGTGGAGTACGCAAATAAAATAAATAGTACAAAAGACTATGAAATAAAAGATAAAGAATATTCAGATTTTCTCAGAAGATATGCAGAATATAGAGATAAAAATGATCTGAAGATCGAGAGTATAGATGAATTGACTAAAGATTTAGATCTTTTAAATGGTAGAATAAGTACCTTGGATCTGCTCAAGGATGATGTAGAGAAATATGATGATTTATTTAAAAAGATAGAAAAGAACGATCTATCATTAAAAAAAGAAAAGATAAGTTTGATAAAAAAAGAGGAGTTAGAACAACAAGAACTCTTAAAAAAAGAGGAATTAAAGAAAAATAGGACAAAGATAGAAGAAGACCTTCGCAAGGGAACCGAATTAAAATTAGAAAAAGAAGGGTGTAAAACTAAAAAGATTATCCTAAAAGATATAGTAGAAAAATATATAGAAATTTCAAAAGATGAAAAAGAATTGGGAAAGAAAAAAAGTGAATTAGAAAAATTAATTGTTGAAGAAAATGAGAAATTAAAGAAATATAAGGAACAGAGTGACCTATGGTTTGAGAGTAAAGCCTATAATTTTGTAGGAAGGTTAGAAATAGGAAAACCTTGCCCTGTATGTGGATCGATAGAACATCCTGCAAAGGCAGAAAAACCAAAAGATGTTCCTACAAAAGAGGAATTAAAAGGATATGAAGATAGCCACGAAGAGGTTAAAACTAAAAAAGGTGAATTCGATGGTGAAATAAAAAGTTTAAAAACTAATATAATTAAACAAAAAGATGAGCTAAAGATAAAAATGACCGAGGAAAACTTAGATGATGATTATGAAAATATACAAAAATTAGAGAAAAAAAATAAGGAAAGAATTAAAGAAATAAAGACTCAATTAGAAATCCTTTCTACACTGGAGGAACTAAAAAAATTAGAGAAAGAAGAATTTCTCAATATAAAGGATATAGAAAGAACAAACAAAGAAAAACAAGAATTAAAAGATAGAATAATTATTTTGAAAAGAGATTTAGAACACGATGAAGAAGAGAGAGCATCTTTGAAGATAAAATTAGAAGAAAATGATATAACTGTCTCAACCTTTGATGGTGATTATAAAAAGATAGTAGAAGAAACAAATACTAAAAAGTCAGAAAAAACTAAAATTGAAAATCTCAAAAGAGATAGAGAAAATAAAGAATCGACTCTAGAAGAGAGATCAAAAAATCTAAAAGAACTCAAAACAGCCATGAAAGAAACTAATAAATTATTTGAGCAAAAACTAAAAGAAAAAAACTTTTCTGATGAAGAAGAATATCTAGATGCAAAAGCAATAGATGGAGATAAGATGGAGGAGGAGATTACCTCTCATAAGGATAGCTTAACCACAGTAAATGCAATTATAGGAGAGAAAAAAGATCATGAAGGGACTGAGCTTATAGATCTAACAGCATTAGAAAAAGAAAAAGATCTTGCTGTAAAAAAAATAGAAGAATTAAATAATAATTTTTCAAAAAAAGAAATTGAAATCTCACAGCTAAATGAAAAACAAGAAAATCTAAAAAGTATAAATAAAATCTTTGAAAAAAATTATGAAGTTTTAAATATTCATACTAAACTTTTGGATATATCTGAAGGGAAATATGGAGAGAAAAAAAATAAAGTTACCTTCCAAAGTTATGTTTTAGGAGTATATTTTGAAGAGGTCTTAGATAGAGCCAATGAAAGATTTACTAAGATGACCAACAACCAATATCAGATGATTCTACATAGGGGCGATTCAACAGGTAATGGGAAAGCCGGCCTTGATATAAATGTATTCGATAGTCATACTGGAAAGGAAAGAAGTATAAAAACACTTTCTGGAGGAGAAACCTTTAAGGCATCTATGGCACTGGCTCCAGGATTATCAGATGTAGTCCAAGCTCAAAATGGAGGTATCCAACTAGATTCAGTATTTATAGACGAAGGATTTGGAACTCTAGATGAGGAGTCTCTCTCAGCTGCTATGGATATTTTAATGGGGTTAAAGTGTAGCGGCAGAACGGTAGGAATTATTTCTCATGTAAACGAACTAAAGCAGACAATAACCAGTCAAATAAGGGTTACAAAAACTAGTAGAGGTAGTGAGGTTGAAGTTGTATTTTAAGTTTAAACTTAAAAAAAGTAGCCTAGGCTACTTTTTTTATTATCTAGGAAATTATAAACATTCTACTATTAGAGCACAGGAGCTTCTTTTTTTGTCGCAGATTATAATGGGGGTCTGTCTCATATTTTGTGTAAACCTCCAAATTAGTGTAAACTACAATTACATTAATTTGGAGGTTTTTTTATGAGAAAAAAAAGAAAAGATTTATCCCCTGATGAATTAGCACGAAAAGAGCTAATTAGAGAATATC
>NZ_JBAHZY010000104.1:0-10304 GCF_037132775.1 Psychrilyobacter sp.
GCTCTGCTATTGACATACAAAAAATAAAGTTCTAATATATTAAAAACGAGAAGCAATAATTAAAGAATTATTACTCCTCTTTTTATAAAAGTTTTACATTAATTTTTAGAGTTTACACAAAACTTGCAACAGCCCCTAAAAAGAGCGATGATCTCTATCCACAACTCTCCTCTCCTTATAAAGAATAATACTATTCTAATTTTTCAAATAAAATAGGCTGTTATAAGTATAACAGCCTATTTTATTTCTTTTTAAATTTATCAAAAAATGATTTTTTATTTCCTTTTTCAGCTTCTTTCATTCTATTTTCTTCTTTTTTTACATTTGACCAGTTAGGATCTGCTTTCATATTTTTCTTAACTTGTTTCATATATCTAGCAGTATTTTTAGCCATAGTAAACTTAGTTTTAATCCCTGTAACTATATCTCTTACAGTTTGAAATATTCCAACTATGACCTTTCCTGGATATCCAACTATTTTTTTAAATGCAGTATATTTATAGACTTCTCCACAACTAGGACACTTGTATTTAGCAGGCTTATCCGAAATTTTCATCTTTTTCTTACACTTTGGACATCTAATGATTATTTTTTTAACCATATTACAACGTTCCTTCTATTTCGAATACCAATTCCTTTACAATATTTTTATACCCTAATATTTCTCTTATTCTAATATGGTTTCCATATAATTTTATTGCTATATCCCCAACATGAGTTTTATAGTTATCCTTAGTAAAAACTAATTTTGGATAGAATGGCTTTCTTTTTTCTATCTTTCCGTCTATCTCTACTAAAATATAACCTTTTTTATATCCTACCATTGTCAATTGTTTAGCAGCATCGATCTTAGCTTGCTTTGCGTCCTTTTCTTTTCTAGCTTCTGAATTTAATCTTTTTTTATCGGTTCTTCTAGCTGCTTCACTTACTTCAGCAAATCTCTTTGTTTTTTTTATAGCCTTCAGTATATTGTATTCTGTTCCTTTTGGTTTATCTTTATTTACACCTTTTTTCATTTCCTACCACCTAAGTTCCTTTATTATTTTATATTGTATTATATAACATTTAATGAATTTTGGCAATAGAAATAGGTTTTATCTGACCCCTATAATACGACTTCATTTTAAAGTTAAAAACAGATAATAGTGTAATTTTTTTAATTTAAGTTTGATTTTGCCTGCTCTATCAGGTAAAATTAGATGATAGTTCAAAATTTAATTTATTTAAACAAAAGGAGAGATCAAATGAAAAAAATAAGTAAACCCCTATTTACAGGGATAATTTTAATTTTAATTTATACAAGACTCAACAACTCAGGAGCCATTACCCTTACTTTCAGTAAATTTTTCTCCTTTTTTTCGGTATTTATCTATGGCGGAATTATTTCTTTTCTATTAAATCCCATCCTTAAATTCTTAGAAAAAAACAAGAAAATAAAAAGAAAATATAGTATTTCAATATTATATTTTACCCTTATTCTTCTCCTAGGATTATTCTTTTCATTTATAATTCCTAGATTAACAAACAATATATCCGATCTAATAGAAAATTATCCAAAATATATCTCAGTCTTTGAAAATTCTGTAGATAAATATAAACATCTCCTTCCATTTTTAAAGGATGTCAATATCTTAAATGAACTTTTAGTGCTACAGCAAAAAACTCTTATTTTTCTGCAACAGGAGTTTTCTTTCTTAATTGGTCAGTTTTTAGGAGTTACTGCAAAGATTATAAGTTTGATTTTTTCCATTGTTTTCTCTATATTTTTTCTAGGAAACAAGGAATATTTTCATAAGTTATCCAAGGAGATTTTAGATACATTTTTATCTGAAAATTTATCTAGCGAAATAAAAATCCTAGCAAAAAAAATAGAAAGGGTGTTTTTAGGATACCTTTCTGGAAAGACTTTAGATTCCATGATAATCGGAGGAATCGCCATGATTGGGTTGACTATTCTGCAGATTCCATATGTTATTTTACTGGGAATTTTCATCACTATCTTCAATTTTGTGCCCTATGTAGGACCCTTTATAGGAATTGTTTTAGGAGCAACTATAGCATTATTTACCAACCCCAATAATACCATTATAGTTGTGATTTTCTTGGCACTATTACAGCAATTTGATGCATGGGTTTTAGAGCCAAAAATCTTGGGAAACAGCCTAAATCTTAGTATGTTTTGGACTATCGCTGCCGTTACCCTTGGTGGTAGTATTTGGGGTGCTTTAGGGATTATAATAGCTATACCTAGTTTTGCTTTGATAAAAGAATTATATTTAATAAAGAATAAAAAAGAAAAATCTCATGATACAGCTAAATAATTCATTTGATTTTTTTAAAAAAAAAGACTTAAATCCTTTAAATTTAAGTCTTTTTCAATTTATCATAGGTTTTTAAATAATTGTCTCTACTTTTAACTCGTCTAGTTCCCTTAATAAATATATTTTTTATATTTCAGTTATTATTTATAGATGACTCAATGCTTTTTTAATTCTCTTCATTCCTTCTTCTAACATATATCTTGGACATGCTATGTTTATCCTTTCATAACCTTCCCCTTCTATTCCAAACCAATAGCCATCATCTAGTGCTATCTTTCCTTTTCCCTTCATTACACTAGACAGTTCCTCTTTAGAAAGTCCATACTCAGAGAAATCCATCCATACTAAATATGTAGCTTCAGGTCTAGAAATTTTAACCTTTGGCAACTCTTTTTCCATAAATCCCAATAAATAATCTAGGTTCTCTCTCAAATGAATCACCAGTGAATCTGCCCATTCATCCTGCTCAAATGCTACTTTCCCTGCCACTAAATTAAACGGACTATTTCTTTTAATATCTAACACTCCTAATTCATAGTCATATTTTTCAAATTCTTCTTCCCTAGGAAAATGAACATACGATGCCTGTAATCCAGCTAAGTTAAATGTTTTACTTGCTGAGAAAAATGTAATCGTTATGTCCTGTATCTCTTTAGATAATGAAGCTATTGCAATATGCTTATACTCAGGATATACTAAATCTCTCCAAATTTCATCGGCATAAATTCTCACATTATATTTCAGACATAACTCACCTATTTTTTCCAATTCATCTTTTTTCCAAACTCTTCCAACCGGGTTATGGGGACTGCAAAGAATAAATACTTTTAACTTAGGATCTGATAATTTTTCTTCCATATCTTCAAAATTCATAGTGTAGTAGCCGTCTTTTCCTTTAACCAATGGATTAGTAACTAATTCTCTATCATTTTGTTTTATCACATTATAGAAAGGATAATATACAGGTGTCTGGATCATTATCTTATCTTCTTTCTCTGTAAATAACCTCACTGCAACTGTCAACGCCGGTATAACTCCCAGTGTATGAATTAATTCATCAGATTTAATCTCCCAGCCAAACCTTCTGTTACACCAATCTACAGCACTGCCGTAGTATGTCTCAGGTCTATAAACATATCCGAATATACCCTCGTGTGCTTTTTTTACTAGAGCATCTGTTATGGCAGGAGCTGTCTTGATGTCCATATCAGCTACCCACATAGGCCATAGATCGTCCCTTCCATATTTTTTTTTCATCTCCGACCACTTAGCAGAATGATTATCTTTCCTATCGATTTTTTCATTAAAGTTATACTTCATTTTAACCCCTCCACAACAACTGTTACACACCAATTAATACTGTTATTGATTTTTTTTGTATCATTATCGTATATTTATAATAAGTATATTATTCAAAGTACACTTTGTCAATAAATTCTATATAAAAGTAAATAAAAAATTACTTTCCATACGGCAGATTACAATTTGTTAAAAATATAAATTTAAGCAACAGTTGTGCCCTACAAAAACCTATTTTAAAAAACTTTAAAGGTGGGGAAATTTAGACTTGAGGAAGAATGATTCTAATCTATTAAAAAAAGGGATAATAAATGAAAGAGAAAATATCTACACGCCTTTAATTTAAAATGATATGAACTATAATAAAAATTATGAATTCTTTCATACTTTATACTATAATTAAAGTAGTTGTAATATAGGAGGTTAACTATGAAAATTATATTCTCGCCCACAAAATCAATGGATTTTTCAGATTCTACAAAAAATCCACTTAAAATAAACTTCACCGACAAGACAAATTTTCTTTTAAAACATTTAAAGATTCTGTCTCTAGATGAAATAACCAAAATAATGAAGATCAAAGGAAATATCTTAAATCATGTAAAAGATCTCTATGAAAACTTTGAAACTGCCAATACTAAAAAGACAATAACTGCTTATAATGGAATCTCATTTAAACAACTGGATTTAGACAACTATAATGAGAAAGAATTTGAATTTTTAAATTCCCATCTTATCGTACTTTCTGCCCTCTATGGAATCCTTAAGCCCTCTAATTTTATCAAAGAATATAGGCTAGATATAAATATAAAACTCTTAATAGATAAGAATTTATATAAATTTTGGGAAAAAGAAATAAATGAATATTTTGAAGAAGGTGAACTCATCTTAAATTTAGCCTCTAAAGAATTTTCTAAAATAATAGAAAAACCCATGATAACCATAGATTTTAAAGAAAAAAAAGGAGATTCCTATAAATCAGTGAGTGCTTATTCTAAGAAGGGTCGGGGGATGATGCTAAATTATATTATAAAAAATAAACTAACTTCCATAGAAAAAATAAAAGAATTTAATCTGGAAGATTATAGCTTAAACCCTGAGCTGTCCGATAAATTTAATTTGATTTTTACAAGATGATGTAAATTTTATGATATAATAGAACATAAATATAGTATAAAATTATAAAATCAGGAGGAATATATGTTTAAAGTAGAAGTCGGAAAAGGACCACTTATGTTTATGTCCTACTCTAGAATAATAAAAGAGGTTACAGGAGATGTTCAAATTGAAGAGGTTAAAGATTCATACTATGCTATCTTATACGATTTTGGAATGCCCATTGGTTGCGGTAGGATGAAAATTGAAGATACTCTTTATATTATAGATAACATTAAAATATTTGAGGAATTCACTACCCAGGGTCTTATCGAAGATATCTCTACCCAACTTCTAAAAAAAGCAAAATCTATTGGTCTTGAGGAGAAGAATCAATGAAAACAATTATAATACTGTTTTTTTTAACAACCTGCTTAACCTTTGCTATCCCAAGTTTTGAAAGCCTAGGATGGGGATTTACTATAGATGCCATTAAAGGTTTTTATCCCGAAGTAGAAAGGGAATTTACACCCAGTAGCGAAGTCACTAAATATAACTACTATCCCAAAGATACAGACACAGGAAAGATAGTATTCTATCTCGTGGATAATCAACTCTATAAAATAATAACCATCTTTGATCCAACTAAAATAAAATCAGCTGATGTAGAAGATATGTTTAATGACTATTCCAAGCAGTGGGGAACTCCTGTTTCTGCCATTGTAGATAGTACCTATGAAGAATTTTCCCTCAAGGAAAATGAGCAAACCTGGATTGTTGGAACTACCTATATTTCACTTATTGGACAGGATTATTTTGACAATGACAACAATCTAACTAATTCAAAGTTAATTGTTGAATACGGTCTGATCGACCCAGCTAAAAGAAAAAGAAAGTCATCTTTAAATAATTTGATTTTAGATAAAAATAATTAGATCATGGAGGTAAAAATGAAATATCAGGAAGCATTAGATTATGTAATCAATAAGTTAGAGGAACTCAGTAATTACGACTATGCATCATCGATTATTTACTGGGATTTAGAAACTGGAGCACCTAAAGAAGGAATTAGGAAAGCTTCTAAAGTCTTAGGATTCTATAGTGGTGAATCTCATAAAATTTTAACTGATCTTAAATTCAACAAAAATTTAGATCTTTTACTTGAAAACTTGGGTCTTTTAGATACCATCCATAAAAAAATCATCATCGAAACTAAAAAAGACATCGAAAATATAAAAAAAATACCTTTAAATGAGTATAAAGAATATAATGAACTTCTATCCAAGGCTCAACCTATATGGGCAGAAGCTAGAGAACATAATGACTTTTCATTATTTTTACCCTATTTAAAAAAAATCATTAAGTATAAACAAAAATATGTAAACTACAAAGGGTATAAAGAGCATCCCTATGATGCTGTTCTAGATGATTATGAGCCTGGAATAACTGTTAAGCAACTGGATATATTCTTTGAAAATTTAAAGGATAAACTTGTTCCACTTATTCTAAAGATCAATGAAAAGAAAGATTTTATATCCAATGATCTTTTAAAATTAGACTATTCTATCGAAAAACAAAAAGAATTTTCTATATTCATAGCAAAATATCTTGGGTTTGATTTCGAAAGAGGCTTATTAAAAGAAAGTGCACATCCATTTTCTATGGGACTCAACAAATATGACGTGAGAATGACTACCAGATATTTTTTGAATGATCTGCAGCCATCTCTTTTTGGAACTATCCACGAATCAGGCCACTCTATATATGAACAAAATATAGGAGAAGATATATGGGAGACTAGGTTAGGCGGTGGAAACTCCATGGGAATCCATGAATCTCAATCTAGATTGTATGAAAATTTAGTTGCCAGGAGTTTGGAATTTTGGATCCCGATCTACCCGCGACTACAAGAGGCTTTCCCTGAAAATCTAAAAGATGTCCCTCTAGATGAATTTTATAAAGCTATCAACAAAAGCCAGTCTGATCTGATTAGAGTTGAAGCTGATGAACTTACTTATTCATTGCATATTATCCTCAGATATGAGATCGAAAAGGAACTTATTGAAGGCAAATTTATAGCTGAAGATCTTCCAAAAATTTGGAATGAACGAATGGAAAAATATTTAGGGGTAACTCCTCCCAATGATTCTGATGGTATTCTGCAAGATGTCCACTGGGCTGCTGGATTATTTGGATATTTCCCATCTTACGCCCTAGGAAGTGCCAATGCTTCCCAAATAATGAATACAATGAGAGATAAATTAGATGTAGATACCATCCTAAAAGAGGGTAGATTAGAAGAAATCAAAGAATATTTAGGTGAAAACATCCATAAATATGGTAAATTAAAAGATCCTAATGAAATTATGGCGATCGCAACTGGAGAAACTCCTGATTCAAAATATTATGTAGATTATTTAATCAATAAATATAGTAAATTATATGAAATATAAGAAATAAAATTTTATAAAAAAGTGATTCCTGCGTCTAATGGGAATTGCTTTTTTTTGCATAAGTCTAGTAATTAATTTTTTATTATTTAAAAATGTTTTAATACACTTTTAAATCTCCATTGTATTGACATTCATTTATAAATATCGCATACTTTTACTACTAGCCTTTTACAATTCAGTACTCAATACCAATTATTTAATATTTATAGGTATTTTGTAAACAAGTTTTATGCTTTTTTTTATTATGAAAATTAAAATTATAAAAGTTGTTAATATTAAAGGTTTGTAATCAGTTTAGCAATACTTACATCATTATCACGGAAGGAAAAAATGCGTCTATAGGCATATACAGGAGGAAAAAAAAATGGAATATGGAATATGGAGTGTTTTGCCACCAATCATTGCCATTTTATTGGCTATAAGAACCAAACAGGTATTTATATCATTATTTGCAGGAGTATTTACTGCTGAGCTTATTATTAGTGAGTTTCAACCTTTAACAGCTTTAAACACTTCTTTAAACGGAATTGTAGGGGTATTTTCTGAGGCATGGATTACAAAGACAATAATCTTTTCGTTTTTAGTAGGAGCGATTATCACCTTAATTCAAGCGTCTGGTGGGGTAGAAGGATTTATTCATTACCTGACAATTAAAACTAAAACGATAAAGAATAAACGTGGAGCTATGATGCTAGCTTATATCTTAGGAATAGTTATATTCGTTGAATCTTCAATTACTATTCTTGTATCTGGTGTTGTTGCTAGACCACTTACAGATAAGTACAATGTTTCTAGAGAAAATTTAGCATATATCTGCGATTCAACTTCAGCTCCAGTGTGTGCATTGATACCACTTAATGGTTGGGGAGCTACTCTCCTTGGTATTATTGGTATTCAAGTAACTGCAGGAGTTATTTCTGGAAATCCTGTTGAGATACTTGTTAAAAGTTTACCCTATCAGTTTTATTCAATGATCACAATAGTTTCTGTACTCTTCTACATATGGACAGGTAAACACTGGGGTCCAATGAAAAAAGCTGAGAACAGAGCATCTAAAGAAGGTAAACTTATGAGGGATGGAGCTACTCCATTGGTATCTACAGATACTACTGAAATAAAAACTAAAGAGGGAGTTACTCCACATATGATGAATATGTTACTGCCACTTCTAGTCCTTATCTTCATGATACCCTGTTCACTTTATATTACAGGTAACGGGGACATGATGGCTGGATCAGGATCTACATCTGTGTTTTGGGCAGTATTAGCTTCTCTTGTTTTTTCGGGTATCCTCTATATATCCAAGAAGATATTCACATTGGGTGAATATATGAACCTTTTCTACAAGGGTGTTGGTGGAATGGTTCCAGTTGCTTCTCTACTCATATTTGCTTTTGCAATCGGGAACTCTATAAATACCCTTGGAACAGGAGAGTACTTAGCAAGTATTGTAGCAGGTAAAGTCGATGGTGGCTTCGGACCTGCAATAGTTTTCATAATCTCAAGTATAATTGCTTTTTCAACTGGAACGTCTTGGGGCACTTTTGCAATTATGATACCCATAGCCCTTCAAATGTCAGTTGCTATTGATGCAAATATATTTGCAGCTATCGGTGCTGTAATTTCTGGAGCTATTATGGGAGATCACTGCTCACCAATTTCAGATACAACTATACTATCTTCAATGGCTTCAGCTTCGGATCACATTGATCATGTAGAAACACAGTTACCCTATGCTCTACTAAATGGTTTAATAACTACTGTACTCTTTTTAGTCGTGGGATTTTGGGGATAGAATAAACTAACAAGATAATTGGTATAAACCATAAATTTAGATTGAGGAGAATATTAAAATGACTAACAACAGAATAAAATCAATAGACATTGTAACTGTAATTAAAGTCGCAGGTGCATTTATAGCACTACTTATTGGTTCAGGATTTGCTACAGGTCAAGAGACTTTGCAATTTTTTGCGGCTTATGGATTGATGGGAGTGTTGGGTTCATTAATTACCTTAGTATTATTTGTATATTTATCTCATACGTTTATGAAACTGGGTATGGAAACTGGAATTATCAAAAATGATGGTGTCTTTAGGCACTATCTAGGAAAATGGATTGGTACTGGGTTAAGTTGGTATACAATAATTTTTATTATTGCTATATTTGCGATTATGTTGTCAGGAGCCGGAGCTACATTAAATCAGAGCTATGGTATACCAGTACTTATAGGTTAGTGGTATGATGGCTATATTAGCTACAGGGACTATACTTTTAGGTTTAAATAAACTCATTGATATCGTCGGTATTATTGGTTCGATGGTTATTCTTTTGACAATTTTTATAGCCATCGCTGTTATCTTCAAAAATCCAACGGGAATCGTAGAAGGTGATACTGTAGTGGGATCTTTAGAGATGTATAGAGCCTCTTCAAATTGGTGGAAATCAAGTATTTTATATGTTGGACTAAATGTTCTTGGATTAGCAAGCTTTATACCATCATTAGGGCAATTACATAAAAATAAAAGGGAACTAATCTCGGCATCAGTTCTTGGACCGGTATTATTTGTTGGGGCATTAGTTTTGGTGTCATTAGCACTTTTAAGTGATATCACAACAGTATATATCGCAGCTATCCCAATTTTAACATTAGCGGCTAGTGTATCACCTCTCTGTAAAACTATTTTTGCATCAATAATTTTTTTGGGTATTTATACATCTTCAACGTCTTTATTGTGGATAGTTGTTGCACGTTTCTCAGAGGAAAAAACAAATAAATATACAATATTAACACTTTTATTAGGTATAGCAGAATACTTGGGAGGAAATATACTACCGTTTGCCAAACACGTTAATATAATTTATCCTACTGTGGGATATGCCGGTTCATTAGTATTAATAGGAATTATTATTAAAGATGTGCGAGTGAAATTTTTTAATTAAATTTTAAAAATTTCCTTCATCTCCTTATAATAGGTTTCATTAAAATCCTTATATTCTTTGGCGGTGAGTCTTGTCAAGCACACCACCACATATTTTCAAGGAAAACTTCATTTGCAGTAAAATAATTTAATACTTTTCGCGGTCTATTTCTAATTCTTTCTACAGTTCTTTCTAACTCATCATCTGGTATTTC
>NZ_JBAHZY010000127.1:0-6155 GCF_037132775.1 Psychrilyobacter sp.
AGATATTCTCTAATTAGCTCTTTTCGTGCTAATTCATCAGGGGATAAATCTTTTCTTCTTTTTCTCATAAAAAAACCTCCAAATTAATGTAATTGTAGTTTACACTAATTTGGAGGTTTACACAAAATATGAGACAGACCCATTAATTTCAACATATCCCTCTCCTATTTTGATCTATACAATTTTTAATTTAATTTCTTATTTCCTATTTATAAGTTTTGATTATTCTTGTAGCTTCTTCTCTTGCCCAACTATCAGCTTTTATCACTGCTTCCAAGGTATCTACTGGGTGCACCTCATGGTTATCCATAGTATTTTTTATAACTTTATAGATCTCTAAAAATTTAATATTTCCATTTATAAATTGATCTACAGCTATCTCATTGGCCGCATTGTAGACCGCCGGCATAGATTGTCCTGTCCTTCCTGCAAGGTATGCATACTCCACACCTTTAAATACCTCATTATCTACCTCATCGAAAGTAAGGTTGGAGATTGTTTTGAAATTTAAACATTCCAAGACCTTGTTAGAAACTCTATCTGGATAGGTAAAAGCATATTGAATAGGTACCTTCATATCCGGCACTCCTAGTTGAGCTATTACAGACATATCCTTAAATTCTACCATTGAATGAATTATACTCTGGGGATGTACCAATACCTCTATATCATCATAGGAAACATTAAAAAGTTGATGTGCCTCTATAACTTCTAAACCTTTGTTACACAGGGTAGATGAATCTATGGTTATTTTTTTTCCCATGGACCAATTTGGATGTTTCAGAGCATCTTCAACCTTTACATTTTTTAGCTCTTCCAATGTTTTCCCTCTGAAAGTCCCTCCACTTGCTGTGATTATTATCTTATTTACCTCATCTTTTTTCCCACCTAAAAGAGATTGGTAGATGGCTGAATGTTCGCTGTCCACTGGAATTATCTCTGCCTTATATTCCTTCAACAGATTATTTATCAGATCTCCTGCTGCTACCATGGTTTCCTTGTTAGCAAGAGCTATCCTCTTCTCTTTTTTTATGGACTCTATCGTTGCCTCGATTCCTACTGCACCACTTACTGCTGTGAGGACTATATCTGCTTCATCTAATCCTCCTAATTTTTTAAGTCCTTCATTTCCCAGGTATACCTCTAAGTCAGGATATCTCCATACTATCTCCTCATATCCCTTCTCTGTTCCAATAGATACATATGCAGGTTTAAACTCCTCTATCTGTTCCATCAATAATTTATGATTATAGTGGGCACTCATAGCGACCACATTAAATTCTGAACTTTTATTTCTAATCACTTCCAGTGCATTAGTTCCAATACTTCCAGTACTTCCTAATATTGTTATATTCTTAATCTTAATCAACCCCTTATTCTGGCATTTTTAACTCTCCTTTTTATTATACAAAAAAAAAGGAGCTTTCGCTCTCTTTTTTTTATTGGATACAATATGATCTTATTTTTTATAAGAAAAATTTAAGGTAATAATACATCAACGGAAATACCCAGATTAAACTATCATATCTGTCTAATATTCCACCATGTCCACCTAATATTTTTCCTGAATCTTTTACACCAAATTCTCTTTTAAATACCGATTCTGCCAAATCACCAATTTGGCCAACCACAGCAATCAATATAGGGACTATTATCAAATGGATCCCCGATATATTCAAATCTTTAAATAGAAATCCTTTTATTAATAGCATAGTTATAACAGTAAATACTATTGATCCCAAAGATCCCTCTATGGATTTTTTAGGGCTTATCTCACAGAGTCCACGAGAAAATAATTTTCTTCCAAATTTCACTCCTACAAGATATGCAAATGTATCCGATATCCATACTAATATTTGGATAGTCATCAGCCATTTACTTCCATTCAGCATATATTTTATAGGAACTATATGGGCAAATAAAAACCCTACATAGAGTACTCCTAGCATTGTATACGCTACATAGTCGCTACTACCTTCTACTTTATTTTGATATATTCTGATAAACATAAGGATAAATATTCCCAAGATGAGAACCATAGTTCCTTTAGACATATCTACATTATATCCTATATTATTTTTTATCAATTTTTTCAACATATTTCCATTTGATAATACACTGGAGTACAAGGCTAAGGGTATTGCTCCTCCAATTATTATCCCGACAACCTTATTTACAACTATCCCTTTAGATTCCATCATTTGATAGATTTCATATATTCCTATTCCTATTAAAAGCACCGTAAATGCCAGAAAACTTTTGTCTCCATATAGATATACGTACACCGTCAGAGGAACTAATATTAAAGCCACCAATATTCTATTTAACATCTTTTACTCCTCCAAATCTTCTGTCTCTACTCTCAAAATTTTCTATTGCTCTATCAAATTCTTTCTCGTCAAAATCTGGCCATAATACATCTGTTACATATATTTCTGAGTAAGCTATCTGCCAAAGTAAAAAATTAGATATCCTAAATTCCCCGCTGGTTCTTATAACTAATTCAGGATCTGGCATATCAGAATAAAGGTAATCTTTAAAATTCTCTTCACTGATATTTTTTTCTCCAGATTCAATTATTTTTTTTATCGCGTCTATTATTTCCGTTCTTCCCCCATAGTTAAAACATATATTAAAGGTAAGTCCGTCATTATCAGCAGTCAATTCTTCTACCTCAGATATAGCAGTTAAAAGTTTAGAAGATATGCCGTCTTTTCTTCCTGTAACTATCAACCTAATGTTATCTCTTAACATATTTTTAGCTTCAGCCTTTAGATATTTTTGAAAAATATCCATAAGAGCATCTACCTCTTTTTGGGGTCTTTTCCAATTTTCTGTGGAAAAAGCATATACCGATAAGTATTTTATCCCTATCTGTCCTGCATGTTCTATTATTACTTTTATCCTTTTAGCACCCTCACGGTGCCCGACAAATCTAGGTAGATGTTTATTTTGAGCCCATCTTCCATTGCCATCCATTATAATTGCTATATGTTTTGGTATCATCTATCTCCCCTTAACTTTAATGCATTCTATTCTTTATATTCTATCATATTCTATCATATTTTCCAATGATGAACTATTCCCTGTCCATAGCTTCCAGAATAGCATTTAAATCTATCATCTTATTTTGAACGCACTTTCTTCCCTCATCGATGGCTTCCCTTGCCCGATAAAATTCTAACAGCTTGATATGGGATAACTTAGGGGAGAGTAGGATATCCGGTGGATCTTCTCCCATACGGCTTTTAGTGATTCTATCCTGAGTAATATTGATTGAACCGGCGATAGCATCAAATAAACCTGGAGGAGATTCATTATTTTCATCTGTGTCAAATATAGAAGGTGTATATTCTCTGACTAAATTATTTATCTTACTCATTACTCCCGATTTTTTTCTAGGAGGAATGGATTTTTTAAAATGTTTTCCTACGATATCACCATTTAAATCTACGGCTATTACTATGTCAGCCCCCAATGCACGACAAGTAGATACCGGCACAGGATTAACCAACCCACCATCTACAAGCCACCTATCATTGGTTTTTATAGCAGGAAATAATCCCGGTAATGAAACTGAAGACCAGACTGCTTCTAAAACCGACCCTTTAGTTAACCATATCTCTTTCCCGGTCTCTAAATCTGTTGCTACAGCCGCATATTGTTTATTAAACTCTTCTATGATTGATTTATCAGCTGCTACATATTTATTTAAAAAATAATGAAGCCTTTGGGTATCGATAAACCCATTCAAAGACATATTTATCTCAAAAAATTTAGCTATCTCAAATTTGGTCAATGAGCATGCCCATTTTTCTAAATTTTCAAGATTATTTGACAGATAAGACGCTCCAACCATTGCCCCTATAGATGTTCCACATACTATATCTGGCTCAATCCCCAGATCAGCTAAAGCCTTTATTATACCTATGTGTGCCCATCCTCGAGAAGATCCACTTCCCAGTGCTAAACCTATCTTCATTTTTTCCACCACCTTACACACTCTTTATGATTTATTACAGGTCTTGGAATACCTATTCTTATTCCATGCATGTTTTTTTTACTTATTTCTTTTTGACCCATTAGGCTCTCTATCGTTGCCCATATTCTTTCCAAGGTCGCTTCCATACCTTTTCCCGAAAATGTCTTTATTGTTTCTTTTATTAAAATTTCACCATTCTTGTCTAAAATCCCTATTTTAGTATTTGTTCCTCCTAAATCCACTCCTGCATAATATTTCAATGTAACTCCTCCTCTATATCTATTAACTCTACTTCCACAATTTTATAGTTATTTTAATTTTTTCAACCTCTTTTCTAAAAGGTTATCATTTTTTTAAAAATAAAACTTTATTTTAAAATTCAATTTTTTAAATAGGTTTTTTATTTCCTGAATTTTAAAAAAAAGATGACTCTGTAGAATACAGAAATCATCCTTTAGAAGCATAAATTATTGCCCCACTCTTTTTTTATAAAAATTTCGCTAAATCACTGTCTACATCACTAATCCCGGCAATGCCAAAATTCTTTACGAGTACATCTGTAACATTTGGAGATAAGAATGCAGGAAGAGTTGGTCCTACATGAACATTTTTGAAACCTAAATGTAGGAGTGCTAACAATACAAGAACTGCTTTTTGCTCATACCATCCAATATTAAATACAATAGGAAGATCATTTATATCATCTAATCCGAAAATTTCTTGTAATTTCATAGCCACAACTGCTAAAGAATAAGAGTCATTACATTGACCAGCATCAAGTACTCTTGGGATTCCACCGATATCTCCTAAATCTAATTTGTTATATCTAAATTTAGCGCATCCAGCAGTTAGAATTACAGTATCCTTTGGTAATTTTTCTGCAAATTCAGTATAATATTTTCTATCTTGCATTCTAGCATCACAACCACCCATAACGAAGAATTTTTTGATTGCACCAGACTTAATTGCTTCAACTATTTTATCAGCTAGAGCCAGTATTTGATTATGAGCAAAACCACCAGTAATAGTACCAGTTTCTATTTCTATAGGAGGAGCACATTTTTTAGCGTGTTCTATAATTGCAGAAAAATCTTTTTTACCATCACTATCTTTAAGGATATGTTTAGCACCTGTTAATCCAGCTGAATTGGTAGTGTATATTCTATCAAGATATTCTGAAGTTTGTCCTCTAGGAGGTACTATACAGTTACTTGTAAATAAAACAGGACCATTAAATGAAACAAATTCTTTAGTTTGATGCCACCAAGAACCACCATAGTTTCCAACTAAATTGTCATATTTTTTAAATGCAGGATAAGAGTTAGCAGGAAGCATTTCAGAATGAGTATATACATCCACTCCAGTTCCCTTTGTTTGCTCTAATAGTTGCTCTAAATCTTTTAAATCGTGTCCAGAGATAAGGATACTTGGATTATTTTTCACACCAATGTTTACTTGTGTTGCCTCAGGATTACCATAGGTACTAGTGTTTGCACCATCAAGAAGTGCCATAGCTTCTACACCATATTTCCCTGTTTCTAAAGTAAGAGCTACCAATTCATCTATGGATAAAGCATCATTATCTAATTCGGCCAATGCTCTGGTCATAAAACTATATATTTCGCAATTTTCTGAACCGAGGTTCATGGCATGTTCAACATAAGCACTCATACCTTTTAGACCATAAGTAATAAGTTCTCTTAAAGATCTAACATCTTCATTTTCAGTTCTAAGCACTCCTACTTTTTCTCCAAATTCAATCATACTTTCTTTAGAAGAAATATTACAGGCATAATCTAAGAGTGAATAACTCTCATTTGGTGTCAAAATTCCTTTCTCATTAAATTCTACATGATCGTCTTCAGAAGTGATATGGCAACTAGGTTTTTAAAACTGAAGATATTTATCTGGTATTTTCAATTCTAATTCTCCAATTTTTGTCACTAATTCTTCCTTATAGGCATGTCCTTTTTTTATTTCAGCCATAATAGCTTCATCATCAAAATTTGAATTGGTGATAGTCATAAATAGAGAGTTTACAACCCATTTATATTTATCTCCTAACACCTCAGTTTTACCTTCCAAAACATTACAGCATGCTGATACACTTTTAGCCATATAGACAAGCAGATCTTGTAATTTAGCTGTTTCGGGAGTTTTTCCACAGACTCCT
>NZ_JBAHZY010000141.1:0-11031 GCF_037132775.1 Psychrilyobacter sp.
AGTAAGAGATATCTCCACTAGCTTCTTTGAGTCCAACTATATTTTTATGGTTACTCAATTCTTTTACTACATCAGCAGGAATATCCATACCAGTTCTACCTGGAACATTATATAAAATAATAGGGATATTTACCTGATCAGCTATAGATGTATAGTGATTGATAAGTCCTTGTCTGTTTGTTTTATTGTAATAAGGTGTAACTATTAGAAGACCATCGACTCCAACTTTTTCACACTCAATACTTAATTTGATACCATGTCTCGTATCATTGCTGCCGCTTCCTGCTATGACAGGAATTCTTCCTCCGACTATCTCAACACTTCTTTTGATTAACTCTATATGTTCTTCATCTGGAAGGGTAGAAGATTCACCGGTGGTACCAGCGATTATCAAGGCATCAGTTTTTTTTTCAATGTGCCATTCTATGAGTTCTTCTAATTTAATATAATTAATACTCATATCCTCGTTAAATGGAGTGGCAAGAGCTACTCCAGATCCTTTAAAAATCCCCATGATTCCCCCTGTTTAAAATTTATTTTTCTATTAATAATTCAGCAATTTGAATGGTATTTGTGGCAGCACCTTTTCTAATGTTATCGGCTACGACCCATAAGTTTATACCGCTTTCGACACTTTCATCTCTTCTAATTCTTCCTACAAATACTTCGTCTTTACCCTTTGAGTTGATAGCCATAGGATAGATATTATTTTTTACATCATCTTGTATAATTAATCCTTTTACACTAGCCATATCTTCCCTTACTTGTTTTATATCAAATTCCTTTTCAAATTCAATGTTTACAGATACACTGTGAGAATGTAATACAGGTACTCTGACACAGGTAGCAGTCACTCTTACATCTTTTCTTAATATTTTTTTTGTTTCATCTATCATCTTTTGTTCCTCTTTTGTATTTCCATTGTCTAAAAATACATCTATATGTGGTAAGCAGTTTCCAGCAATTTGATGTGGATAATTTTCAGCTGGTAATCCTTTTAATCCATTTTCCAAATCTTTAATTCCTGCCAGCCCAGAACCAGATACTGCCTGATAAGTGGAATAGACAATTCTTTTAATCTTATATTTTTCATCTAAAACTTTTAGAGGGACTACAGATTGTATAGTTGAACAGTTAGGATTTGCTATGATTCCCTTGTGATTCCATACAGCTTCAGGATTAACTTCAGGTACAATTAATGGAACTTCATCATCCATTCTAAATGCACTACTGTTATCAATTACTATTACACCCTTTGAAGCTGCTATAGGTGAAAACTTCTTTGATGTATCTCCTCCTGCTGAAAAAAGAGCAATATCGATATTTTTATCAAATGAATTTTCATTTAATTCTTCAACAACTAGATCTTGTCCTCTGTAGTTTAAGATCTTTCCTGCACTTCTAGAAGATGCCATTAAGTATAAATTTTTAATTGGAAAGTCTCTTTCTTCTAATACCTGTAAAAAAGTTTGACCCACTAATCCAGTAGCTCCTACAATGGCAATGTTATATTTTTTCATGATCTCCTCCTAAATAAATTTTTCAATTATATACTTATTATAGATTAAATTCTTTAGCTAACATCTGAGTGGCGAGTTTTTTATGATCTTTAGAGATCG
Organism: Psychrilyobacter sp.; assembly: GCF_037132775.1. Taxonomy (GTDB): domain Bacteria; phylum Fusobacteriota; class Fusobacteriia; order Fusobacteriales; family Fusobacteriaceae; genus Psychrilyobacter. The sequence continues at coordinate 1,620 of NZ_JBAHZY010000141.1, forward strand.
TACATGAGATACTGATCTCAGAGGTAGTTATATGGTAAAAAGGAACTTTATTTGCCGCTAGGGTATTGAATACTTTAGCAGCTACTCCAGAATGACTAACCATTCCAATTCCAACCAATGAAATCATTATTAAATCAGACTTTATTTCTATAGAAATTTCAGGAAATTTATTTTGTAGTTCATCGATAGCTTGCTTTAAAAGTGATTCTTCTCTTTTGAAACAGCTAAAAGAAAGATCTAAAGTACCTGAAGTAGTAATGTTTTGACTGATCATATCGACGTTGAGTTCATATTTACCCAATGTGTTAAAAATATTTGCTACTAAGTTTTCTGAATAAGGAAGATGCTGAACATTAACCATAAAAATATCTTCATTTAAGGTAATTCCTGTAATAGGTTTATCTTCCATAATTTCATTTTGATCTAATATAAGAGTACCATCATGAGCTCTTAAACTTTCTCCTACATAGATAGGAACATTATATTTTTTCCCTAATTCTACAGCTCTTGTTTCCATGATACCAGCTCCTAAATTTGCCATTTCCATCATCTCCTCGTAAGATATCTTTTGAATTTTTTTAGCCTGTGGATATACTCTAGGATCGATGCTATAGATTCCATCTACATCTGTATAGATCTCACATTTTACTCCTAAACTGGCAGCCAGAGCCACAGCACTAGTGTCCGATCCTCCTCTGCCTAAGGTAGTGATATCTCCTTTTTGGTTTATGCCCTGAAATCCAGCCACAATGACTATTTTTCCTTTATTTAAATGAGAAATTATGATCTTAGGATCGACACTCTTAATCTTACTTTTAGTATGGTTACCTATAGTAGTTATCCCAGCTTGAGCTCCTGTAAGAGATATAGATTTTTTACCTAGTTCATTTAATGCCATAGATAATAAAGCAACAGTTTGTTGTTCACCTGTAGCCATAAGACTGTCTAGTTCCCTTATATTTGGTGTATCAGAAATTTCTTTAGCCATCTCTATTAATTTATTTGTGGTTTTACCCATGGCAGAAGCGACTATAACAATCTTTTCTCCTGCATCACTTAATTTTGATATGTGGGAGGCTATTTTTTTTATTTTGTCTAAGTCAGCTAGTGAGCTTCCCCCATATTTGTGTACAACGATCATGTTTATTTCCTCCTAAAAAAAACTCTCCAGTAGTGAGAACTACTGAAGAGTAAAAATTATATCCAAATCAAAAAACAAGATAAAAGATAAATCTATGACTTCAAATAGCACCCCATTACCTAATTATGATAATGACAGTTATACAGATTTTATCCATATCCCCAGCATAAACTCTTGCAAAATTTATACTTCGGCAATTACCCCTTTCAAAACAGTTCTAAGAATGCCTTCTCCCTGTATTTACTATTTGTATTTGCGACCTCTATTTATTATTATTTGAAGTAAGTATATCATTAAATATGAAGATAATAAAAATATATATAATATATACTTATTATAAATAATACGAATGAATAATTTATTCTTTCGTATTTTATATGTTTTATATATAAAATATATATTTTTAAAAATCAAAAAAATAAGGTTTACTTTTAATTAAGGGTAAATTATTAAAAAAGCGATATAGATAATTCGTTTTTGAGGAGGATAAAATGGAAAAAATATTAGATAATATGAAAAAATATAGAAGAAAATTACATGAAATTCCGGAATTAGGATATATGGAAAAAAAAACCCAGGCTTATTTATTGGAAGAAATAAAGAAGATGGGGTATGAACCTAAGATAATTTGTGAAACGGGAATTTATGTGTATTTAGACGGAGGTTCTGAAGAAACTTATGGATTCAGAACAGATATAGATGGGTTACCTATTTTAGAGGAAACTGGTGCAACTTATAGCTCTAAACATAAAGGGTTTATGCATGCCTGTGGACATGATGGACACATGGCTACTCTGTTAGGATTTATGGATTATTTAAAGGATAAAAAGTTAAAAAAGAATATTCTTTTAATTTTTCAACCTGCTGAGGAAGGTCCAGGAGGAGCAAAAAATATTGTAAAAAGTGGAATTTTAGAAAAATATAATGTCAAAGGAATTTTTGGTCTTCACCTTTTTCCCAAGTTGGAAGAGGGTATAATTGGCTGTAAAGCAGGGGGATTCATGGCTAAAGCAGCAGAGATAAATATAGTTATCAAAGGGAAAAGCGGTCATGGGGGACAACCTCATTTAGGAATAGATTCCATCCAGGTAGCTGGAAAGATGCTGGAAGGATTTAATCTTATTACATCAAAATTTGTAGCTCCCTTTGATCCTACTATAATTGCCATAGGTAAGATAGATGGGGGAACCATAAGAAATATCATTCCGGAAATGACTCGAATGGAGGGAACCATAAGGGCATCTTCCACAGAAACCTTTAATTTTATAACTAGTAAAATAAGAGATATAGCCCGTGGAATGGAGCTCAGTTATGGAGTTGAAATAGAGATAGAACTGGCCGAAGGATATCCGCCTGTCATAAATGACAAGAAATATTATAGTGTTCTAGAAGATGTTGTCAGAGGAGATGAAAAGCTAAAATTTGAAGAGATAGATCCAGAGATGTTAGCTGAAGATTTTGGATTTTATCAAGAAATAACAAGGGGACTTTTCTTCTTTGTAGGAACTAAAAATGAGAAACTTGGATATGTAGAATCACTGCATAATTCCAAATTTAATTTCGATGAAAAGGTATTAGAAAATGGACTCAGAGTATATACTGGTATCTGTAAGAAATTAGGAATTTTTGAGTAAATAAAAAAAGCTGAGGCTAGCCTCAGCTTTTTATTTTAGCTATACATCTCTGCAAGTCTAGCTTCTACACCTTCATCTTTGATATATTCATCAAAGTCCATCAACTTATCGATGACTCCGTTAGGAGTTATCTCGATAATTCTATTGGCTACAGTATGGATGAACTCATGGTCATGAGCAGCAAATATCACAGTTCCATTGAATTTAACCAATGCTTTATTGAGTGAAGTGATAGATTCAAGATCTAAATGGTCTGTAGGATTGTCGAATAAGTAAACGTTAGCTCCTGTCATCATTGTTTTAGATAACATACATCTTACTTTTTCTCCTCCAGAAAGAACACTAGGTTTTTTCTGAGAATCTTCTCCACCAAATAACATTCTTCCTAAGAATCCTCTGATGAAACTCTCGTGAGGATCAGATGAGTATGGTCTTAACCAGTCGATAAGGTCAGTTCCACTATCTGCTGCGAAATACTTAGAGTTATCTCTAGGCATATAACCTAAAGAAGTTGTTACTCCCCAAGTGATGCTACCTGAATCAGGCTCCATCTCTCCAGCTAAGATCTTGATAAGTGTTGTTTTAACGATATCATTTTTAGCTAAAAGTACTACCTTATTTCCAGTGTCGATAGTGAATGAGATATTGTCTAATACCTTTACTCCGTCGATAGTTTTAGTTATATTTTCAATCTTTAACATGTTGTTTCCAGCGTCTCTTTCAGCTTTGAATTCGATGAATGGATATTTTCTATTTGAAACCTGCATGTCTTCAAACTTTAAGTTTTCCAACATTTTTTTTCTTGCTGTTGCTTGATTTGACTTTGAAGCATTGGCACTGAATCTAGCGATGAAGGTCTGTAATTCTTCTCTTTTTTGCTCTAATTTTTTATTTTTATTTCTCATTAATTCTAAGACAATTTGACTTGATTCGTACCAGAAATCATAGTTTCCTACGAACATCTTAATTTTACCGTAGTCGATATCAGCAATATGAGTACATACCTTATTTAAGAAATGTCTGTCATGTGATACTACGATAACAGTTGCGTTAAAGTTTGATAGAAAATTCTCTAACCAGTTGATAGCATGGATATCCAAACCATTTGTAGGTTCGTCTAATAAAAGTACATCTGGATCACCAAATAACGCCTGTGCTAAAAGGATCTTAACTCTTTCAGGTTCTGTAAGTTCATTCATCACTCTATAGTGAATTGAAGGGTCTACTCCTAATCCTGTAAGTAATTTTTCAGCATTAGTTTCAGCAGACCAACCATCTAACTCCTCTATTCTATCGGTTAAATCCCCAGCTTTTGCATAGTCTTCATCTGTAGCATCAGGTTTTGCATATAGTTCCTCTTGCTCTTTTTTGATAGCGAACAATTCTTTATGTCCCATCATTACTACACTTAAAGCAACTTCATCAGCGTGAGCGAAATGGTCTTGTTGTAAGAAAGATAATCTTTCTCTGTGTCCTAAGATAACATCTCCCTCACTGGCATCGATTTCACCAGCCAAAATTTTTAAGAATGTAGATTTTCCAGCACCGTTAGCTCCAATAAGCCCATAACAGTTACCAGGTGTAAACTTGACGCTTACATCGTCAAATAATTTTTTTCCAGGGAACATAAGTCCTAAACCACTAGTTGATATCATTTATTAACCTCCAAATTTTTATAAGTTCAACAGAAAATTATGATTAAATATCTATATCCAATTATAAAAAATAATTTTTTTATTCGTAATATTATATCATATTTTTCAAGTATTTAGTATATACTATTAGTATTAAAGCTATTTGTATAATTCGTGGCAAAAAACTAAAAACTTAGCCACCAATAAACGCCAATATTCACTCAGAAAAGATCTAAGAAAAATTGTGTCGAAAATAAGAATTTTGTGAAACAACTATAAAAATTTTATCTTACTGATTAGAAAGATTAAGAAATGAAAAATAGGAGTGATGATATTATGTTAGCAGCATTTATAATGGCAGGAGGATCTGGGGAAAGATTTTGGCCCCTATCAACCAAGGAAAGACCCAAGCAATTATTGAAATTAATAGATGAGAATAGAAGTTTAATTAGGATGACGGTAGATCGAATACTGCCTATCATATCAGCAGATAAAATATTTATAGGAACGAATGCTATTCAAGCAGAAGCGATAAGAATGGAACTGCCAGATTTGCCATATGAAAATATAATTGTTGAACTAGCATTCAAGGATACTGCTGCAGCTATTGGATATGGAGCAGTTAAAATAAAGGAAAAATTAAAGGATGAAGAAATTACCATGGTGGTGCTAGCTTCGGATCATATCATAAAAAATGAGGATAATTTCAGAAAAAGAATAGTGGGAGCCAGTGAGATAGCGGAAGAAACCAACTCCATCATTACATTGGGAATAAAACCCAATAAGCCTGAGACAGGATACGGCTACATAGAGGTGAAAGAAGCCTATATAGGAGAACCCAGTAAGGCAATAAGATTTTGGGAAAAACCAAATTTAGAGAGAGCCGAGGAATATGTAGAAGCGGGGAACTACCTCTGGAACAGTGGGATGTTTGTCATAGGAATCGATATGATCATGGAGTCCTTTGAAAAATATATGCCGAAACATTTTAAAATTTTTAATAAGATCTCTAAGCTAAAGGATAAAAAATTAGAGATAGTAGTTGAAACTGAGGAGCTTAAAACTTTATTTGAGAAGTTTGAGAAGATCTCTATAGATTTTGGAATCATGGAAAAAGCACAGAATATTCAGGTCATACCTGTAGATTTTGGATGGAATGATGTGGGGAGCTACCCTGCTCTGGATGAGGTGCTGGAACACAATGAAAATGGAACTGTGAATAGAGCCAATGAGCTCATTGAGATTGGGAGTAAGAATAATATAATAATAGGAACGAAAAAAATAATAGCTACAATAGGGGTAGAAGATATAGTGATAGTAGAAACTAAAGATGTACTCCTAGTATGTAAAAAAGAGAGAGCTCAGGATATAAAGAGGGTGTTGAAGGAGATAGCGGAGAGGGAGAAGGGATAATTAACTCCTCCTTCTTATGGTCCCTCTTTTTTTAAAGAGGGACCGAGGTAGAGGTGAGAGATTAAAAGAAGTTATTTTTATGAATTTTTGATAGTATTCCATTCTTTTTTTAAGACAGTTCTGCCACATTTCACTAGTTTTTTATGAGAAACTATGAATTTAGAATTTCCTTGATTACCGCTTTCTAATGCACTAATCATGTCACGAATAGCTTTCATAAGTTCTTGGTGATCTACTTCGTTTGGATTAATCATAAAGATGATTTGATATTCTAAATATGTAATGTGTTGATATTCTTTTTCAGTTCGATCTTCATAACCTGATTGAAAATAGTGGAGACAAGTACTTGAGATTTCAGAAATAAGAGCTCTTAAATCATTTATCCATTTTTGCCGCATTGAACCAAGCATTGAATATTTTGTGCTTCGAGCCGAAAAAACAGGACCAATAAATACTGCTAAGGCAGCAACGATTAAAGATAATATTGAAATTGAATTCATTTACGATCACACTCCTAATTAATGTTATAAAATAATTAATTATAAATCTATTTTAAAAGAAAAGCAAAATTTATTAGTATTATATTAACGGTAAATTTAAAATATCTTTTTTTATGACTTAAACTTCGGTTTTAAAATTTTTTGTAAGTGAAGTATGGTGATAAAAGTTAATTAAATATAAATACTATGTATATAAATGTACCAACAGGAGGGAAAAATGGTAGAAGAAGTTTATAAAAATATTTGGAAGATAGAGGTACCCCTTCCCAAAAGTCCTTTAAAATTTTTAAATGCTTATGTTATTGTAGGAGATAAAAAAAATCTTCTTATAGACACCGGATTTAATCGTCAGGAATGCAAAGATGCTCTGTCTCAAGGTTTGGAAAAAATAGGGATATCCATGGATAACACTGATATTTTTGTTACTCATCTTCACAGTGACCATTCGGGTTTAGTGTCGGATTTTATAAAGAAAGGAAGAAGGGTTTATTGCAGTAAAAAAGATGCTTTAGATATAAATACTCTTCGTGATTTTAACAGTTGGAAAAATAAATTTATAGGAGCTGAAAAGCTTGGATTCCCAGAAAATTTAGATGAATATTTTGACAGACATCCGGGATTTAAATTTAATAATACTCATGATATAGAGTTTTCCTATGTAGAAGATGCAGAGATAATTCAAATAGGGGAATATTCACTTCAATGTATATTTACTCCGGGACACACCAAAGGGATAATGTGTCTCTACGAAAAAAATCATAGACTTCTATTTTCCGGAGATCATATTTTAGAGAGAATAACTCCTAATATATCTGTATGGTCCATGGAAAACAATGCTCTTAATGATTATATAAACAGTTTAGAAAAGATTAAAAAATTAAATGTAGACAAGGTTTTTCCATCCCATAGAAAACTCTTTGATCATTGTCATAGAAGAATAGATGAATTATTAGATCATCACCGTGAAAGAATAGTAGAAGTAGAAGAAATTTTATCTAAAAAAAGTTTACAATCTCCATACGAGATAGCTTCTCAAATGAAATGGGATATTAAGTTTACAAACTGGGACGATCTCCCCCATGTTCAAAGGTGGTTTGCCACAGGAGAAGCTATGGCTCACTTAGTTTACCTCTATAATTTAAGAAAAATATCTCTTTCTGACAATAAATACTATGAATTTTCTAATTTTTATTAAATAGAAAGTGTTTGTGGATAGAGAAAGTATCGGATTATGAATTCCTTCCAAATAATGGCTCATTTACCTTCTGAGGGCTTCCAGGAGAGTGCCCTTGTGATTGTACCTGTCAAAGTGTTAAAATCGAAATGAGAGACCCATTGTAACCATTGGAAACATTGGGTTTGAGATGGGTGAAAAGGTCTACCTGTGAGCTCTAGAGGCTCATGGGTGGACCTTAAAGGCTCACAGGTGAGCCTTTTTTAGGTCAAAAATTACTGTATTATATAGAGGATCCAAAGGAGAGAAGATGAAAATACTATGGTATGATACGGAAACAACCGGATTAACAGAAAACAGTGCTATGTTTCAAATATCAGGAGTGATAGAGATAGACGGTGTAGAAGTAGAAGAGTTTGATATCTTTTGCCACCCCCATGAGGGAGCGGATATATCGGAGCAGGCTTTGGAAGTGACAGGGATGAGCCGTGAAAAATTAGATAGTTTTCAACCTCCTAAAAAAGCATATGAGGAATTAGTAGAAATTTTTTCAAAATATATTGATAAATTTAATAAAGAGGATAAATTTATCATTGCTGGGCAGAATGTAAAATTTGATATAGATGTACTGAACAGATTTTTTAAGAGCAATAATGATAATTATCTGGGAAGTTTTCTTAACTATAAACAGGTATTTGATACCCTCAGTATATATACGGCATTAGAAATAGCAGAGGTAGTACCTAAGTTAGAGAATCATAAGTTGGAAACTATATGTAAAATTATGGGAGTGGAGCTGAGTAATGCCCACAACAGTCTGGCCGATATAAAAGCAACCAAAGAAGTGGGAGATAAATTAATACAGGGACTTAGAAGGATAAAAAAACAGAAAATAAAACTTTAAAAAATAGGAGAAAAATAGATGGAAATAGAAGTTTATACATTGGATGTTTTTGCTGTGACAGCTAATGGCGGGAATCCTGCCGGGGTTGTTTTAGATGCTGATTGTTTATCGGCAGATGAGATGCAAAAAATTGCCAAAAAAGTGGGGTTTTCGGAAACAGCATTTGTTCAGAGTTCAGATAATGCAGATTATAAGGTTATTTTCTTTACTCCTGATGGGGAGGTGGATCTATGTGGACATGCTACTGTGGCAGTTTTTTATTTACTAGCAAATAATGGTATTATTGAGGTAGGAGATTATACACAGGAAACAAAAGCTGGAATTTTAAAGGTAGAATGCAGAGATGATGGTATTATTTATATGAACCAGTGTAAACCTGAATTTTATGAAACGTTAGATAAAAAAGAAATAGCTGATACATTAAATATTGAAGAAGCTGACATTATGGATAATATTCCTATTCAAATTGTATCGACAGGATTAAAGGATATTTTAATTCCGATTAAATCATTGAAAACATTAAGTGATATAAAACCAAATTTTGATAAAATTTCTCATGTTAGTAAGAAATATGATGTTATCGGGTACCATATTTTTACATTGGAAACAAAATATAATTCGACTGCTCACTGTAGAAATTTTGCACCCTTATATGATATTCCAGAAGAGGCTGCAACAGGTACATCCAATGGAGCACTTAGCTGTTATCTATATAAGTATGGGGTTGTTCCTGAAAAAAATATAAAAAATTTAGTTTTTGAACAGGGATATTCTATGGAGAAACCTTCGAATATTTTAGCTGACTTAATAATTTATAATCATGAAATAATAGCGGTGAAGGTTGGAGGAGCTGGTTTAAATATTGAAAAGAAGAAGGTGACATACTCCCCCACCTAGCCCTATGAAAACGGCTTGATGAGGGGGCTTCTTGGGAAGTGAGTTATTAAGAACTAACTCATATTTACCAAGCTCTACGGGTAAGCCCTACCCTGATATATTTTAGTAAGCTAGT
>NZ_JBAHZY010000001.1:0-14654 GCF_037132775.1 Psychrilyobacter sp.
TTTAGAATTGAAATCGGTCACTGGGAAGGTGATTTAGTTATTAGTAAGGGGAGAAAAGGTGGATTATTAACATTAGTAGATCGGTTAAGTAGATACTCTTTCGTAGAGAAGGTTGAAGATAAAAGTTCCAAGAGTATAATTGAAGCTTTTAAACGACTGAAAAAGAAAATACCAGCAGAATATTTAAAGACAATCACAGTGGATAATGGGAAGGAATTTGCAGGATTTAAAGAAATAAAAAAAAACTTGAATGTTGATGTTTACTTCTGTAATCTTTATTCGCCGTGGGAAAAAGGTAGCAATGAAAATTTTAATGGAGTGTTGAGACAAACATATCCAAAGGGAACAGTTTTTTCAGAAATACCAGATGATGAGTTCGAAAGAACTGTAGAAAGAATTAGAAATAGACCGCGAAAAGTATTAAATTATTTTACTGCAAATGAAGTTTTCCTTGAAAATATGTGGTGGTGTGCTTGACAAGACTCATCGCCTTCATAAAAGCTACTCCTTTAAATGTTATTACTAGGAGTATATTTCTTTTTTAGAAAAAAATATACCGCGAAACATCAGTTATTAAATATAAGAAAGGATATCGATATACAGGGAGATAAATATTTTGCAAGAGTTTCAAAGGAGAATATCATTTTAGGAAATACAATGGAAGTAGAAACTCTTGGTTTTTTTACTCTTACTTCTTGCAGCCATAAAAACAGCCTAAAGATAGAGGGAGGATGGTTTGCCTCTATAGTACATAAGGATACATGGGATACTGTAGAAGAAAGTTATGAAAAGCTTTTTAGATATATAAAGGACAATGGATATGAGATCGCTGGAGATTCTATAGAATTTTTCAATGAAGTCATAGTCCACCTCGGGAAGGGAGAAGGGTCGACTATACAGATAACCTTCCCATTAAATACCATGAGAGGCAAAATAGTAAAAAAACCTAGATTAAATCGAGATCTTTTTTAGTTATCTCTTAGGGGAAAGACAGAGGTAAATTCTATTAATTTCTTTGAAAAAAAAGAATATAAAGTATACTTAAATAGATATATTCAGATAAAACATTTTATAGGTAGAATAGATAAACTTATTAAAATAATAATAGGAGGAAGAATGAAAATAATAGATTTAACACATATTATAGATGAAAAAATGCCTGTTTTCCCGGGGACAGAACCACCTAAATTTATTCAAAAAAATACAATAAAAAAAGATGGGTTTGCTGAAAAACTATTGACCATGTACTCTCATACGGGAACTCATATAGATGCTCCCGCTCATATGATAGAGGATGGGAATTCACTCAGTGATTTTCCTGTTGAAAAATTTGTAGGAAAAGGAGTTGTAATTCCTTTGGAATCAGATGATTTAATAAATTTAAACTATCTAAAGAAATTTGAATTTCAGATAAAAGAAGCTTCTTTTGTATTATTTTATTCTGGTTGGGATAATATTTGGGGGGAAAAAAATATTTTAATGGATTCCCAACCCTTACTATAGAAGCAGCTAAATATCTTGTGGAATTTAATTTGAAAGGCATAGGCATAGATGCTATTTCTATAGATCCTATGGAAAGTGTAAATTTTGATGTCCATCATATCTTATTGAAAAAAGATTTGGTAATTATAGAAAATCTAAAAAATCTAAAAAAATTGATCGATAAAAATTTTGAATTGTATATTATACCGCTAAAGATAAAAGGTCTAGATGGATCTCCAGTAAGAGCCATTGCAAAGATACTATAAGTTTGAATAAATGAACAATATGTAAATTGAAGTTAAAAAATACTTGACTTATTAAGAAATTTTTAGTACTATATTTTAATTCCACCGCTAGTGGACAACAGTTCTAAAAAATGTACAAGGAGAGGAAACTATGTTTATAAAAAATATGATGACAACCATAATAACCCTAACCTAAGTTTGCTTTCGAAAAATTGAAGCAGACCTCTTTTAGTTATTCAAACAAGAGATGCTTCTAATATAGGGTTTTTATAAGTCTATTTAGAATTTTTATCTAAATAGACTTTTTTTTTACAATTTGGAGGAATCATCATGAAAAAATATAATATCGCAATTGTAGGAGCTACAGGTTTAGTAGGGCAAACTTTTTTAAAAGTTTTAGAGGAAAGAGAGTTTACCATTAAAAATTTATACCTAATGGCATCTTCTAGAAGTGCAGGAAAAATAGTAAGCTATAGAAGGCAAGATATAGTAGTTGAGGAATTAAATGAAAATTCTTTTGATAAAGAGATCGACCTTGCACTTTTTTCCGCAGGAGGAGAGACATCAAAGAAGTATTCACCTATAGCGGCCTCAAAGGGTGTTGTTGTAATTGATAACAGTAGTGCTTTCAGGATGGTTGAAGGTGTTCCACTCATTGTCCCTGAAGTTAATCCAGAAGAGGCATTTAATCACAACGGAATTATAGCAAACCCTAACTGTTCAACCATACAGTCTGTAGTGCCTCTTAAAATTTTAGATGAAAAATATAGAATTAAAAGAATTGTATATTCCACCTATCAGGCAGTATCCGGTTCTGGATTTGCAGGAATTAAAGATTTAGAAAATGGATTGAAAGGAATGCCTCCTGAAAACTATCCACATCCCATAGCTGGTAACTGCCTGCCCCATATAGATGTATTTCTAGACAACGGCAATACAAAAGAGGAACAAAAGATGATAGATGAAACTAAAAAAATATTAAATAAAGATATCAGGGTAACAGCTACTTGTGTTCGAGTGCCCGTACTACATTCCCACAGTGTATCTATGAATATTGAATTTGAAAAGGAATTTGATATAGAGCAGGTAAGGAAAGATCTTGCTAGTGTAAGGGGACTCGTTGTAGAAGATAATATAAAAGAAAATATCTATCCAATGGCAATTAATTCAAAGGGAAAAGATGAGGTATTCGTAGGAAGGGTTCGGAGAGATGAGAGTGTAGAAAATGGCGTAAACTTATGGGTAGTTGCTGATAATATAAGAAAGGGTGCGGTTACAAATACAGTTCAAATTGCAGAATTATTAGTTGCTGGAGATAAAGGAGGAAATTTATGAAAATAGGAATCATTGGTCTTGGAACAGTTGGAGCTAGTGTTTTAAAGATCTTATCAGGTGAAAAAGAGAGAAAAAATAAGGAAATTGGAGATATAGAGATAATTAAAATTTGTGATAGAAAAAATAATGATCTTGTGGGATATGATTTTACAGATGACTATAAAGAGGTTCTGAATGATCATAGGATCGATACGGTTGTTGAACTGATTGGAGGAGTGGGTGCTGCATACGAAATTTCTAAAAAAACTCTGAATTCAAAAAAAAATCTAGTCACTGCAAATAAACACCTTTTGGCTATTCATGGGAAGGAATTATTTTCACTGGCTGAAAAAAACTGTGTGAAATTACAATATGAAGCTTCTGTAGGAGGAGGAATACCGATTCTTTCACCTATAAAAGAAAATTTATTTGTGAATGACTTTAAAAGTATCCGTGGAATTTTAAATGGAACATGCAACTACATGTTGTCGAAGATGGAGGAGGGGTTGACTTATTCAGAGGCTTTGGAAGATGCCAAACTTAAGGGATATGCCGAAGCTGATCCAACATTTGATATCAAAGGAATTGATACAGCCCACAAGATCAGTATCTTAGCTCATCTTGCTTGGGGAGAGTTAAAAGAATTTTCTGAAATTTCCATTGTTGGAATTGATAAACTGACTAAAGATGATATTGAAGTAGCTAAATCTCAGGGGTTAAGATACAAATTACTGGGGGAAGCAAATTTTGACGGGAAAGAATTAAATATAAGAGTAGCTCCTGTAACTATAAAAAATGATGAGCTATTCTATAGTGTAAACGGGGTATATAATGCCGTGGAATTAGATGGGAATTATACTGGGAAAACTATTTTTTACGGTGAAGGAGCCGGAGGAGATGCTACAGCCACTGCAGTAATTTCCGACATCTATAAGATCAAATTGGGGGAATAACTATGATAGTCGTTCAGAAATTTGGTGGGACAAGTCTAAAGGGAAGCGAAAGACTCCGTGAAGTGGCCAAATGGGTAGTCAAAAATAAAAATGAAGGCAATAGGATGATAGTCATTGTATCAGCTCCTGGTGGGATGACTGACTCCCTTATAAATGAAGCCAAAGAGGTGAATACCAATCCAAAGGGGAGAGAGTTAGATATGCTCCTTTCGGTGGGGGAACAGATTTCTGCAGCCTTACTTGCCATGGGAATTAAGGAACTTGGAGAAAAGGCTGTGTCATTTAATGCCTCACAGCTACAGTTAAAAACAGATGGAGAACATAATAATGCTAAGATTTTAAATATTTCACCCGAAAAAATCCTAGAAAATTTAAACAATGACTATATAGTTATTGTGACTGGGTTTCAAGGAGTAGACAATGAAGGAAATATAACTACTCTGGGAAGGGGAGGAAGTGACACCAGCGCAGTGGCCATTGGAGCAGCAGTCAATGCCAATAAAGTTGAGATCTATACAGATGTAGACGGAGTCTATACTTCGGATCCTAGAATTATAAAAAATGCCAAAAAAATTAAAAATATTTCTTTTGATGAAATGATTGAAATGGCTGATAAGGGGTCTAAAGTTTTGCACTGTAGGAGTGTAGAATTAGCGTCTAAATATGAGATACCCATCCACCTACGTTCAGCTTTTACATGGGAAGAAGGAACTTGGATTAAAAAGGAGAAAACTATGGAAAATTCAGTTGTAAGAGGAATCTCAAATATCAATAATCTAGCAAATTTAAAAGTAAACTTTAAAAATATGGATGAACTTGTCGAGCGTCTGGAAGAAAATCACATCAATGTAAAATCACTTCAACAGTTGGAAAATTCTAAATTTTCAATTCTAATTGAAAAAGAAGAAGCACTAAGATTTTACAAAGTTTTAAAAAAAGATGGATATTCTCTAGAGATAAATGATAATTTGGGTATGATCTCTGTGATCGGGCTTGGAATCGGATCCAATAATATCCCTATAAAATTGACTAAAATTTTAAATTTAAATGATATAAGTATCGATTCAATCACTTCCAATCAAACAAGTGTGTCCTATGTTATATCCCAAAATAAATTAAATAATGCCAATGCTATTTTTCATCGTGAACTATTTGAATAGGAGATCTTATGGCTGTATATACTAACTTAACTAATGAGCACAAAGAAGATATCAGAGTCCTTTATAATCTGGGTAAAGATGCTGATTTTATTGAAATCCCAGAGGGAATTCTGAACACAAATTATCTAATTAAAGACCGGGATAAAAAATATATATTTAGACTTTTAGAGGGGAGACGAAATACTAATGAAGAGTTAAAAGAACTGGAACTTTTAAGTTTTTTAAATAAAAATGATATTTCATGCCCCCAGGCATCTATAAATAATCTGGGTAAAAACCATATGTTTATTAAAGAAAAAATGGGATGTCTATTCAATTTTATTCCTGGAGATAAGGTAAGTAATATTGATTGTGATGTCTTAAAAAAAATTGGCTCTACATTGGGAAGGTTACACAATCTGTCTAAGGACAGGTCTATTGAAAGAACTAGAAAAATAGATTTAGATTTTTTTCATGAGAAGATCTCAAAAGTTGATTTGAAAACCATTTTGAAAGAAGATCATGATTTAATCATGGGAAGATACAAAGAGGTAAAAAAGATAGATTTTTCAGCCCTTCCAAAGGGGATTGTTCATAACGATATATTCCCAGACAATGTCTTCATGGGAGAAAAATTATCATTGATAGATTTTAATGATTGTATAAAAGCTCCGCTTATTATCGATCTAGCTATTGTGATAAATTTTTGGATCAAAATTAAAGAATTTAGTAAAGATAAAGAAAATAGCCTTATAAAAATATTTTTAAATTCATATGAAGGGGAACGAAAATTAATTCTAGAAGAAAAAAGGCTATTGAAAAAAATGGTTTTAAAGATGGCTCTTACTTTTATTTTTTTAAGAATAAATAAATTTTGTATAGAAGACAACAGCGGTACAAATATGGAAGTTAAGTCTTACAAAGATCTTTTAATCTTACTTGAGGAGGAAACGAATGAGATATATTAGTACTCGTGGGAATACTGAAGAATATACAGCCTCCCAGGCCATTGAAAAAGGACTCTGTAATGACCGTGGTCTTTTTGTCCCTAAAATTTTTCCTAGAATCTCTTTGAAAAAAATTGGAGAGATGAAACAGAGTGGATATGAGGAGATAGCTTTAAATATACTGAAAAGGTATCTTACGGATTATAGTGAGGAGGAGTTAAAAGAGTGTATAGGAGTCTATGATGAAACATTTTCCCATCCGGAAAAAACTCCAGTAGTGAAATTAAAAAACGGAGTCTATGTATTAGAACTCTGGCATGGACCTACTCTAGCATTTAAAGACATGGCTCTTCAAATTATGCCCCGTTTATTTACCCAAGCAAGGGAAAAAAATAATGCTAAAAAAGATAGCCTAATACTAGTTGCTACATCTGGTGACACAGGAAAAGCTGCACTAGAAGGATTTAAAGATCTGAAAGGTGTAAAGGTAGTTGTATTTTACCCCGCTGATGGAGTAAGTGATGTACAGAGACTTCAAATGATAACATCTGAAGGAAAAAATGTAGAGGTAGTAGGAGTTAATGGAAATTTTGATGACTGCCAAACTGCTGTTAAAAATATATTTTTAGATGAAGAATTAAATCTATCCTTGGATAAATTTAAACTTTCTTCTGCTAATTCAATTAATCTTGGGAGACTCCTCCCCCAGATAATCTATTATTTTAAGGCATACCTTCAGCTGTTGAGAGATGATGAAATCACTCTGGGAGAACTGGTAGATTTTTCCGTACCTAGTGGGAACTTTGGAGATATTCTGGCTGGATATTATGCTAAAAAAATGGGGCTCCCTGTGGGAAAATTGATCTGTGCCTCCAATAAAAACAATGTATTATATGAATTTTTCAAAACAGGAGTCTATAATAAACAGAGGGAATTTTTCAAAACTATGAGTCCATCTATGGATATTTTAGTATCTTCTAATTTAGAAAGACTGATATATCATATATTAGAAGATGGTAAAGTTTTAAACAAACTCTACAGTGAATTCGAAAAGACAGGGATATTAAAATTAGATGCGGTATCTCTAAAAAAAATTCAAGAAATTATTGGTGCGGATTATAGCACTGAAGAAGAATGCTTAGAATCTATCTATAATACATTTGATAAAAATAACTATATGATAGATCCCCATACTTCAGTTGCCATGAAAGCAGCTTTAAAAAATAAGTCACGTAAAACAGTTGTTCTTTCTACCGCTAATATCTATAAATTTTCTTCTAACATTTTGAAAGCGTTTGATATAGAAAATGATGATGAATTTGAAAACATTGAAGTCTTGGAAAAATTATCTAAAAAAGATGTTCCGCTAAGTATAAGAAATTTGAAATCACTCAAAATTTTACATACTAGAGTAATCGCAAAAGACAATCTAAAGGATGTTTTGAGAAATTTATAAAGTTGTTAAGATAGTAGCGTGTAATCAATTTCAAATGATTATACAACTAAGTTGTGTTCTTTGCCTTTATTACTTTATTAGCGTTTTTTTGGAATGGAGATATAGCATTAGTTTATTTACCTAATGCTATCGCAAAAGGGAAAAAATCAGATTATTAAATCTAAAACCATAAAACTGGGCACACATAAAAAAGTGTCTATTTCATGGTTTTTTTATTTTTAATATTGATGATGAAATTATATGAAAGAAAGAGTTTAAAAGTTGTTTAAATTAGAAATCATAGACGGTGGGAGAATAACAACACTATGTTTGAAATTCAAACTTTTTTATCCACTATGATTCTTAGTAATCATTTAATAATAATCCCAATTATCACGTACCCAGTTTTTTACCTCTTCCTGTTCTTTTTTGTCTGCTGGCAAAGTTTTATAAATTATTTTCTCTATTTTTCTTCTACTGTCTCTATCATCTAATTGCCATATCTCTGTCATTTTTTTGATAAGATACAACATCTCGTACCCTTCATTTTTATTAAATATTGTAGAATCCAATTTACCTGTTATCTTAGGGTTTTTTTCTTCAAAAATTTTCCATGAATAATGTTTATAAATCAAATTTGATTTACTATGAACATTCATATTAATAACTCCTTTTTATTATTATTGTGTAATTTCTATCTAAACATACACCATTTAATAAAAAATGTCAATATAATAAATGAATATTAACCACTTATAATATTAATTTAATAAATCTTTTCAAGTTTTTTTAAAATTAATATAAACAGATGATTATGTATTTATACTGAAAGTATAAACTCAACAAAAACAGTGATTAGGTATAATCTAAAAAAGTTTATAGAGAAAATCAACTCTAAATTTTTCTAAAAAATTTAGAGTTTTATCCTTTTACAGAACATTAAGTTCTTTAAAAAAACGTTTAATGCTTATGACATCTATGATATATGTGATATAATATAAATAAAGAGGAGATGTGCTGCCATGAATAGATCTAAAAAGAATAATAATGGTTATATTATCAGAGTAATTGAAAAAATAACCGAAGAAGGAACCTTTATAACAGAAAAAAGAGTAGTTAACAAAGAAGAGTTAGCATTAAAAGCTTATGATAGCCTTTTAGAAAAATATCCTGATTTAAAAATTGAATGCTTTAATTATAAAACAGGTGAAATGCTTAATAAAAATTTTTAGTATAACTATAAACATTTTCAAAAATTAAAGGTCCCAAATGGGGTCTTTTTTTAATTATTGCTTCTCGTTTTTAATATATTGGAACTTTATTTTTTGGACTAACCCATTTACTTATACATATAAGCAAATTGGTTAGTAGTTTGAATTTCTGTCTATTAATCGAATTGTACATTTGTAGAGAGTTCCTATATCTTGTGGATTCTATTTAAAATTTTTACCGACTACCTCATGGATGTTAATTAAGGATATTAATCCAGCCAATGTAGATTCCGTACCCTGATTTTTACTCACCCCATGAGAATCTAATCCATCTCCACACCCGCCATCTTCATAGTTATATATAGGGGTCTTCAGATCATGCCCTCCAAAAAACCATGCCATACATTTTCTGCCTTCATTTAGCCACCACTTGTCATTTGTAGTTCTATATACATGCAGGCAAGCATTGAGTAAGCACATAGCCTCCACCGGTTGCTGGCCAAAGGCAGATTTTTCTTTATCTCTGGGAAACCAGCCCTCATTTCCTATTACAGAAAGGTGCCCCTCTGGAGCAGTTTGAATTCCCATCAGCCACTTCAAAGATTGAATTCCTGTGTTATACATATCCTTACCATCGATATGCTCCCCAGCTAATATTAAAGCATGAGGTGAAATCCTATTGGAATACGTAGCGGTCTCCTCACACCAAAGCCAGTCGCTGGTTGCTGTATCCCTGTATAAAGTATGAATTTTTTCAGCTAAAGCCCTCTGCATTTCTCTTTTTTTTGTGTCTTCTGGATATACTTCTAAATACGCCAATAAGCTTAGCACTGTGAAGGCCAAAGCCCTAGGAGAAGTAAACTCTGATACTACAGAAAGTGCAGTTGTGAAAAGCTCCATAGACATAGTACGGATGAATCCATCCCCTATATTTTTAATTGTAACTCCAAGGGCCCAAAGAGCTCTTCCGTGAGAATCCTCACTTCCTATATTTTCTAGCCATCTTCTGTCGTAGGACATGAAGTTTGCAAACCTCTTTGTCTTTTCATCAAATGCATAATTTAAAAAAGCTAAATATTTTTTAATGAAAGGATACATACCCCTGTTCCCTTTAAGGTTGTAATACATCGCTGTAGCGATTAGTGCCCTGGCATTATCATCTACACAATATACCCGTGAGTTAAGTCTGGAATAGTATATTTTGCATGTTGGAGTATTCCAGTATCATCTGTCAATATTTTTAGATGCGATAAATCTATCTCCGGTAGTTTATAAGATATCTTGCTTGACACTGTTCCATCCTCTCGTTTATTTTTTTCCCCTTTGCACTCCACTATGATCTTCAAGTGACTCTTAGCAACTTCCGACCAAATCATAGATCTGGCGTAATCGTAGACCTTTCTTCTCATGTCTTCACGCCTCTCTGAATCTGCTAATAATATATTTATTTCTTTAGCTAATTTCTCTGAATCTCTAAAGGGTACCAATACCCCTCTTCCCTCTGCCAGGAGTTCCTCAGCATGCCAAAATGGCGTAGACACCACTGCTGCCCCTGATCCAAGAGCATAGGCTAAAGTTCCAGAAGTTATCTGTTCCCTATTCAAATATGGAATAGAATATATAGTGGATGTCTTTATATACCTTACAAGGGTATCTAACTCCACGAATTTATCATGAAAAATAATATTTTTTTCTAAATTCAAACTCTTTATCTGCTCTTTTAATTTCTCCCTGTATACATCTCCTGTTTTCTCTAGGATATGAGGATGTGTTTTTCCCAGGATTAAATAAACTGCATTGGGATTTTTCTTCACAATAGCAGGCATTGCTTCTATCATCACTTCCAGGCCCTTTCCAGAACTCAAAAGACCAAAGGTAAGAATAATTTCTTTTCCTTTCAGGTCTATTCTATCGTTATATATACCCTGCTCTTCATAGATAGTATCCGGTATTCCATGAGGAATAAAAACTATCATCTCTTTAGGAATTTCATATACTCTCGTCAATATATCAAAAGCTTTCTGACTCATCACCAATAGTTTTTCAGAGTATTTAGCCAGAGCATTCATAACCTTTCTTTGACCGAAAGTTGGATTTTCGAGTACCGTATGAAGGTTGGTTAAAACAGGCATTTCTAATTTTTTCATTAAGTCTATGATATACTCTCCATCTGCACCTCCGTAAATCCCATACTCATGTTGAATAATTACAGCTCTATACTCATTCTCATTCAGATGATGGGCTACTTTAATATATTCTTCCCTAGCCCCCTCTGAAATTGTTAGTTTTATCTCTGTAGCATAGTCATATCCTTCCTCCCTGTCATTCATCACTATATTTATTAATCTGTTTTCTCCACATAATTCATTGGCTATTGCCTTACTCATATCTGTTGTAAAAGTAGCTATCCCACACTGTCTCGGAAGATAATTCCCTATAACACCTATTTTTTCTTGTCCATTTATAATATTATCTATCATGTTTCCTCCTTAATTTAGCATGGAATCCAGTAATTCTTTTACCGAAACCAAGGCTATTCCTGAATTTGTATCTGACATTGCATAGGGAATAATCAAATTATCCCCATGGATGATTCCTCCACAAGAGTATACTACATTTGGTACATAACCGTTTCTTTCGCTCTCCAGCGGTTCTAATATGGGCTCCTAGATCCTATTACCTTTGTTGGATCCTCTAGATCCAAGAGAATTGCCCCTAAGCAATATTTTCTCATGGGACCTACACCGTGAGTCAAAACTATCCATCCTCTATCTGTTTCTATCGGTGATCCGCAGTTCCCAATCTGTATCAATTCCCAATCATATTCCGGTTGTTTCAGTAAATTTGAAGTTTCCCAAAAATGAATGTCTTCAGAAGACATTGTATACAGGTTTTCTCCGTCAATTCTAGAGATTACCATGTATTTCCCATTGATTTTTTTGGGGAAAAGAGCCATCCCTTTGTTGGCTGCATACTCACCATTTAATGTTATAGCTTTAAAATTCAGAAAATCTTTGGTTTCTAATATTTGAGGCAGAATTTTAAATCCATTATAGGCCGTATACGTAGCGTAATAAACTACCTCTCCACCATCATATTCAAATCTTACAAATCTTGCATCTTCTATTCCATTACTTTCATTTTGTGAACGGGGGAATATAATCCTTTCAGATAATTTTTGATCTATTCTAAACTGCAGCTCATAATTGGATTCCGCTAACCACAGCATGGTCTCCTGGATACCACGAATATCTCTTTTTGAAGCCAAATTTAAAAGTTCCCGGAGTTCAGATAAAGTAAATTCATCTGACAGTTCTTCTTTTAGGTACGATAAAGAACTGCAGTCTTCATGCATCTCCTCCAATTTACAAAAGAATATTTCTTTTCCATACATGGGATTACTCACAGCGACTGCCCTTTCTACAAAGGGACTCACCTCATCAAATTCAAACTTACCTTCTTCATCCACTATTCCGCTCCTAAATTCTATAGAGGATATGTGTCCCTCTCCCACCGATCTAAAGCTCAATATAAATCTCATACTCCCTTCTGGTACTTGACTTTGATCTGGATGTTTCACAATAGATGGATTAAAAAAAGCTGCTGATTGAACTGAATATTCCAAAGAAAAATAAGCTCCTAGAAGGGCTCTTTTGATGTCGTTTATCTCTAGACCTGAGGGAATATATTTTTTTATTCGGTTATAGTGCTTATCCAGTGCATCCCAAATATTTTTATGCCTCCCTGAAAAGTTTTCTATTGTATTCTGCAAAAGCTTATCGGATTCCTCTTCCGATAAGTTTAAAATCCGTGCTATGATACTCTTCATACGCCCTGCATCTGAAGGTATATGAGATTTTATAATTACTCTTGATGGATCTGGTCTAAATATCTTTTCTATCCTCTTTACATTTAATTTTCCCATTTTAACTGCCCTCCTTTATGCACATGCCTATTAACTTATTTATGCTAGCTTCTCCTACACACATGACACTGTCGGCTCCACCCCAGTAAATCTTCAGTGTCCCATCCCCTTCCCACTGCTCCACAAGTAAAGACTACATTGGGCACATAACCAGTCACCTCCCAGGGATCTTCTGGCTGAAGGATCCACTCATCTGAAACTCCCAGTACAATAGAGGGATCCTCCAAATCATGAAGAGCTACCCCAAGTCTATAAACAGATCCTGACATGGTTTTAAATATACCATGGTATATATTTAACCATCCTTTTTCAGTTTTTATGGAAGTGGCTCCAGGACCTATCTTCATCTCATCCCAGTGGTATTTATGGGGCTGCATTATTAATTTAGATTCTCCCCAATGTACCAAATCTGGTGAGTACGATATCCAAATCGACCATTTAGATATCTCTGAATGAGGCCTATCCAACCTCACATACTGTCCATCTATCTTTTCTGGAAATATAACTACATTCCTTAGATCTGCCTGGGTTATAAGAGCGACTCTTTCTATCTCTATGAAATCACAAGTTTTTGCCAGAGCTATCCTGACTCCATATTTGGAATAGCAACTATAGGTTAAAAGATATTCACCATTGATTTCACTAATCCTGAGGTCTTCTACACCATATTCCTCATACTGGAAAAATATTGATTCCTTGTCCTCACAGGGTGTTAAAAAAGATTTCAATTCCACTTTGAAATTATAACCATCATCACTTTTAGCCATTCCAATAATCGACCTTCCATTTAGCAGGTGGGAACGAAATAATATAATATACTTATCTTTATATTTAACAACCCCTGCATTATGAACTGTGGCTACAGGATATGGCACATCATCTTTAGTTAGTATGGGATTTTTTTTATACCTTACTACTACTTCTCTCTTCATCTATTCCCTCCTCGTTCTTTGAGGATCTTTTCGTAGACCTTTATATACTCATCCACCATTCGGTTGACTGAAAATTTTCCCTCTACAATCTCTCTGCATCTTTTCCTATCAATATTTGAGAGTTTCTTCAAAGCTCCCAGAGCTCCGTCTATGTCATTCACAAGAAATCCATTAATGCCATTCTCTATAAGTTCAGGCATACTGCCTTTATTATAGGCTATTACAGGTGTCCCGCAATCCATCGCTTCAACAACAGATAATCCGAAGGGTTCCTCGAAGTATATAGGATGCAGAAGAGCCAGTGCTCCACCTAGCAGCGTATTTCTTTCTTCGGGACCTACACTTCCTATATAGGTAATATCTCCATTCAGATGGGGTTCTATTTCATCTTTAAAATACTCTTCATCTTGAATAATCCCTGCCATTATGAGTTTTTTATTGGATCTTTTAGCAATTTCAATTGCCTCTTTAGGACCTTTATCTCTATGTAGTCTTCCAAAAAATAATAGGTAATCTTCCTGTATTTTTCTATAGGTAAATCGAGTTAGATCTATTCCGTGATACACAGTATCTATATAATTCAGTCTACTACTCCGATCTGAATCGCTTATTGAAACATAGTGGGTGTTCTCATTATATTTTTCATAGACAGGAAGTATCTTGTCAGAGGAAAATCCATGTATTGTGGTAAGGACCGGCGTATCCACTAACCCACTATACGTCAATGGAAGAAAATCAAAATTGTTATGTATAATATCGAATTGGGTCTGTCTCATATTTTGTGTAAACCTCCAAATTAGTGTAAACTACAATTACATTAATTTGGAGGTTTTTTTATGAGAAAAAGAAGAAGAGAGGTAGATCCATTAATTGCTGAAATTATGGATAAATATAATATTGAAAATGTTTTAGATTTACAATCTATCATGAAAGATTATAATGGTCGTATAAATTCATACAAAGAGTGTTTAACCTTAAGCAAAAAAATAGGGTATAATTTAAGAAAACAATATGGGGGATTTTGATTATGAATACACGAAAAACTTACTCTTCTAAGTTTAAATTTAAGAT
>NZ_JBAHZY010000099.1:0-9009 GCF_037132775.1 Psychrilyobacter sp.
TTCTCTAATTAGCTCTTTTCGTGCTAATTCATCAGGGGATAAATCTTTTCTTTTTTTTCTCATAAAAAAACCTCCAAATTAATGTAATTGTAGTTTACACTAATTTGGAGGTTTACACAAAATATGAGACAGACCCTCAAAAAAAGCAGGATGAAGCTCCTCCTGCTTTTTATTTGCTATTAAATAATTACTTTTCGTACTAATCCATCTGGCGATACAAATCTCGCCCCGTGGCTTGTGCTAGTGGTTCTAATTTCTATCTATTCATACAACTATACAAATCTAGAAAATCTTAAATTTTATAGGGCTTAAACCCGTTTTTTTCTTATCTAAATTTAGCTTCTAATTCTATTTCTTCATTACTTCAGGCAAAATTTCAAGAATAAATGATTTATACTCTCCATCTATATTTTCTGAATTTAATTTAAAGTATATCATATAAGCATTATAAGCATTTTTATAGTCAGAGTGAGACTTATAGAATTCTCCTAATAAAAGATATTCTTTTTCTTTTTCATATACTTTTATTTGATACTTTTTTTCATTCTCTTTATTTTTTAACTTCTTAGCACAATCCAAGCATTTATTCCACATTTCTAACCTTTCAAAACTTAAACATGCCTCTTTATACTTTTCTTCATTAAAGGCTAAAAACGCCTCAACCCTCTTAATATTTTTAGAGTTAATGTTTTTCATCTTTCGATAATTCTTCAGAGCTTCAGAGTACAATTCTTTTTCTTCAAACTCCTTTGCATATTTCAACAATTTATCATCTGAAATATTTTCTATTTTTTCTAAACTATTTAGCCAGTAACCGTCTCTACATTTATATATCTTATTCTCAAAACAATCAAAAAATTTATTTTCAGCATCATCTAAAAATATAAGATTTTTCTTCGCTCTAGTTGTAGCGACATAAAACAAATTAAAAAAATGTCTATAATGATTAGAAAGTTTTTCAGCATTATTATTTTCTATTTTTTTTAATATTTCACTAACATCATCTTTAAAATCATCAACTAGTCCTATACAAATAATATTTTCCCTTTCCAACCCTTTCATCTCATAAATAGTAAGAACAGTATTATCATAGCTTCTTTCTATTTTATTTTTCATATTTTCATTAGGCACAATAACTGTGATATCTTTATTTTCAAGCTGAGCTAATTGTTCTATATTTATAGGTGCTATGATAGGTATATTCCCCTCACCAATAATTGCTTTTTCTCTATAATTAATTTTTTTATTTAAAGGAAGTACTTGATCTCTTATCTCTGCTACCTTTTTAGCTAATTCCACTATTTGTTTACTACTTCTTTGATTTTCAGATATCTCATTATTTTCTATATCATTGAAATCATAGTTTTCATGATATAGTGTTTTTAATCTAGAAAAATCAAAATATGATAAGTTTATAGCTTGGTTATTATCCCCTGCTAAAAATACATTCTTTTTATTAGAAATCGATTTTAACATCCCAAGTATCTGTAATTCTGTAAGATCCTGGACTTCATCACAAACTAGAAAATCATACTTAAAGACTTTTGTGTTCATTTTAAGATATTTTAAAGCTAGATCGTTCTCATCATAAATTTTATTTTTCTTCAGATACTCACAATAATCAAGTGCTAGAGAATAAACTAATTCTCTATCTTCATCATTTTTTAGTAGAGAATATTTATTTTTAAGCTCTAAGTAATAATCTTTTGATATCATATTCTCTTCTAGGTCTCTTCTTCCAGAATACCCTATAAAACCTCTTATTATTCCCTTTATCTCACTAAATACTTCTAATAAACTTAGATTTTTTAACTTTGAATTATACAATTGTTTACTATTAAACCATTTTGTAAACTCTTCATAGGAAAAACACTTATATTCCTCAAGGGAAAGTTCCTCTTTAAAAAATTGATTTACATCCTTAAAAATTATTTGTTTCAACTTATATCCTGAATAAGTTTCATATAGACTTTTAGAATATTTTAATAATTTTTCATTATGAGTAATAAATAATATTTTACTATTTTGATTATCTCTTAATATTTTTTCTATTTTTTTTAGTAGCATAGTAGTTTTACCGCTTCCTGCTGATCCGTAAAGGCAGATAGGTAGTTCTTGGTTCAATATCTTTTTTTGCTCTTCTGTTAATTTGTATAATTCTCTATTATCTTCATAAGCCTGTTCAAACTCCTCTAAAGAATTATATTCATAAATTGGATTTTGTATAAGTTGACTAGTTGCTATCTTCTGTATCTTACCTATATCAGCTAACAGCTCCGTAGTCTCAATACTCTCTACTTTTTGACCTTTTATCACTGCTCTGTCGTGATCATCCACACACAAAAATATTATTCCTTCCTCTTTGAAAGTAAATATTACTCTATCCCCACTATTTATTCGGAGTTCAAAAATCTCATTTTTAGCTTTAAGTTTTTTTATTCTATCTCCATTACAGAGCTCTCTATAATTTTTTGTATTCAGAATTTCTTGACCTTTTTCGATTAAAAATTTTTCAAATTTTTCTTTATCTAATCTTTTAGAAAAATAGGATCTAAAAAATCTTTTTACAATAAAGACCTTTTTATTTTCAATAACTTCTCTTACAACTTCTTCATGAATCATCCTTGGACTAGTGACTTTTTTATCTACACCATAATCTATTTCTATTTTTTTCTGTGCATACTCCTTAAGGACCCCTTTTTTATCAAGATTATTTTTATCATAACCTTCTGTGTCATACCTATTTTTTGTTTCCTTATGATAACCTAAATTATGAAATCCATTTTTATCATATCCGAATTCATCATAACCAAATTTATCATATTTTGTTTTAGTCAGTTTGTTTATTCCTTTTTTATTAAATAATTTTTTATTGTAACCATCATATATATTTTTTTCATCTCTATTATTGTTAATCTTTTCTAGGTTAAAAAATCCATCTTTATCAAAATTATTATTTTCATAACTAGCATCATCAGACTTAGTCTTTATCTTCTTATGCAATTTATTAGCATTAAATAAATTTAGAACCTCTATATAGTTTTTTTTAGTAGCTAACATTAAAGAGGAATAACCCTTTGCTTTAATATTATAATTAGCTCCACTTGCTAATAGAAGTTCTACGATATCTTTATATCCACCTTGAGTAGCCCTCATTAAAGGAGTGACTCCGTCTTCTTTTTTTATGTTAGAGTCAACCCCGCTTTTTAATAGAAGTTCTACAATATCTTTATGACCCTTTCCTGATGCTATCAATAAAGGAGTTATCCCATCTTTTGTTTTGCTGTTAAGACTAGCGCCTTTTTCTAATAATAATTCCACAATGTTTTTATGACCATCTTGTGATGGCTATCATTAAAGAAGTCCTTCCATCTTTTGTTTTACGATTAATACTAGCTCCTTTTTCTAATAATAATTCTACAACGTTTTTATGACCATCTTGTGAAGCCCCCATTAAAGAAGTCATTCCATTGTTTATTTTACTATTAATATTAGCTCCTTTTTCTAATAATAATTCCACAATGTTTTTATGACCTTGTTTTGAAGCCATTATTAAAGGCTTACTCCCATTGTTTGCTTCACCGTTAATATCAGCTCCTTTTTTTAATAATAATTTTACAATATCTCTATTACCTTTCTGAGCAGCAAGCAGTAAAGGGGTAGCGCCATCATTTCTTTTGATATCAGGATTGACCCCTTTTCCCAATAATAGTTCTACTATATCTTTATGATTCTCTTGTGATGCTATAATTAAAGAAGTAGTTTTATCATTTTTTTTGATATTAGGGTCAGCTCCTTTTTCTAATAATAATTCTACAATATCTCTATAACCTTTCTGAGTGGCTAACAATAAAGAAGAAGCACCATCATTTCTTTTAATATTGGGATTAGCTCCTCTTGTCAATAATAGTTCTACGATATCTTTATGTCCATTTTCTGATGCAATAATTAAAGGGCTACCACCACCATTCTTCCTTCCATCGTTTGCTTTACTGTTAACAGTAGCTCCTTTTTTTAACAATAATTCTACAGTATCTTTACAACCATCTAAACAGGCTTTCATTAATTCCATATCGCTTAACTCCTTTTAGTTTTTTATAAAAAACTATCACATTAAAAATTATAATTCAAAAACACTAAAATTTCAATTATATTTTAATTAAACATGATTTTAATCAAAACGATCCGTTCGTTTTTTTAGTTACTTTTATTAATTTTATAATTGCTTTTGGCATAGTTTATATATAAATAATCGCAGACAAAATAATAAAAAATACCAAATAAAAGGACGCTAAATTTATAGCGCCCTTCTAAGGTTGATTTTTACTCTTTAAAATGAAAGTTACAAAAGAATTAAAAAGTAATATTAAATCTTTTATGCTAGCAATTTACTTTTGCTATCAAATCAAAGAACCCTAGTAATATTTTGTAAATTATAAGGGTTAAAATACTATAGTAAAGACTGTTTTTGACCTCTAAGTTAAAAAATCATTTGTATTCCTATGTTCAATAAATTATTAATTTTTAAGTAGGTTGTTTTCTATGTTATTTCCATTAATAAGCTAGACTCGAAGTCATTGCACAACCTTGCACAATCTTTTAGATCCTATTTTTATTGATCTTAAATTGATTTTTTTTTGATTTTTTATCTATGACTACACAATCTTGCACAAAGTATAAAATCTAATATCCAGCCCAAAATGGTATATAATTTTTTTGTGGACCTTTCTTTATTAATCCTTTTTCTACTGCATTTGTTATCAATCTTGAGATTTTAGAATATTTATCTTTTGGAATCTTAAACCTTCCTCTTAAACTTGTATTGTCCATATATTTTCCTTGATCATGTTTATAACAACAATGAAAATAGGTAATGTTTAACTTATCCTCCTCATTCATGGAATCAAAGTCTTTGTGTGAATATAATACTGTTTTTACAATGTCATTCCTTAATAAAAATTTAGGAGGAAT
Organism: Psychrilyobacter sp.; assembly: GCF_037132775.1. Lineage (GTDB taxonomy): Bacteria > Fusobacteriota > Fusobacteriia > Fusobacteriales > Fusobacteriaceae > Psychrilyobacter. Next base: position 4,972 of record NZ_JBAHZY010000099.1, read on the forward strand.
CCCGTTTTCGTTTTCTGAAATATCTATAACCCTTATTATTCCACTTCCCAATTCTTCACAGAAACCAAATTTTCTCATATTATATGCTAACATTTCATTTCTAGATCTATGGTAGCCATAAAATTGCCACACAGGAATAAGAGGTTCTCCTGGATTGCTTACCTCTATTCGGTCTTCAAAGAACTCTATTAAAACTTCTGTTCCTGTTTTAGTAAGATCTTGATGAATAATTGCATTTGCTATTAGTTCTCTAAGTATAATTGGAGAAATTTCAAATTTAACTTTTCTTAAATCTTTTGTTATTACTTCTTCCCTTGGTATAAGATCATTTACAAATTTAATAAGACCTTCAAATCCTGCTGCATAACCTTTCTTGCCAACCTGCTGCCTTTCTATGTGAACTTTATTTTTACCTTTGTATCTCACAACTCTGATGGCTTTTCTAACCAATTTTGGAAATAAATCTAAATCTTTTGCAAACAGTAACGCACCTAAGTTTGTAATATTGTAGAGAGTTTTATCAGAACTTTCAACAAGATACCTTTCCTTGATGAATGCTTGAATCATAGATACTTTTAATTCTGGCTCAGACTTTTTCACTAATCTGTAATATGATTTAAAATCTAGTAATTCAAAAAGATCTTCTAGAATGACATTTTTCATAGTTATTTTTTCTTCAAATTTAAATTTTGACAATTTTTCCCAAATTAGTCTTTCTTTTTCTGGGAATTCTTTTAATTTTTTGTTATTACTACCTATTCTTATATATTTTTCTTTTTTAAATTGAACGGGAGTATGATCTATAGATTTTATTTTTATTATAAATATTGTTTTCTCTTCCAGAATAAAGTTAAAGAAATCAAACTCTATACTAGGGCTTAATTGAGTTGAAAGCCATAATTTTAATTCTTGATTCCCAACTTTTTCAGAATAGAGGTTTACTTTCGTCCCTAATATCTCCCAAGTATCATCTTTTATTCCAAAGATCATATAAGCATATTCTTTATCTTCTAGTATTGAGCTATTTGATAAAGCTGAAATAGTTTCCCCTATCTGTTCATGACTATATTTATTCTCTTTGATTTCAATCCATCCATTCTCATTTTTTTCTTTTAGGACAGATAATACTTCTAATATTTCTTTTTTTTCTATTTTCATAAAATACTTCCTTTTTTTAAAAGTTTGTTTTTTTAATTATATCATATTTTTTGGAAGAAATATTAGATTAAGAATGAAAAGCTCTAAACCCCTTTGAGAATTCAAAGGAAGAAAGAGAAGAAAAAATAAATGGAAAATTAGTAAACCAACAAATAATTTCTGTACATTTATTTACTACTATTTTAATTTTTGTTTGTACTTTTATCTTTTTTATTGGGGTTTAGACTGTCCGAGGTAGTTAAAACACTTTAAATCTATTCAATCCCAATGACCCCAGTAAGTGCTATGTAATTTAATTCCCCTTATATTTACTTTAGTTACTTCCAGTAATTTTTATTTTTTTATCTATGAATATACTAACAAACATAAATATCAATAGATTTAAAAAAAGATGACTCCTGTAAAATACCGGAATCACCTTTTGAATGCTTAAATATTGTCCTACTTTTTTTATATGTCCTTGACAAAGAGTATAGTTTATATTGAAACTCCATTTATAATTCTCTCTAATTTTTTTTCTGATATCCGCACTTTGGACAAAGACCATTTTCATTTAGAAAAATCCCACAAAGAGGACAACGGTCAAGGTTATTTTTCGTTTCAAATTCTGCAGATCCTACATTAACCCCACTAGTAAATGTAAGCTTAGTAATATTTAATTTATCTTTTAATAGTTCGTAAATAATCTTTATCATTCCTTCGATTGTTGATGTTTCCTTTGTAACAACTAAACGACTATCAGGGTATGCAGTTGCGAGTTCTGTCTTAAATGCTTGACCCTTCATTGTATTTTGAGGAGCCCCATTTTTAATTCCTGTTTCCTCATATACATTAAGTATTGCAGGAAGAAGTGGATCATCTTCTCTTAAAATAAGAGAATGATCAAAGTTTTTAAGAACTTCCCAAGCAATTTTTTTGATTTCGTTACATGGAAAAAACCATATTAACCCCATCATTAATAGTGTCTTCAACTTCTATAGTTAAAAGCCCTGAGTGTCCATGTAAATATTGTGCTTCCCCTTTAAACTTATAAAATCTGTGTGCATACTGTAAATCAAGTGTGGTAATACTTCTCATTAATAATTCCTCCTTTATATTTAAATTACTATATTCTTATATATACATATAAAATATTAATATCCTTTAAATAGATTAATATTTTTTATATGTCTTTGACAAAGGGTACAGTTTATTTCGAGAGTTTTTTTGATAAAAAATTTACTAATTCTATTTGGATCATTCCATGAGTCACTTTTTTAACAGGAGGAAGTTTAGTAAACTTTTTTACTTCTGATATTTCATAGCCTAATTTTTTTTCACGATTAATTATATGAGCTTCAAACAATCCACCATAATTTATTTCATTACCTTTTTTTACAGAATAATCGGCAATATGCTTTGTTTCAAAATCTATAGCTCCTGTCTCTTCGAATAATTCTCTTTTAGCTGTTTCTAATATTGTTTCACCTATTTCATGATGACCTCCTGGAATTTCCCAGGTTTCTCTTTCTCGATGTCTAACTAAAACCAACTCATTGTTTTCATAAGTGATAATAACTGCATATTTTCTATATCTTTCTTCAATCTTATGTAATTTTATATCCAAATCTAAATCAATTCCTAAAATTTCAATTTTTTTCTTCATTACAAATTTTACAAGGAGTATAATCTTCTTTTATCGCGGCCTCAAAAGATATTGATTTTAAATTTTTAGCATACGGGCATTTTTTTTGATGATATTTCTTAGTCTTCTGGTTTATAAATACATAGTTTATTATTCCCTTTTTTTTATCTTTTAGAATTAATAAAACCAAAATAATTGAAACCACTATTGCTAATATTATTTTTAACATTTCCCCCCTCCAAATTTTATTTAAGCACTTCCGCTTATTCCTCTTCCAAGCTTATTATTATGCTTTTTACAATAAGAACAGATTTTATTATAAGGTATCCTTTTGGAATCAATTTCAGATTCAAATGTCTTTTTACACTTCAAACATATAACCGGTTTTTTTACCATGGATATTCACCCCTTTCATAAAAAAACTATATTTTAATAACAAGTATACCATAATTGCAATAACATCCAAAGAAAATAGTGCATATGAAATTATTTTTAAAAATAAAGAAAACCTTTCTAAAAAAAGAAAGGTTTTCTTTATTCAATTATTCTTTATATCCCAAAAATAATTTCCTTATAGACCTAGCCCTCCTAAAAATCTTAAACTTAAATAACTTAGTCTTATGATTCCATGGATCTATTTTAAATTCTAATCCGTTCCCTTTGATTTGGAATCCTCCAAACCCAGCGACACCTTATATTTATCCAATTCGTTATCTATCTGATCATTGGAAGTTAAATTAATATTCCCATTATGCTTAGAGTTCTTTAGTCCTTCAGCAAAATCGATAAGCACCTTATAAGCTACATCCCGGGCTTTTGTTCCTCCTACACCTTCAATTGCATCTCCTACCTTATCTCCTGTTTTCTTGAGTAGTGGTGATGGTAAAATGAATAATATAATCCCCAACAATATCTGTAATACTAATGGATTTGTAAATAGTTCTTTCATATAATCCCTCCTTATAAATTAATAAATAAATTTCCCTCTGATTTTCTTCTGGCAACTAACCCATTTAATACTTTTCCACCAGATTTATTCCACCTTTTAAACTCATTAGAAGCTCCTGTATAGTCTTCCTTGTTTAATTTCCTAAGCAGTGTACAATTAGATTCTATAAAGATACTAGAGCCTAAATTATAAACAAATGAAGTTAGAGCATTAAACATATTTTGATTAATTTTAACTTTTACTTTTTTATTAACTGTTCCTTCTGCCCAGGATAAATCATTTTTTAATAATGATTCTGCCTCTTCTT
>NZ_JBAHZY010000085.1:0-9100 GCF_037132775.1 Psychrilyobacter sp.
GAGCTATGACAGTTACTCAAGGTGTATATTTATATGGTGGTCAAAAAGAAATAGAAGTAGATTTATATCTTGACTTAACAAAAATAAGTGCTGGTTATAAATTAGGTTTTATACTTGCCGAAGCTAAATATCAATAGTAAACAATAGCTAAAAAAAATAAGTGGGCTTTTAGCCCGCTTATTTTCATGTATAAGAGAGGGAAATGAAGGTTATAAAATCTAATAATATTTTATAATTTTAAAAACATAAAATTGAAGGATTTTTTTTTTTTTTAAGTATCTTGTAAGTAACGTTATAGATATTTTGGAGGTGTATAAAATGAAGAAGATAATTTTATTACTATTTATATTAATGACAAATTTAAGTTTTTCATTGGAAATTATCAGTGTAGACCCGCTTAATTTTGGAATAGTAGTAGAGGGCGACAAGACTGTTTCCTTGAACGGTATAGGGGTCTATGTAGATGGAAAAGCAGGTGGAATTGTGGAAATTATAGTTCCTGAAACCTATGATTTATATGGGAATAGGATGACTATTAGACCAAAGAAAAAAGTGGTGAAATTAGATGGCAGTGGAAGGGGTAAATTTAGGTTAGATGTAAAATTAAAATTAAAAAATAGACAAGAACATAAAACTTTAACAGATAATTTATCCATAAAAGTAAGATATGTGGACTAGGAGAAAGGTAGTTATCAGATGAAAATTAAAAGACAAAATAAAACTTAATTACGAAGAACACAAAGAAAAAAAGGTTATTTCAGGATTTTTGAATTTAATTAGACATTGTAAATTTTAAATTATTACTTGTAAAGGGTATCACAAAAGTATCTACCAGTGAAAGCTATTTTTTAGGGGGAGCATATAATGAGAAAAAAAATAATTATATTTTTACTATTCTTATCTGTTGTTTCCTTTGGGGAGGAATTTAAAGGTAGTTATGAGGAGGGATATATAGAAATAAATATAAATAAAAAAATTAAATATCCATTTTTCCCTATATATATGGATTATTCTTTAGAGGAACCCTATGTAGGTGTGATGAATTTATTTGCTTTAACCATGGCTAGAGGTATGAAAATAGATAGGGAAAAGAAGATGATTTACGGTAGGTTAGGGGAAGTCGATTATAAATTTTATTATGGAGACACTAAATATATCAGTAAAGAAGAGGATATATATATAAGGGGGAACGATCTTTCACAGGTATTCAAATTAGCGAGTTATGAGTGGAATACAGAGACCTATCTTATGAAAGTTAAAACCAAGTTTAAAACTCCTTATGAAATCTATCTAGAGCAGGAAGAAAGACTCAAAGGTTTAGGTGCTGATGATGAGGAAGATATAGACGAAAAAGATGTATATTACCAGGAGAGAAAATTATTTACTCTAGGAGTGCTCCGACCAAGATATAGTAATTTTAATGTTGAAGACGAGGAAGGAACTTTCTCAGCAAGATATGAAACCCATCTACTTTATGGAGATTTTACCACCACAGGATTTATTCATCCAGATGCTTATTTTGGGTATACAGCTTTAAGATATAATGAAATTTTAGGTGATAAAAGTATAATTATAGGAGATGCCAATATGCGGTCCTATGAATTTTTAGGGTCAAAAAGGTTGACAGGAATAGCTATTCAAGACTGGAATGGTGCCGGAGATATAGAGGTAGGGCAGACTTCTATCAGGGGATTTGCACCATTTAATTCAAATATAGAATTATATAGAAATGGTTCATTATATGATTTTACCAGGGTAGGGGAAGATGGGTCCTACACGTTTGAAAATATTAATATTCAAGGTTATAGCGATATATACACCATAAAAATATACGATTTTGATGGTTCTATAGAGGTAAGACAAGTTTCTATGATGAGTGGAAATAAGATCTTAAAAAAAGGTGAGATAGATTATGGTCTTTTAATAGGTACCCATAGGGATTTTAATGAAGAAGAAGAAGTGATAGATATAGAAAAAAAAGAAGTGGAAGGAAATATTGAAGCTTCCTACGGATTAACCAATAATTTAACGATGGGTTTTGATTATATAAATGATCTTACGGAAAAAAGAATAGGAACCGAAAACTATAATTTTCCGACTGAATTAATAGGGTTAAATTTATATTATACAACGGGAGCGGTAAAATATCCCACATATTTTGAATTTTCAGAAATTTATGACATAGAACATGAGGGCGACGAAAATAGATACTCTCATATGGGGAAGGTAAGACAAAGATTAGGCAGAAATATACTTTCCTTGGAAGGATATATGTACAATGATTTTACAGCTTTTTTAGAAGATTATAAAAACAGGTATATAGCTGATTGGAGAGGGGTTATAAATAATTATTTAGGATATAATTTGAGGTATGATAATATCGATAAATTTGGGTTTACAGAGGAATATGCTAGTGCAGGAATATACCAAAATAAAAATAGAATATCCCATGAATTAGGAGTTTCTTATCCTTTTTCAGAAGACTATGGAACCAATAGATTATATTATAATTATTCCAATAGTAATATTGAAATCTATGATACTAACTTGAATTTTATCTTTCAAATAGATTCTGATTTTCAAGATTTTGAGGATGAAACAAAATTAAAAGTAGCTCTTAAAACAGCAGAAAATAAGAATTTTAGGGGAGGAACTTTTCTCAAATATAATTCTAAAGATGAATATGAAGCAGGATTGGAAGCCAGATATAAAGTATCTAGTTGGTTAGAAATTATAGGTGACCTAATACACGATGAAGATGAAACAAATTATAATATAGGGGTAGATATGGAAAAAACTATTATTTTAGAAAAACTATTTATAAGTAACTCTAATCCATCTCCAGATAGATCCTGGATGGAAGGGAAGGTATTTATGGATGATAATAATAATGGAAAATATGATGATGAGGAAGCTCTGTTAGAGGGGGTTGAGGTAAAAGTTGGAAGGAAAAAAGGAATAACTGGAGTAGACGGACTATATTTTATAGATGATATTAGCTCCTACGAAGTGAAGAAATTTGAGGTTAGTATAGAAACATTGGATCCTATGTTAGAACCGGCCAATGAGAAAAAACATATAAAATTATACCCGGCAACTGGTGGACATATGGATGTTCCAATTCAAGTAATTTCAGTTATAATGGGAGATTTAGAGTTTCGTGGAGAGACAGTAGATGGGGTAAAGTTTTTTCCTATAATATCCCAACTTTATGTTCAACTAAAAACTTTAGATGGAAAAGTAGTCATGGAACAGAGATTGGAGCCAGAGGGTTTTTTCATGTTAGAGAAGGTTCTTCCAGGTAATTATATTTTAGAAATGGACTATAGGGGAGAAGGAGAGTTAAATTTCGAGGAAAAAGCTAAAAAATTAAATATCAAATTAGATAAATATGGCAGTTATTATGAAGACTATAACTTTAAAGTCATCTCTTATAAAAAGGATTAGGTGAGATTATGCTAAAAAAAATGATTATATATTTATTTTTGTTTTCAAGATTATACGCTAACTTTGAGGTGGCACCTCAAATTCAAGAATTGAGCTTGGACAGGCAGGCAACTCAAAAAATTTATTTGAAGAATGGTACCAAAAAATTGAAGAAAATAAAAATTTATTCAAGGAGACCGGAAGATCAAAAAACAAAGGATCTTTATATGGGTGACTGGATCATAGTATATCCTAAGATGGTTTATCTCAAACCCAACAGTAAAAAAATAATTAGAATGGCTGCCAGACCTCCAAAGGGTCTGGTGGATGGGGAGTATAGAAGTCATCTGGTATTTGAGGAGATGCCAGTAAAAAAATATGACAATACCGAAAAGGATGATGAGAAGGTAGGGATTGATTTAGAAATAGTACATATATTGGTCTCTACAGTTTATGGCTATAGAGGTAAATTAGAATATGGTGGAAATTTTGATACTTTCAAAGTTGTTACCGATAAAAAAAAGACATATTTAGTATCTAAGATAACAAATACAGGAACAACAGCATTGGATGTAGTTTATAAAACAACTTATTATAAGGATGTGAAAAAATTAAAGAACGAAGATTTAATAGCCGGAAAGGTTATGAGAGAAAATTACTATGATTCTGTTGTAGAATTAAATAAAATTTCAAAGGGTGCCAATAAGATTAAAGTAGAATTTTATTATAGGCTTAAAATAAAGAATAGAGAAGGGAAAGAGGGCGAAAAAGAATATGATGAGTTTAAGTTAGGAGAAAAGATTATTGATATAAAGAGAATAAGTGCTGAAAAATACTTAAAGGAGTTGGAAGGGGCAAATAAAAAAGAAGTGGAAGAAGAAAGGATAGAAGGGAAAAATAAGGAAGAGAAAAGCGAAGTAAATAAAGAATAGTTAAGGAAAAAACTCAAGGATATCCTTGAGTTTTTTAGTCTTTTAGTTAACAGATGAATTGTTTTAATTAGAAGTTTTTTTAAGAGAAGTTCCCAATAAATAGTCTGTTTTTTTATCATGAGCTTCCCATGGAATATTTTCATATAGCTGAAATTCATAGTGGGGAGCTACGATAAGACCAGAATAATATTTTAAGAATTTATCATAGTATCCTTTTCCAAAACCTATACGATTTCCATGTAGATCAAAAGCTAATCCTGGAATGATAATTAGATCTATTTTTTTTATATCTACATAAGCCCCATCTATTTCCTTGATTTTAAAAGAGTTATGATCATTAAATTTTTTAGAATCATCATAGATAACGCCCACTAATCCACCATCTTCTAACATCTTTGGGAGGATTAGAGTTTTTTCACTTTTTAAAATATGGTTATTTATAAAATTGGTGTCGATCTCTCCTCCAAAATTCATATAGGACATGATGACTTTAGCATCTGTATAGATAGAAGAATTTATAAGTATGTTAAAAACCTTTTCAGAATATTCTTTAATAAATTCCTTGGAAAGATTGTTTCTTTTTTTCAATATTTCACTTTTTATTTTTTTTTTATCCATGAATATCCTCCATTATTTTTTTAATTTCTTCCATATCTTTCCAAGTCATCCATTTTGGGCTGCCTTTTTTCTTATCACTGTTTCTGATTAAAAAACTAGGATCATAGATAGGGTTTACTTTGATTCCGCCATCCCAATCATAAGTTTTTCCGCGGATTTTAGAGATTTTTAGTGTATTATCTCTGAGTAAAAATCTACTAACTTCTTGACCTAGAGTAACTATTATTTTAGGCTTTAAAAGGGCAATTTGCATATCCAAAACATCTGCATATATCTTTTTTTCTTCTAGAGAAAGATCCTTTAATCTCAAATTACATTTTACAACATTGGTAAGATAAAATGCCTCTGGTGGTAGATCGACTAATTCATATAGATTTTTAAAAAATGCACCACTGCTGTTAGGAGCTACCCTTAGATTTTCATCTTCAAAAAGATTGGGGTCATCCCCTATAAATAAAAGATTAGAACTTTTATTTCCTCCTCCTAACAATACTTTACTGTCTTTTTCATTTTTCTTAAAAACCTTGCAGGTATTTATTTCAAAATTGATTTCTTCCCATAAATTGTTGATTTTCATATTTTCCTCCTATCTTTTCTTTTATCGTCAAATAAAAAAATGACGCAGACTAAGTTCTGACTGATACATAAGTATTAATTTTTTAATTAAATCTAATTTAATCAAAAAAGTTAAATGTGTGACACGAATTACAGATATTTAAACTAAAAAATATCTAAACCATAGCACACGGATCAAATCTGATTTAGCGGATAATCACAGTTTATTTTTTTGATATATATATAGGTGTAACAGTATTTTGTCTCACAATTTCAAGATCGATATTTATATCGTTTTTTATTAGCTCAAATTCCACAGTATTATAAGCTAAATCATAGCAATTACTGTCGTTACTCACGTGAACTAAATAAACTTTTTCTAAATCTTCATGATATAACTCAGTTAAAAATTTTGCAGTGTCCTCATTGCAGAGGTGTCCATTACGCCCCTTGACACGTGATTTAAGGTCCCAAGGATAGTCACAATTCATAAGCATATTATAATCGTAGTTACACTCAATGATGGCAATTTGAGAGCCTTTAAATTGCTCTCGCACAATATTAGTTATATGTCCTATGTCGGTAGCTAAGGTAAGTTTCTTTTCCATATATTCCACAGAAAATCCAACAGTTCTCTCTGCATCATGCATAACATCAAATGGGGTTATTAATATATCACCTAAATAAAATTTTCCCTCTATAAAATTTAAGTTAGAAGGGGTTATTTTTCCTAATTTATGCTGACAAGCATCATAGCTTTCCTTGGTTATATAGATAGGCAGGTTATATTTTCTAGAGATGATTCCAGCTCCTAAAACATGGTCTCCGTGTTCATGGGTTATGAGGAGTGCTTGGATATTACTTATATCTTCTCCTATAACTTCTAATTTTTCCTTTATTTTTTTACCGCTAAATCCAGCATCGATTAAAATTTTAAACTTATCTACCTCGATAAAAATAGAGTTTCCAGAACTTCCGCTCCCTAGTATTGATACCTTCATAAATTTCCTTTCAAGTTAAGTTATTCAATAATTTTATTATAGTAGTGCTATCTTTTCAAATTGATAATTTTATATTCCTTATATTATATCATAAATTTGAAATAAAAAAAGGCGACTTATAGTCGCCAAAAATCCGTATAATTTTTCTTTATAATTACCTGTAATTTAAGATAACGTTGGAATTAAAAGATCGTTCTAAAGATAAAAAAGTTTTATCGAGATCACTAGTATTTATTTTTATGATCCTGTCATTTAGTTCGAATAAGACTGTGTATACATTATTGATACAAGTAATGCCACAGACGATAGAGATAGTATCAAATTCAAATATCCATTTATTATTCCTTGATGAAACTTTCATAAAAACTCCTCCTAGTTATCTTTGTTTAGATATAACTATTATAGCTTCATAATCTTTGTTTGTCAATAAAAACTATCTCTATTTTAAGGTAGGGGCTTTAAAAGTAAAAAAAGGAGGATCTTTATCCTCCTAGATTACTTTTTTAGTTAAATTTTAGTTTAACAACTTCAAGCCAATCATAGATCCTATCAGGAGTCATATCATCTTGATTTTCTTCATCTAAAACTAAACCCATAAATTTACCTTCAACCATAGCTTCACATTCCTCAAAATGATATCCATCTGTAGAAGTTAATCCAATAATTTTTCCACCATTTTTAATGATGATCTTATATAAAACTTCTAAAGCTCCTACAAATGATTCTCCGAATGTAGTCTGACTTCCTAAACCTACAAGAGCCAAAGTTTTACCATTGAGATCAATGTTTTTAAAATCCTCTATGACAGCTTCCCAGTGAGCTTCTAATTCACCAAATCCATAACTAGGTGTAACTAATATTAGGTTTTCAAATTCTTTTATTTTTTTAATTCCATTGGCTACATCAAATATTTCAACGTTATCTCCTAGGTTGAAATCAAATTCATCAACTACACCAGTAGTTCTTCCTCCGGTAGTTCCATAAAATAATCCTATTTTTTTCATCTATATCAACTCCTATTTAACTTTTTATTAGATCTTTAATCACTTCTCCGGCTATAATAAGCCCTGCCACTGAAGGGACAAAGGAGACACTTCCTACATTGACAGCTTTTTCCCTGGAACCATCTAGATTTTTAGGTTTTATAGCAATCTCTGGTGAGAAAACTGTTTTTATTTTTGTTATCCTTCTTTTCTTTAGCTCCTTTCTGATAGTACGAGCTAGAGGACAGACGCTAGTTTTGCTGATATCAGCAACTTGAATAGTAGTAGGGTCCAATTTATTCCCGAATCCCATAGAAGAAATTATAGGGATATCTTTTTCTTTGCTAATTTCAATCAAAGCTAGTTTAGCGGAAATAGTGTCTATAGCATCTACAATATAATCATATTTCATATGATCAAATAAAGTTCTTACATTCTCAGGTGTAACCCTTAGATTGTGAATGTTAACTATAGCATTGGGATTTATATCTGAGATACGATCCTTAAATAACTTTGTTTTTTCTTGTCCGATAGAGCTGTGTGTGGCTATGAGCTGTCTGTTAAAGTTGGTGATATCCACAGTATCGAAATCCACCAAGGTTATAGTCCCGATACCTGAACGGATTAATCCTTCTATGGTAAATCCACCTACACCACCTAATCCGAAGACAATTACCGATGAATTTATTAATTTTTTTGTTTTTTCTTCTCCAATCAGAAGAGACTGCCTACTAAATTGTTTCATCTTATACTTCTCCTTTTAAAATTCATTTTTCCTATTTTAAATATAAAAATTAAGGATATTTGATTATAAATAATTATATAATATTTGATTTTTTTTATCAAGAATTTAAAAATAATAAAAAAAGCTAACGCTCCTTCAACCTCCTGTCCCCATCTTGGAGTTTCTCTTACTAACGACAACTTAAAAGCTTTCTTTTAAATTTTTTTAATATATTCTTTTCCCTCTAATTTTTTCAGTACTACCTCTAATTCCTCTGGTTTACCATAATAATAACCTTGAAAATTCTCTACCCCCATGTCTTTTAAAACGCTTATTTCCTCTATGGTTTCTACTCCTTCTACTATTACTTTTAATCCTAAAATTTTTCCTAATTCAATAATAGTTTTTATAATATTCATATCGTCCAAACTTTCAAACATATTTACCACAAATGAACGGTCTATTTTTAAGGTGGTTACTGGCAACTTTGATAAATAGGAAAGGGAGGAATACCCTGTACCAAAATCATCTATTGAAAAATTAATTCCTATAGTTTTTAAAATTTTTATTTTTTCAATACATTTATCGATGTCATCTATAAATGCACCTTCTGTTAATTCAAAATTGATTCCTTTTAAAATACCATGCTTGCTTATTATCTCCTCTGAAAAATGTTTTTTATTAAAATGAATAGGAGATATATAATGGTCGTATAAATTTATACAAAGAGTGTTTAACCTTAAGCAAAAAAATAGGGTATAATTTAAGAAAACAATATGGGGGATTTTGATTATGAATACACGAAAAACTTACTCTTCTAAGTTCAAATTTAAGATCGTTTTGGAAGCTTTTACAGAAAGA
>NZ_JBAHZY010000097.1:0-8516 GCF_037132775.1 Psychrilyobacter sp.
AATATTATATTTATCCATAATTTCAGCAATTAATGGATCTACCTCTCTTCTTCTTCTTTTCTTAACCATAAAAACCTCCTCAGTTTAATAGATTATACTCTATCAACTAAGAAGGTTAAAATTAATTTACACTAAATTTGGGATACGCCCTTATTTTCTAAAAATTATAAATAAAAAAGACTCTAAAAGAGTCTTTTAATTTATAATTCTAACAATTTCATACCTATAGGGATTAATTTATTTAACATTATATTATCTATTATCTTATCTAATAGCTCCCCTGGAGTATGATATTTTGAACATTTCAAGTTATATTCAACATCTTTATCAATACTGCCTAATTCAATCTTTCCATCTCTTCCAGTATAATATACTGCATAAAGCTCATAAACTAATTCTTCATCAATGCTACATAAATACTCTTCCATCTTATTTCTATCTTCATCAAGACTTAAAACTTTTAAAACTACTTTTTTCAATTCTTCTTTATTCTTCATATATACAATCCCCTCCTTTTTAAATTTTATTCAATTAAAATATATCACCATTGTTTAATAACATCAATCCCTTATTTTATTAGGTTTTATTACAATATAAAAATAGTTAAGAATACTATTTTTGACACGCTTTAGAGTTAGGTTAAAAATAACACGATTTATATTAAATAAAAAACTAGGAATTCTTTTACCTTTAAAATTTAATTCTAGAGTAGTCAATAATATTGTAATTTTATATTCTATTTAGAAAACAAATCGAATATATTACTTTTATCGAGTGATAGAAGTAACACTTTTTTTGACTTCTTACAAATTTAAAGCTAATATTAACCCTGAGTAAAACTTAAAAAAATTAAAAAAGAGTATAAAAAATGATAATAACTATTCTTAGTTATGATATTAATTTTTATAGCAGGATCAATATGGGTATTAACAAAAAGTAAAGGAATTTATAAAGATGGAGTGAAAAATGGAAAACTCCAATCTAAAATAAATTATAAAGATGGACACCCAAATGGTGAATGAATTGACTATTATGAAAATGGACAAATAATAAAAAAAATATATATAATAAGGGGTATAAAGTTAGGGTGAATCAGTACAACTAAATAACTAAAAATTACTGGGGTTATTAGGATTGAACAGATTTGAAGTATTTTAACTCCCTCGGACAGTCTGAAACCCAATAAAAAGACCAGGGTTACAAACAAAAATTGAAATAGTATCAAATAAATGTACAAAAAATTATTTGTTGAATTACTACTATGGACTAATTTATTTAGATACAATATTTTTTAATAATCCCTTACAAATAAAGGAGTCTAGAGATGCAAAATCTAAAGTGGTGAAAGTTGTATTATAAAAAGAGTCTTTGATTAAGATGGCTAGTAAAAAGCTAGATAATAGAGATAAAAGGGAAAAGTTGGAGAAAAGAATTATTGAAAACAGAGAGAAGATAAAGAAGAATAGATAGAATATTATAAAAATCTATAAAGATGATAGAGGGGAAAATAATGAGAAGGGTTTATGGATATATGAGAATCTCAACTAAAAAACAGACCAAAATGGATGAAATTAAAAAATCAGAATTTAAAGCTAATTTATTCTTTGAATAGGCAAATCCTTTGGTATCTTATGCCTTTCCCATAATATTATCTCAGGATTTGACTTTTTTTTAATTTTTGAACAAGTCGAGGTCTTTATTTAGGGTTTTGGTCAGAGAAATAACTACTAAATCTTCACCTTCCTCTGTGAGGGTAGGTTCTTCCACATGAAAGATATCACCATTGGAATCTCTTTCATAAAATTTTATAATATCAAAGATCTTAGCAGAATCTATTTGAATAGTAACTAATTCACTGAGGAAATCCTTAAATAGCCACCTTCTAAATTCATCAAAATTTTCAAAAGAAAATTTATTTTTAATATTTTCAATATAAAAAACTCTAAGAGGCCTCTTAGAATTAGGTATTTCTCTAGAATCTACTACGAATAATCTTTTTTTGAAAAGGTTTAAAAACTTAGTAGCAAGGTCTAAAGTTATCCCCTTTTTTCCATTTTCAAAATTACAAACACTAGCTTGCCCTGTTCCGATTAAATTAGCAACCTCTTTCTGTGAAAGGTTTAATTCCTCTCTAAAAACTTTTAAAAGTTTTCTAAAAAATACATTTAAATCTTGTCCTTTTCTATTCAAAACAGTTCCTCCTTTTTAATCAACTAAATATGTATGTATTATAACATACACATACACATACACATATATATATATGATAAAATTTCATTTTTAAAACAACATATAAATAGTTGAATTTTAGTAGGAATTTTGACTTTTTTTTAATTTTTGTACAAATTGGGTAAAAATATTGAATTATTTATTTGTTTCCTTTGAATAAAAAAAAATTCCACAGTAGATTAAAATTCCTACCAATAATCCATTGGTCCATGAATACATAATGGTATAGAATAGACCCATTAAAACAGAACAAAGTAATGCAAGAAAAAATTTTGATTTAAATTTAACAAGGAACATAATTATCACCATCCTATTTTAGTTTTAATATAGGTATGCCACCTATTTAATATAGGTGGCATTTTTATTTCTAAAATAATTCAATTTATTTTTGTTTAAATCTTCCAGTAAAGAATCTTAGGCAAGATGGTTCATATACCCACTCTAATCCTTTGATTGTCTCTTTTTTATCATATAAATCTATAACGGTTTCTGCTACATAATCCAAATGAGCATATGTATAAACTCTTCTTGGAATAGTAAGTCTAACAGTCTCTAACTTAGGTCGGTGGTTTTCTCCTGTCGCACTATTTCTTCCTGCTGAGATTATTCCTCTTTCCATTGTACGTACACCTGATTCTACATAGATAGCTGCGGCCAATGCTTGAGCTGGAAACTCTTCTTGATCTAAGTGCGGTAAAAATTGTTTAGCATCTAAGAAGATTGCATGTCCTCCATATGGTTTTACCATAGGAACTCCTCCTGCAGCTAATTTTTCTCCTAAATATCTGATTTGATTAACTCTATGACTGATATAATCATAATTCATAGCTTCTTTGATTCCAATTGCCATAGCTTCCATATCTCTTCCTGCTAATCCACCATAACTTGGCATTCCTTCAAATTGAACTACCATGCCTTTTGCCTCAAGAAATAGATCATCGTCATTTAGACAGAGGAATCCACCGATATTTGTGATACAATCTTTTTTCCCACTCATTGTACATCCGTCTCCATACGAGAACATCTCATGCACTATATCTTTAATAGAAACGTCTTCATAACCCTCTTCTAAATCTTTTATAAAATAAGCATTTTCAACACATCTAGTTGCATCATACATTACAAGGATTCCATTTTTATGGGCTAATTCAGATACGTCTTTGATGTTTTGCATTGAAACTGGCTGACCACCAGCTAAGTTTACTGTTACTGCTAAACAAATATATGGTATTTTCTCTGCTCCTACTTCGTCAATAAGATCTTGAAATTTCTTTAGGTCTACATTTCCTTTGAATAGAATATCTTCTCTACTAGGGTCATGTGCAGCATCACATATTACATCTCTAAATTTAGCGCCATTTCTTTCTTGATGGAATCTAGTTGTTGTAAAATACATGTTTCCAGGAATATAGTCCCCGTCTTTAATAGTCAGAGAAGATAGAATATTTTCTGCTCCTCTTCCTTGGTGAGTTGGGATAATATGCTTAAAACCAAAATATTCTTTTACTGTTTTTTCAAGATGATAGAAGTTTCTACTTCCTGCATAAGCTTCATCTCCTAACATAAGACCTGCCCATTGCTTGTCACTCATAGCATTGGTTCCTGAGTCAGTTAATAAATCAACATAACAATCACTAGATTTCAGTAAAAAAGTATTGTATCCCGCTTCTTCAATGGCTACCTTTCTTTGCTCCTCATTTGGTAAACTCATAGTTTCCACAGATTTGATCTTAAATGGCTCCGGCATAAATCTTTTTTTCATAAAAAACCTCCTAAATATATTTTAAAATTTTATAAAATGATATTAAAAACGATATTTTTAGATGTTTTAATTCCTATTTGTGTATTCCTATACCTCAATATTACCTCATTTTTTTTATTTGTCAATAGTTTATATATATTTTTTTTATTTGTTATTAGTTACAAATAAATTTGCTTTTTAATTATTTTTAGGGTAATTATAAAATAACATAATATTTATTTTGATATTTTAATTCGAAAAAATATCATTTTACACTTCAAATGTATGATTTCTACAACTTTATTGTTTTTTATCGAAAAGGATGGTGAAATATGCTGAATTATTTGGAAAATATTGTTAATTTTGTCAATGGAATTTTTTGGGGCAAAAACCTTTTAGCTGTTATGTTACTTTCTACTGGACTCTACTTTACAATTAGAACGAAATTTATGCCTGTAAGGCTGTTCAAAGAAATGATTAGAATTATATTGGAAAAAAATGAAAATAAGTCTGAAGATGAGAACACCATTTCGTCATTTCAGGCTTTTTGTATATCTACAGCATCTAGAATCGGAGCGGGAAATCTAGCTGGAGTCGTTGCTGCTATTTCTATAGGAGGACCTGGTGCTGTTTTCTGGATGTGGGTTGTTGCACTGGTAGGTGCCTCTTCTGCATTTATCGAGAGTACCCTAGCTCAAATTTACAAGGAAAAAGATCCAGAAGGAGGATACAGGGGAGGTCCGGCTTATTTTATGGAGAAGGCTCTCAAGAAAAGATGGATGGGAATCCTTTTTGCAATTTCGGGTCTTATTTGCTGGGCGGGTATAAGTCAGATAGTTTCCAATTCAGTGACCGAATCCTTTGAAAACGCCTTTAATATCCCTAGGATCTATACTGTTTCTGTACTTGTAATAGCTGCAACTATAATAATCTTTGGAAAAAGTAATAAAACAGCTAAAGTTTTAGATAAGTTAGTTCCAATAATGGCGAGTGCCTATGCACTTGTTGTTGTTTTTATAATAATAACAAATATTAATCTTATCCCTACTGTCTTTGCTAGTATTTTTTCAAATGCTTTTGGTGTACAGCAAGTCGTTGGTGGTGGACTTGGAGTTGTTATCATGGCTGGGATAAAAAGAGGATTATTCTCCAATGAAGCTGGAAGTGGAAGTGCACCCTGTGCCGCCGCCGCTGCTGAAGTTAGCCACCCTGCAAAACAAGGCTTAATACAATCTTTAGGAGTTTTTATAGATACTCTTGTTATTTGTAGTGCCACTGCATTTGTTATCTTACTTGCAGATAAAACTGCTATTCAAGGAAAAACAGGAATGACTCTTTTACAGTCTGCCATGAGATACCATCTAGGGGAATTTGGAGTTATCTTTATTGCAATTGTTCTTTTACTTTTTGCTTTCAGCACTTTCTTAGGTATTCTTTTCTATGCAAAATCCAATGTAGCATTTATCATTGAGGGTAAATTTGCTCAAAACCTCTATAAAATCTTTGCTCTTTCTATGATGTTTGTGGGAGGATTAAGCCAATATCTATTTGTTTGGGCTCTTGCAGATATGGGAGTAGGACTTATGACAGTCTTAAACCTTTTTGCCATAATTCCTCTAGGTAAAATAGCCTTAGATTCTTTGGCCGACTATGAAGAAAATCATATGCCTTCTAAAAAACGCTCTACTAAGATAGAGAAAATATAGTATATAACTGATGGTGTTTTTATGCCAAAGGTATAAAAATATCATCGGTTCTTAATTCTAGATTGCCAAATTAAGTGCAACACTTCAAAAATAACAAAATAAAATCTAATTCCCATTAGCTTTAGGTACTACTCAGAGTCCCTTTTTATAAAAAATACTTGTGAATACATCTAATCAAATGTATAGTCTTTTATAAGACAGGTAAAAGCATATGGATTAAGGGAGGAAAAAGCATGGAAGGAAGAGAGAGGAAAGGGATAATCTTTGCAGCAATAGGATATATTATTTGGGGAATACTTCCCATATATTGGAGACATTTAAAGGGAATTCCGGCCTTTGAACTCCTCAACTACAGGATAATATTATCATTTTTGTCCCTGAGCATCTATCTTCTTGTAAGTGGGAGATTCAGGGAGTATACAGAAGTATTAAAAGATAAAAAAACTATGAAGAAAATAATTCTGTCAGCAATAGCTCTTTCCATCAACTGGGGAACTTATACCTATACCATGGTTTCAGATAGGATAATGGAGGCAAGTCTAGCATATTATATATGTCCCCTTCTCATGGCCCTAACAGGATTATTGGTCTTTAAGGAGAAAATAGACAGGCTCCAGAAATATGGAATAGTTCTTGCATTTATTGGAGTGGTAGTACTTACAGTAGGAAGTGGCGTAATACCTCTCTGGGGAGTATTTATAGCTATATCCTTTGCAGTTTATGGAGGTATAAAGAAAACTATAAATTTAAATCCCTTCATAAGTCTTACCCTTGAGATGACCGTGGCTCTACCTTTTGCCATAAGTTTTTTATTTTTAGGTAAGGGACCAAGTCCCATAGTGGAAGGACAGATCATATACCTTATTCTTCTTGGAGGAGTCACAGTTGTACCGTTGCTTTTCTTTGTAAAAGGAGCACAGATGGCAAAATTTTCTGATATAGCCATTCTTCAATATTTCTATCCTACTTTAGCTCTCATGATAGGAGTTTTTCTCTATGGAGAAGTTTTTACTACTATACACCTCGTTAGTTTTACCATTATCTGGGGAGCAATAGTGATGTTTCTGATTCCATTTTTTAGAAAAAAAGAAAAAGAAAAAGAAAAAGAATGCAAACTAGAAAACAGCTAAAAATAAAAGATGAGCTAATATTGTGAAAAGAAAAGTCAAAGAAGGGGAAGTGGATATGGGGAGCAAAAGAATAGACGAAAGGGACACTATCTTTGCCAGGATGGCATACAGAGAGGGAACACTCCAATACGAAGATTACTATGGAAGAAATCCTGAAAAAAAAGAGGAAGATGACAGGCTGAGAGCAATGCCCGGTATGTGCAGTCCGGGGACAGGAACCTATAATGAAGTGGCGGCTCCCTTTGTAGAAGCGGGATTTAGTCTTCTTGAAAATATGAGAAGTCTTGCAGAAGGAGAAGTCGCTCCTGATAGAATAGAAATAACTCCAGAAAAGTCCGCCAAAAAGATAAAGGCATTCATCGAATATCTGGGAGGTAAAGGTGGTATGGCCCTCATGAAAAAAGAATTTTACTATAGTCACAGGGGAAGGCATCCTGAAAACTACGGTGAAGAGGTGGATGACAGCCACGCCTATGCCATCGCCTATACGGTAGAGATGGAAAGGGATATGATAAACAGAGCTCCCAATTTTGAAGAGGTCATTGCGGTAACCAAAGGTTATATGGATGCGGCAGTTATAGGCCTGTGGATAGCAGCGTATATAAGGGGTTTGGGGTATAATGCTAGAGCCCACGTGGATGGGAACTATACCGTGTGTGCTCCCTTAGTAGCCCGAGAAGCGGGACTGGGAGAGTTAGGACGCCATGGACTTTTGGTGACTGAAGCCGAAGGATCGAGGGTCAGGTTGGGAGTTGTAACTACCAATCTTCCCATGGAGCCCGATGAAAGGGTCCATGCAGGGATTCAGGAGTTCTGTGAGGACTGCGGTGTCTGTGCTAAAAACTGTCCGGGGAAAGCAATACCTAAGGGAAGGAAGGTTGATAGGTGGAAAACGGATCAGGAGAAGTGTTACGAGATTTGGAAAAGGGTGGGCACCGATTGTGGAATTTGTCTTAGTTCCTGTCCTCTCAGCCAGGAGGTTTATACCCACTATAGAGGAAAATTGAAGAATCAAGATGCAAGAAAGGAACTCCTGGAGGAATCTAAGAGTCTCTATGGAAGGCGAAACTATATAAAAAAAAGACTGGATATAATGAAGTAGAAAAGATAAAAAATGGTTCTAGTGCAACAATTTAAATGTGATAGAATATCCTAAAAAACTAGGAGAAATATCATGCAACAAAAATAATTTAAATATAAATAAAATTATAAAGATGGATTTACGATATTTTATTAACCTCTTTCATGAAAGTTCCAAAATAAGCATTTTGTAACTTTCATAAACTAACCCAATAAAATCAACATTAAAGGGACACTCCTAATTAAACTGTAACCATGAAACTGGACACACATAAAAAAGTGTCTGTTTCATGGTTTTTTTGGTACAATTTTTTAAATAAGAATTTAAAGGGGGAAGACATGTCTAAAAAATTATTTTCTGATAAAGAAGTCAGTAAGTTAACTAAGAACAAAAATATTCTCAAGATCTCTAATAAATCAATTGCATACAGTTTTGAATTTAAAAAGAAATTTATTGAGGAGTACTATAATGGTCGTATAAATTAATACAAAGAGTGTTTAACCTTAAGCAAAAAAATAGGGTATAATTTAAGAAAACAATATGGGGGATTTTGATTATGAATACACGAAAAACTTACTCTTCTAAGTTTAAATTTAAGATCGTTTTGGAAGCTTTTACAGAAAGAGAAA
>NZ_JBAHZY010000129.1:0-14683 GCF_037132775.1 Psychrilyobacter sp.
ATTTTTGGATAATATTTTTATTTCTTTTTGGCTAAATATTTTTTTAGACATAGTGAACTCCTTAATATTTTTTTATAGTATACAAAAAACCTGTGAATTAGACACTCTTTTTCTAGTGTCCAGTTCACAGGTTACAGTATACCGTGGGCAGACTCCTTTTATTTAGACCATATTAGATCTATCATCTAACACAAATAAATTAATATTAATTTTTTAATTATATCCCTAAAATATGCCTCACATAATCATTTTTAGGATTTCTAAAAATCTCTGCAGGGGTTCCTGTCTGAATAACTTCTCCCTTATACAATACCATCACATTATCAGCAATCTCTAGGTCGTCCTTGTCATGACTTACAAAAACAGCAGTTTCTCCACTGGTTTTTAATATAATCTTTAATTCATTCCTTATCTTACCTTGAAGATTAGCATCCAAATTTGAAAATGGTTCATCTAAAAGGATCACCTTTGGTTTAGGAGCCAAAGCACGTGCTAGGGCAACTCTCTGCTGCTGTCCTCCACTGAGTTCATGGGGATATCTCTTTATAAATTCTTTCATACTAACTAAATCTAATACTTCACAAGTTCTCTTAGAAGCTAATTCTTTCTTCATCTTATTCATTCCAAATAAGATATTTTTTTCCACAGACAGGTGAGGAAAGAGAGCATAATCTTGAAATACCATCCCAATCCCTCTTTTTTCCACAGGAATAAATGTTTTCTCATCTATAAGAACCCTGCCATTGATAGTCAATTCTCCTTTTTGCGGTACTTCTAGCCCTGCTAAAATACGTAGAAGGGTAGATTTCCCACTCCCACTTTCACCTATAATAGCAGTTATTTCTCCCTTATTTGCGTTAAAATCTACATTTTTCAAAACATCTTCGGTAGAATTTCTATATCTAAAATATAATTTTTTTGAATCTATATAGTTCATGATTATTACCCCCTTTTTTTTTATTTCTTTTTATTGACTGTCTCAAAGAATATAATTATTGATATTCCAATTAAAATAAGAACAATAGATGGTATGGCGCTATGTTGTACCATCTCATCATCGGCATATCGTTTCGCATAGGTGGATAATGTCTCAAAATTAAATGGCCTCAATATCAAGGTAAGGGGTAATTCTTTTATTATTTCTAAAAACGTTAAAATCACTGCACCTATTACACTTCCCTTTATCATAGGCAGATCCACTGCAAAGAATGTTTTGGTCTTTCCATACCCCAAACTCCTAGAAGCTTCATGAAATTTCATTCCGATCTTATCAAATCCACTTTCCACACTGTTGTAAGCTACAGCTAGATATCTGATTATATATGCAAAGACCATCAAAAATAAGGTTCCATAGAATACTTTTTGCCCTAAAATCTTTCTATCTACAAAGATAAAAAATGTCATAACTCCAATGGCTATAACGGCCCCAGGAATAGAATAACCTATTGTAGTTAACTTAGATAAGATTTTAGATATCTTTCCTTTTTTTAATCTGGATGTGTTAGAAATAATAACTGCCATCACGGTTGCGAATACAGCTCCTACCACAGCTATAGAAAGTGTATTCCATATAACTTTTATTAATTTATGATTCAAAACATCCCCATAGGTCATAAATGACCACGAGATCAATTGCATCAAGGGTAGAATAAACCCAAATAATATAGGAATTATACAGACAATAATTCCTATAACACTATGTTTAGCCGAAAGCGGCTTTTTATTTACCGGCCTTATCTTGGTATTAGTAAAAGAATACTGTCTTCTTCCTCTGGATTTTCTCTCTATGAAGATGACTGTAAAGAGCAATCCCATAAGAATAATCGCTAAAGTTATAGCAGCATCAGTATCTCCTAAGGCCAGCCAAGTTCTGAATATTCCTGTACTAAAGGTCTGTACACCGAAATAACTAGGCAATCCAAAGGCACTCAATACCTCCATTATAACCAGGGTAACCCCTCCTACGATAGCTGTTCTCGCTAGAGGTAGAACTACCAAGAAAAATGTCTGAGTATCAGATTTCCCCAATACCTTAGCTGATTCTAACATCGATAGTGACTGTTTGGCAAAAAATGATCTAGCTATGATAAACACATATGGATAAAGAAAAAATGTAAATATAAAGATCACACCATATATATTCATAACATCTAAATTTAAATTGTATCCAAATAAATTCCTGGCTGTTCTACTTACTACCCCTGTATATGAAAAAATCCCTGAATAGACATATCCAGCTATATAACTTGGAATTGCCAAAGGAAGTATCAGCCCAACATTAAAAAATTTAGAAAATTTAAACTCATACATAGTCAATATCCAGGCTGTAGAAACTCCTATAATCATGGTAAATAAACCAGTAAATAATGCTATTATAGAGCTATTCTTTATGTATTCCGGTAAGAGTGTTTTGGCTATATGAATAAATGTATCTATATTTTGTGTAGCTAAACTTGTAAATAGAGTTATAATGGGAGCTAACAGGAAAAATGACAAAATTAAGCTTATAAAAAGCCAGGAATCTAAATTAATATTTAGATTCCTCTTTAATGATCTTAAATTCATTGATTTATTTCCAACCTTCTTCGTCAGCCATAATTATTCCTTTTTTATAGTACTTTCCTAACTCAGATAAAGTTAAGCTATCGATTTTGAAATCTCCCCATGATTGAACTGTGCTATTAGCTTTTACATTTTTATTAGCAGGATATTCATAATTTTCATTGGCAAATCTAGTTTGTGATTTTTCACTTAAGAAAAACTTAATGAATCTTTCAGCATTTTCAACATTCTTTGCATACTTTGTAATTCCCATTCCACTTACATTGATATGAGTTCCTCTTCCATCTTGGTTAGGAAAGAAGATAGCCAATTGCTCTCCAACTTTTCTCTCTTCAGCATCCGTAGAGTGGATCATTTTTCCAAGGTAGTAAGAGTTCATTATAGCAATTTCTCCGATTCCAGCAATTACTGCTTTACTTTGGTCTCTATCATTTCCTTTAGGTGATCTTGCCATATTAGCTACCAGTCCTTGAATCCATTCTCTAGTTGCCTCTTCACCATTAGCAGAAATCATAGAAGCTATTAAAGCTTGGTTATATGAGTTAGTTGAACTTCTTACTAATATCTTTCCAGCCCATTTAGGATCAGCTAGGTCTTCATATGTAGATAATGTTGATGGATCTGTCTTTGCCTTATTGTAAGCAAATATTCTAGCTCTATAAGTGAATGAAGTCCAGTAGTTATCCTTATCTCTTATATTTGCAGGAACTAATTCTAATACCTCTTTATCTTTTATTTGTTGTAATAATCCTAAATCTTTTGCTCTTCCTAATCTGGCTGCGTCCTTAGTCACAAATAAGTCGGCAGGAGAATCTTTCCCCTCTATCTCTAACTTCTTTAATAACCCATCTGCTCCAGAATGGGCTACATTAACTGTAATACCAGTTTCTTTCTCAAATTCTGAGATCAATGATTTATCTATATCATAGTTTCTCTCTGTATATATATTTAATTCTTTTGATATGTTTGGCACATTTGCTTCTTCTTTACCTTTAAAACATCCAGTTAATAAACCGGAAGATAATATTATAAACGGTATAATTTTTTTCATTTTTTTCATTTCTTTCCTCCCAATAATATATTTGATTGAAACCATAGTTAAAAACTTTGATTAGCAAACTTTACGAAATAATTATATAACACAATCAAAATATTTACAAGCTTTTTTTATTACCGGAGTCAAGAATCTAAATGTGGTTATATTCTTAATTTTATAGAAATACTTGTAAAACTTTTAATTTAAAGTTAAACTATCAATAGGATAAATATCTATAAATTATATTCAACTCAAATTTATATAATAACTATTTAAAGGAGGAAAAATCATGAAAAAATTATTGATAAGTATGCTAATTATCCTTGGGACTCTTACAGCCTATGGAAAATCCAATAGTGAAAACTCTTTTCGTCTAGATAGAGTAGTTTTAACCAATGAGATTGTGGGAAAAGAACCTTTAAAAACAATGGATACTTTTAAACTATATTCTAAAGGATATTTTTATACTGAATTTAAAGATATAGGAGAGGAAAAAACTATCTATCACAATTGGTATCTTCTTCAAGAGGATGGTGAAAAAACCCTCATGGCTTCTGTTCCGTTAAAAATATCAGGATCTAGATGGAGAACCTGGTCCAATAAAAATTTATTTTTATCGGGAAAATGGTCGGTAGAAGCAGTAGATGAAGATGATACGGTTCTCTCTAAAAAAGAGTTTAACGTTGAATAATCCGCCAAAATATTGAGAAAGGAGTTAGACATTCGTCTAACTCCTTTCTTTATGATTTTTATGATATACTATAGTTAATAAAAATAAATAAAAAGGACTGATCATTTCATGAACTATGTAAAAAAAATTGTTGATTTTTTAAAAAAACAAAGAAATAAAATATTTATTTCCGTCTTAGGAGTAATCTTTTTCCTCATAGCATTGACTACCATCACATATTTTAGTGTCAAAGGAAAAATCACCTCCTACACGGCTTCGGAACCAATTGTAATTTACGATAAGGATCAACACATTGTAGACTATCTGTCCAAACAAAAAGGTGAAAATGCAGATATCAAAGAGATACCAGTCTATTTGCAAAAAGCTTTTATTTCTGTAGAAGACAGAAGATTTTATTCCCATCATGGGGTTGACGTATGGCGGCTGGGAAAAGCTGTTCTGGTAAACTTATCCAAAGGCAGGATAGCTCAAGGTGGAAGTACCATCTCACAACAGCTAGCTAAAAATGCCTTTTTATCCAATGAACGTACATTTATTCGTAAATTCAAAGAGGTTATTATAACGTTAGAGATGGAAAGAATTTATTCTAAAGATGAAATCTTAGAAAAATATCTCAATGAGATCTATTTTGGTTCTGGATCATACGGTGTCAGGGAAGCTGCTAAAGATATATTTAATAAAGATATCTCTAAGATCAATCTGGCTGAAAGTGCTATGCTAGCGGGTATTCCCAATAGACCAAATATGTATAATCCTAGAAAAAATTTAGAGTTTTCCATGAAAAGAACCCATCTGATTTTAAAACTTATGTTGAATCAAAATTATATCTCCCAAGATGAATATGATACAGCTATAAAACATAAATTTGTTATGGAAGCCGAGTATGAAAAAACTTTTTTTTCTGACAAAACTATAACTGTCATTATAAAAGATGGCAGAAGGAAAAGAGAATCTACCAAAGCACGTGATTTTATGGATATAGTCGAAGAGAGACTCGTCAATCTAGTGGAACCCTCTATTTTTTCTAGAGGTGGATTCAAAGTATACACTACCTTAGATAATGAGATGCAAAAAATTGCAAAGAATAGCTTTGAAAATTATTCAAAATTTAAATCTGATAAAAAACTTCAGGGTGCTATGGTTACTTTGGATACCAAAACAGGGGAAGTTAGGAGTTTGGTAGGAGGAAAGGGTTACAGATCTGGCAACTTTAATCGTGGTATCTATGCTAAAAGACAGATTGGATCCACCTTTAAACCATTTGTATACTATACAGCCCTAGAAAAAGGATATACTATGAATCAACTTATAGATGGTTCCAGCACCCAATACGGTAATTGGTCTCCTAAAAACTATAATAATGCCAAGTATAAAAACATTACTCTCATTCAATCGTTGGAAAAATCAGTCAATACCGTAGCTGTAAAGCTGTTAAACGACGTGGGAATAGATAATGTTATAGATAATTTTAATCGAACAGGAGTAAGTGTAGAATTTACCAAAGATCTTACAATAGCTCTAGGTTCTATCAGTGCTAGCCCACTAGAATTAGCTACTTCATACCTTCCGTTTGCCAATGGCGGCACTTCACATAGGAACTCTTTTATTACTCGAATAGAGGATACCGATGGAAATATTATCTATAAAAACAAAGATTTAGAAGGTAAAAACATCTATGACTCCATAGATGTCTCACTCATGACCTATATGCTTGAAAAAGTTGTGGAACATGGATCTGGAAAGGGAGCTAAACTACATTCTAAACATGGATTTAATGTTGATCAAGGTGGAAAAACAGGAACTTCTAATGGCTTTAGATCTGCCTGGTATGCTGGATTCACCCCTGATTATGTAACTGTGGTATATATTGGCTATGATGATAACACCTCCATGCCAAACAGCTCCTCTGGTGGACGTATGGCAGTTCCTTTATGGAAAGACTACTATCAAAAAATGATCGATAGAGGAATATACAACCCTACCTCATTTGATTTTATTGATAAAAATATCAAGAGTGGAGAACTAGTTCGTAGAAACATTGACATCCGTAGTGGAGAGGTACAGAGAGCTCCTAAGGAATTTAGAAGGAAAGTCTTATTTAAAAAGGGGCAGGTTCCCGACACAATCACTGAAAAAATATTTAAAGGGATCAAAGGCTGGTTCAATTAAAAAAAAAGTTCCTACAAAATATCGTTTTGTAGGAACTTTTTTTTAATTAACTATTCTACTTCTAATCAAATTATTTAAAAGCAATTATTTTTCTATTTTTTAATATTCTGATAAACATAAATACTCTTTGCTGCATAGATTCATATGTATCTTCCTCTGTTTCCAAAAGAATATTAATGATCTCATATATTGTATTTTTCCCATCGATATTCTCCCAGACTAAACTGCCTAATCCATCTAATTCTAGAGTACTAGTATCAGATTTTTTAGTCATCCACCTCAAAGTTCTTTGAAGGAAACTAGTATGGGTAAAGACAAGATGGATGTTTCCACCCTGCCTTTTACAATCCAAATGAAGTTTTACAGGGATAATATCTAGAAAATTTTCTCCATTTTTTTTCATTTTTGCTCCTTATTCTAAATGTAGCTTATTAATTTTTATTATTCAGGTAATTGTTCACCTGAAGCTTTTCCAGAAACTACTTGAGTATAGATCCAAACAGCTAACGCCATAAAGACTATGAATCCTACAGTAGAATTTGTAGTGATAGCTCCAAATTTTCTTCCGAATGTAGTTAAATCTTTTCCTAGAGTGATGAATACCGCCAGTAAGATACCTATTAAAGCGTCTCCAGCAACTAATCCAGAAGATAGTAAGATACCTTTCTCTATTCTTCCTTTTTGCTCTGTTAAGTTTTTCTTGAATTTCATCTCAACAACCTCTCTTACCAATGCTCCTGTTAAGATAGCAGCTGATAATTGAATTGGTAAATATAATCCTAAAGCGATAGGTAAGATAGATAATCCTAAGAAGTTAATAACTATAGCGATAACTACACCGATAATAACTAATGTCCAAGGGATCTCTCCCGTCATAACACCTTCAGATAACATTTTCATCAGTCCAGCTTGAGGTGCAGGAACGTCTGCTGATCCCAGTCCGAAAGCTTTATGCAACATAAGTACTATTCCACCAGCTGCAAATGCTGATACTACTAATCCAGCAAACATTGACCACTCGATTTTCTTTGGTGTTCCACCAATTAAATATGTATGCTTTAAACTTTGGGCTACTCCACCAGAAGTTGCGATTGAGATGCAAACTACACCGGCAGCTATGATAGCCATGATTTTTCCTAACTCAGGATCTACACCAGATGCTTTGATAACTGATGCGATTACTAATAATGATGCGATAGTCATTCCAGATACAGGGTTATTTGATGCACCCATGATTCCAGTCATTCTAGCCGATACTACACCGAAGAAGAACGAGAAGAATATTACGAGAAATGATACGATAAATCCTACTTTAGGTATTCCTGCTGATAATGGTAATAACCATACTATTAAGAATACTGCGATAGCTCCTGCTCCAACAAATGTTAGTGGAGTATCGATGTGTTGTCTTTCTATTTTATGAGCAGTTTTTTCTATTTTTAAACCTTTTATAGCTTCTTTGAAAGAACTGATGATAGCTGGTGCTGATTTAGCTAACGAGATAAATCCACCTGTTGCTACTGCTCCTGCACCTATATATCTAATATAGTTAGACCAGATAGCTATCGCTGACATCTCTGATATTAATTGAGTTGCCGGGAATATAGGAGTTGTAGCTCCTGCACCTATGAACTTTATTAATGGTATGAAACCAAACCATGCTAATAATGCTCCAGAGAACATCAATATAGCTACTCCAGTTCCTACGATAAATCCTACTCCTAATAATGATGCTACTGCACTAAATCCAAAAGCCGTTCCTAACTTTGTAATAGCCCACACTGGTCCTTCTGACCAAAGTCCTAATCCACCAGATAGAAATTTGAAAGCTCCACCCATTCCCAGACCTTTCAATACAGTTTTAAATCCTTCTCCACCTTTGTTGGCATTCACCAAGATCTCATAAGCTGCAATTGATTCAGGGAACATCAATACTCCGTGTTCCTCAACTATTAGATATTCTCTAAATGGAATTACGAATAAAGTTCCAATTAATCCACCTAATATAGTTATGATACCTATAGAAACCATGCTTAAGTCATGTCCCCATATCATGATAGCCGGTAATGTAAAGATGATTCCACCTGCGATAGATTCTCCTACTGCGGCTACTGAAGCTACTAAGTTAGCTTCTAATATAGAATCCCTTTTAAATATTGCTTTTAATATTCCTGTTCCTAATATTGAAGCTGGAATTGCTGCCGCAATTGTTATTCCTGTCTTTAATCCTAAATATACATTTGATGCTGCAAATATTACTGCAAATAAGATTCCTAATCCTATAGAAACTGCTGTAGTTTCCGACATCGCTGTATCCATAGATACAAAAGGTTTAAATTGATGTTTTTTCTCGTTCATTACTTCCCTCCTTGAATTTCAACAAAGTTTAATTTCACTATATTGTACAATAACGATAACCTTCTTTCTGTTTTAAGTCGAGAACCTAAATTTCGACACTAAAGTTCATTCATTTGATACAATAATCGCATTTTGTTTAATTTAAAAATACAAACTTTCACTACAAAACTTAAATTTTATTTAAAATAATTTTTCCTCCCTCAAGAAAAATTCATTTAAATCACTTTTTTTACAGAAAACTGAAATAAAATTCCTCTTCAGACGAACTATCTCCTATCAAACAGACTATTTAATTTTATTAAATATATCTTCAAAACAAGAAAATAGATAAAAATTGAAGAAAATGATACAATTTATATGCCATAAATTAATGAAACAAATAATTTTATACAAAATTTAAATTATGATTAAAGGAAGTGATATATGTATTATGAAGATATGATTTTTACCAAAGAGGATATAGATCTATTAGTTTTTGAAAACAGTGAATTTTTAAGTTGTACTTTTAGAGGAATAATTTTTCACGGGGTAAGTTTTAATGGCACTACACTAGAAAATTGTACCTTTAAATCCTGCCAGTTAAACTCCTCCACCTTCTCTGATGCAAAATTTATCGATCTTAATTTTGAAAATTCTGAACTTATAAGTATTAATCTAAGTCTTATCAATCCATTTATAATTGAAGTTACCTTTCACAACTCCTACTTAAAATATTGTGATCTTAGCAAGTTAGACCTCAAAAAGACAGATTTCTCAAATTCTACTCTGAAGGAATGTATGTTTTTTGAGACTAACCTAAGTCAGACCTCTTTCAATAACTCAGATTTAGAAGGATCATCCTTTGATAACTGTAATTTAGAGAGATCTAACTTTAAAGGTGCTATTAATTATAGGATCAATCCCCTGACAAATCGTATTAAAGGAGGTAAATTTTCCCTCCCTGATTTAGTAGGCTTAGTAAGAGATTTTGATATTAAGATAGAATGACCCTCATAGGGAGAAACTGGAGTAGAATAAATTTATAATGTCATCAGAAGTTTAGCTAGCATAAGAGCTGTTACAGTTCCTATTGCCGATCCAAATATACCCATCATAAGCCCGCTGGAATTAACGCTTCGTCATACGTTCCTGCTAAGATTGGAGCTGTTACAGATCCACCGATATTAGCTTGGGAAGCTATACCACAGATCTAAAGATCTAACTTGAATATTTTTGCAATTATTAATAGTACTATTAAATGGAATAATAATACCAAGAACCCTGCTATGATATAGATAGTTATTGACCCAGATCGATTGTAGAGAAGTCTGTTGATGTTGCTATTAATCCTACTACTACGTATAAAAGTACACTACCTACATGGTCAGTACCTTTAATTTTCTTTAATGGAGTCATACTTCCTAAGATACCGAATATTGTAGCTAAGATTACTATCCATCCAGATCCACTAAAGAATGATCTAAGACCGGATAAGAAATCAGCATCAGTTAATCCACCTGGGTTAACTACTTGTTTACCAAGAACTAATACTATTCCTGCTACTCCAAGACCTAAACCTAATGTTAACATAAAGTCCATAAATTCATAGTCTCTCTTGTCTTCATTTTTAGCTGCTGTAGCATGGATCTGACTTATGATCTTATCTACTTCATCACTGTTTGCGCCAGAGAATTTATTAAACTTTTCTCTCATTGGAGCTACACTGATAAGTAATACTAACCAGAATGATGCACAGAGATTATCCATTAAGAATGCATATGTCAATGCTTGTGAACCATCTTTTACTCCTAATCCTGCTTGAGCAGCGGCCATATTTGTTGACCCTCCAACCCATGAAGAAGATAAGATTGAGAATGTTTGCCATGCATCTGCGTCAAATCTTGATTTTAACGCAACAAATACAATTATAAATCCAATTATGATACTAGCTGTTACTGCTAAAAATGAACCCATTAACTTTGGCCCTAATTTAAATACATCTCTAATATCATTTTTTAATAGTAATAAAAATAGCATCATTGGGAGTAAAAAATATTTTAATTGCCCAATAAAACTCGATAATTCTGGTGTTAACACCCAAATCTGCATTGTTGCACCGATCATTCCACCAAAATAAATAAATGTTAATCCCGGTATAACCTTGAATATTTTTAACTTTAATTTTTTCTCACAATACAATACTGCCGTTATGAATAATATCAATAACGAAAAATAACTGAATATGTTTGTTATCATTTGAATATCCTCCTGTTTTTAAGCTATTTTGATACTTTCTTCATTTCTATGAAAAACTGTACATAAAACGAAGATTCCGTTTTGTTTCCAATATATCTTAGCACATTTTTATAAGGATTCAAAGTTTTTTGTTCATTTTCTTGAAAAAAAAAAGGCGAAAGTAC
The DNA here is from genome assembly GCF_037132775.1 of Psychrilyobacter sp. Lineage (GTDB taxonomy): Bacteria > Fusobacteriota > Fusobacteriia > Fusobacteriales > Fusobacteriaceae > Psychrilyobacter. The sequence continues at coordinate 11,216 of NZ_JBAHZY010000129.1, forward strand.
TGTTTTTTTAACACTAATAGTACTTTATGTGTTTGTATGCGATAACAAATTCCTTAGAAAATAATTAGCGATTCTATCCACAATATAATGTGTGTTTTTTATCGATTTCCCTTATAATTAAAAAAAAAAAACTATATTTCTTTTTTTGAGAAAATATTGTATAATCTATGAGTTGACTCTGTAGCTCAGATGGATAGAGCGGCTCCCTCCTAAGGAGTAGGCCATGCGTTCGAATCGCGTCAGGGTCACCATTTTAATAAAATAAAACTTAATTAAAATCAAAAGAAGATGAAATTTTTAATTTCACCTTCTTTTTTAAATTTATTCATTAAATATATTCAACACATCGTTAAAGGTTATCAAAATAATAAGCCCAAACAGTATGATCATCCCCACCATATGGAATTTTTCTTCAAATCTCTTATTGACCTTTATCCCTATCACTTCTAAAAGGATAAATATTATTCTCCCTCCATCTAGAGCAGGAAACGGCAGTAGATTAAAAAACCCTATATTTATTGAAAGTAGTGCCGTCAACCAAAACAAGATTCCCATCCCACCTTGGCTAGCATCTCCTACAATCTTAACTATTCCCACAGGTCCCGATATTTCCTTAGCACTTACCTGTCCTGTGACAAGTTGTTTAAATCCTGTTAATATCATTATAAATAAATTTTTATAGGTAGTTCCCGATTCAGATACGGCATCTATAAAACCATATTTTTCAATACTGTATTCTGGCAATATCCCGATATAATAATCATCCCTCTTTTCATCAAAGGTGAGTTCAACCTCTTTTTTTATGATTTCCCCGTCTCTTCTTATAATAAATTCCATACTGCTACTGTCTATATTTCCGTTTACACGACTTATATCTTCCCATCTATCTATCCTGTTTCCATCTACCTCCAGAATCTCATCTCCGACCTTTAAATCCCCAAAAGATTTAGAAGTTTTTACCATATTTCCAATTATAGGTTTTTCATTTTGAATTGCTTTTCCATTGTAAAGTAAACTTCCAAAGACTATAAGGTAAGCCAATATGAAATTCATCACTACTCCTGCAATTAATACTACAAATCTTTGAAATGGACTTTTAGTATTGAAACCATCTTTTACTACGGATTCTACCTCCATCCCCTTGATATTTACAAATCCACCTATGGGAATAGCTCTTAGGCAATATCTCGTATGCACTCCTTCATGGGAGAGTAAAACAGGCCCCATCCCTAGGGAAAACTCTTCCACCGGCATCTTAAAATATTTAGCTGTCAAAAAATGCCCCAATTCATGAACCATTATTATGATCCCAAGTATAAGTATCGTTATTATTATATTCATCTAGACAACTCCTCGCAAACTCTAAAAACTTCATTCCCAATCTCATCTATAGTTTTCAATTCCCCACCTTTTATACACATTATTTCTTTCCATGAATATTTGCCTGCTATATAGCAGGCATTGTCATGGGATTTTTGCATATATTCCCGGTCGTTTTCATGTATATCTTTTTTATCTTCTCCCGTGATCTTATTTTTCCTCTTTTCCATCAATTTATATGCCATCTGGGTAGGCATATTTAAAAATACCACCATATCTGGTTTTGGTATTCCCATTTTTTCATATTCAAGATCGGTAAGCCACTCTAAATACCTATCTTTTTCCCCTTGATCATCCATCTTCGACGCCTGATGAACCATATTAGAGGTTGTATATCTGTCTGAGATTATTATTCCTCCATCGTTATAAAACTCTTCCCAAGTAGTCTTGAAAGATGCATATCTATCCACTGCAAACATAGTGGATACAGCATAGGTATTCACCTCTCCTACATTTTTTCCAAATTCGCCATTTAAATACATCTTTACAGGTGCTGATGATGGGCTTTCATAATTTGGAAACGTAACTTTCATCACTTTTTTCCCTATTTTTTTATATTTTTCATATAATAATTCTGCTTGAGTTTGCTTTCCGCTAGAATCAGTTCCTTCTATTACTATTAATTTTCCCATTTTTACTCTCCTATAATCAATCTATTTTTTCCTAAAATGGATCTCAGTTCTTCTAGATAAATCTTCCCCATTTTTTATATCCCTTTCCATATATTTTTTATTAGATCTACACCTGCTTTATCCTCTAATTCTTCAAAAAATTTATCAATTTTTCTTTTAGAACCATTTTTTAAAACGTTAAAAATTAACTTTTTACTATAAAATTTTCATCTCCTAAATCCTTATATATGAAATTATAACCCATATGGATGAAAACCACTACTACTAAAGTTATTATAGCTTTATTCATGAATCCTCCCCTTAATCGTTATCTTTACTATTTCAGATCTACTCCATGTTCTATAGGTGAAAAGCCCTGTTCCTACTCCTGAAGACACTATAACAACCATATTTTTTATTTTTTTATACCCATAGATAACTTTATATTTAAGCATATACCCTAAATTTATAGGGAAAAATTGACCCCCATGAGTGTGTCCTGAAAGTTGTAGTTCGACACCCTCACTCAGTGCTTCCTCAATTTTCGGCCGATGATCTATCACAACCTTTGAATAGACACTTTTATAGATTTCATTTATTTTTTTTCTAGAACGATTTATCTCATCATCTCTAAAGATAAATTCTAATTTTTTTATTATGATCGATTCATCCCTTAAAATTTTAATTCCGCATCTATCTAAATACTCCATGTTTTTATTCAAATCACCTGTATACTCATGATTACCCAGCACCCCATAGACTCCGTATTCAGACCTCATTTTTTTAAATACCTGATCAAACCCTTTATTTTCCAAATATTCCATATGGGATTCTATTGTATCTCCCCCTACCAATATACAATCAGCAGATAATCTATTTACTTTTTCAACTATTTCTTCCACATAATTTATAGATCTCAATTCGCTTAGGTGAATATCCGATAAAAAAACCAGATTTAATTCAGTGTCATAGTTGGGTATTTCTACCGTATATTCTTTAATTTTTATTTGAATATAATTTTGATATCCTCTCCACATCAGTAAAATATAGAATAAAAAGCTAAACAAAAGAAATAGAGGTGCTTTTATTACCGTTCCCCATCCTAAAATTTCCAAACCAATAGCTAAAATAGTTATAAAACATAGGGTTTTATATAAAAATAAATAATTAGCTACAATGATTTTTAGTTTTTTCCTTAATTTTTCATTCTTTATCTCGGTAATATTTATAAAAAATATAAAAGAGACTAGAAAAAATAACCCTCCTACCAGATAACTCCCTGAATGTAAATATAATAGGTATACAACAAAGGGCATAGGCAGATAATATACAATTAATTTGGGGCTGTTGCAAGTTTTGTGTAAACTCTAAAAATTAATGTAAAACTTTTATAAAAAGAGGAGTAATAATTCTTTAATTATTGCTTCTCGTTTTTAATATATTAGAACTTTATTTTTTGTATGTCAATAGCAGAGCC
>NZ_JBAHZY010000098.1:0-7469 GCF_037132775.1 Psychrilyobacter sp.
TATTCTCTAATTAGCTCTTTTCGTGCTAATTCATCAGGGGATAAATCTTTTCTTCTTTTTCTCATAAAAAAACCTCCAAATTAATGTAATTGTAGTTTACACTAATTTGGAGGTTTACACAAAATATGAGACAGACCCTAACCATGAAACTAGACACTTGAAAAAGGGTGTTAGTTTCATGGTTTTTTGATACAATTTATCTGAACTCTACTCTTTTTTTTAATTTACTTATTTTGTTAATTCTTTTATTTTTTCTATGAAAAGGTCTATATCCGCCTTTAATATATCAAAGGACATAACGAATCTTACTTCTGAAGTATTTGGATCCCAGACATAAAAATAACAAAATTCCTGCAGGGGTTCTATAATTTTTTCAGGTAAAATTGCAAATAAAGTATTTCCTTTTACCTCATTGGTTATAGAGATACCAATTTTTAGGAGTTCACCTTCCAGATATTTCGCCATCTCATTTCCAACTTTAGCATTTTTATACCAAAGGTTGTTCTCAAACAGAGTAAGGTATTGAGCTGCTATATATCTCATCTTTGAATGAAGCTGTAAATTTTGTTTTCTAAGGTATTCAAATTCTCCTACTCTATTCTTTAATTTTTCATTGAATATGACTAAAGCTTCTCCAAACATAATTCCATTTTTAGTCCCACCAAAGGAAAGGACATCTACTCCACATCCCCTTGTCATCTCCTCTAATGAACATCCTAAAGCTACTGCTGCATTGGAAATTCTGGCACCGTCCATATGAAGGTACATTCCGTTTTCTTTAGCAAAAGCAGATATCTTTTGAATTTCATCTAAAGTATAGATAGTCCCATTTTCCGTAGCTTGACTGATGGAGATAATAGATGGATTGGGTCTATGAAAAGTATCCTTGAATAAGAGGTATTTTTTAGCTTTTTCTATATCTAATTTTCCATCTTTAGTTGGTACAGTTAACATCTGCATTCCTGTCACCTTAGCTGTTGAACCGGTCTCATCTGTAAATATATGAGCAGTCTCAGGACAGATGATGGCACTGCCTATCTCCTTCATTATATCCAAGGCAAAAACATTTGATGCAGTTCCATTGTATACAAATAGTGTTTCTACAGGTCCGAATATTTCATTAAATTTTTTCTTGGCTTTTGTTGTATATTCATCTCCTCCATATGGAGATTGGTGCCCACTATTGGCCTCCATTAAGCTTTTCATAATATTAGGATGTACCCCGCTATAGTTGTCACTAGCAAAACTTTTTTTCATCTACTTCCTCCTAAAAAAAATTATTTTTTTCTCAATTTATTATATTTAGTCATTTTTTCTTTCATTTTTTCTATCTGTGCAGAGGTAAAACTCTCCCCTTCTAAGTCTTTAAAATCAAAGTTTTCTAATTGAGAGATAAACTTTATTCCTGCTTCTGCCAAGTAAGATACAAAACTTCTATATCTAAAAAACACCTTGGATACCTTGTGTCCATATACCAAATATTCCTCTATTTCTGGATTAAATTCATCATTTTTAAATTTAATATACTCATTTTTAGCGTTGTTCATCTTTGTTTTAGAGATTCCATCCTCTATTAATTTTTCAAAATTTATATTTTTTAATTCACTTACATATAGAAGCCCTGAATTTTCACAGATCTTCTTGAATTCATCATGTTTTCTCGCTGAATAAAGATCCTTAATTAAAACTCTATATCTGAATTTTTTCTGGGTATTTTTAGATTCTTTAGGTTGTTTTAAAACCTTATTTTCTAACCTTAAACTATTAGCCCTCTTCTCAATTTCTATAATTTTTTCAATTGTTTCACGATTTTCAGCAATTAATTTTACATTTTCTAACTTAAATTTTTCATTTGATTTTTTTAAATTTATATTTTCTGTTTTAACCTTATCAAACTCCAAGGTGATTTTTTCAAATTGTCTATCATGGGGAGATTTGGATATTTTTTCTATATTTTCTATATTTTCTATTTTTATATCTTTTTTCTGGATGATATCTAATAATTGATCCTCTTTGACCTTGATCTCTAGTATTTTTTTTTGTAAACTATCGATTTGGATATTTAACTCTTTTATCTCTTTTCTCTCTTTAACTCCAAATAAACTCATACAGTCCTCCATATTTTCTTTTTACTATAAGTATAGTTTAAAAAAAAAAAAAATTCAACTTTAAATTAATCTAGAAATAATTTTTTAAAAACTGTATAATAAACAGGGAGGTGGAATATGAAGTTAAAACAATTTATTATTATTTTGGTATTATTAGTTCTAGGAGGGTGTAGTAGCCTTAACTTTTTTACTAAAGAAACAAATTTTAACAACCTGAAGGAGAAAAATGGTCTTTATTATAAGTTTGAAAAACTCTATACAGGTGAGGCAAGATCTTACTATGACAATAAAAAGAAAAAAGCCCTTGGAACTTTTAAAGAGGGAAAATTTCATGGAATTTTTTTAACTTATTATAAAAACGGTAGTTTAAGATCCCAGATGAAGTTTAGTGAAAATAAGTTAGATGGTACAAAATATCAGTATTATTCCAACGGGAATAAAAAAATAATGGAAAATTACAACCAAGGAAAGTTAGACGGAATGTTGACAGAATACTACGAAAATTCGACTATTAAGTTCGAAGTCCGATTCAAGGATGATAATATGATTGGAGATGCTATTTCCTATGGAAAAGATGGAAGTATTATCGATAGGATAAGCTATGAGGTGGATGAAGAATAAAAAAAGATGATAAAATTAAGTCTACACTTAATTTTATCATCTTTTTTCTTTGCTTTTGTCCTTCTACTTGCCTATAAAAATCTCAAAGACCACCCTGTCCCAAGAAATTTTCCTCTGGGATTCTATATTGAAATAGATTTTTTTACCTTTTTCCAAAATTTGAGCTGTAGAATGATCGAAACTAATTAAAAAATCAGCCGTATCCCCATCTCTAGTTAGAGTCTTAATAGAATTTTTAAGGGGTAGCTCCGTCTCTCCCTCAATGGTTACCTTTAAATCTATTGGATACAAAGAACTTATATTTCTTACTCTGAACCTAGTTCTTTTTATTTTAGAGGGATCTATTTCCTTTGAAAGAATTATTTCAAAAGATTTTGAAGTAACTCCTTCATTTGCATCATCTAGCCGGTAAGTAAGGAGATCCAGACTCTGTTCCCCACAAATATCCAGTTGGATAGCATCTCCAATAGATTTATTGTCTATTCCCCTACCTAAAAGGTGCATAAGTTTGGCAATAGCTGCTTCTGGAGTAAGATCCATACCACTGACTACTCCTGCGTCTAAAAGCCTTGTACTAGCATCATAGAGCCCCATTTTAACCATCCCGGTAGGACATTGACTGATATTTACAACGGTAACACCCGATTTTACAATCTCCTCAATAACGGAAACAAATACATCACTGGTAGGAGCATTTCCATTTCCATAAGTTTTTAAAATAAGCCCCTTGATATCATTAGTTTTAAATATTTTTTTTAATATCTCAGGATTGAATCCCGGAAATATATCAAAGACCAATACGTTTGTATCCATTGAACAATCTACAAAGAACTCTTGTTTTGATGGTTTTCTAACTTTTGAACGCTCAATCTTTATCTCCGATCCTGCTACTCCTAAATTTGGATAGTTAGGACTTGAAAACCCATAATAATTACTTGCATCTAGTTTTCTAGACCTGTTTCCTCTGAGAAGGTGATCTCTAAAAAATATAGATACTTCTGGAACTAAACTGATGTTGTACAGCTCTGATCCTGCTATTTGGATAGCTGTTACTAAGTTTTGAAGGGCATCACTTCTGGGATTTTCAAGAGGTACTTGTGATCCAGTCAAGATCACAGGTTTACCCAAATTATTCAGCATAAATGAGAGGGCAGAAGCTGTAAAGGCCATTGTATCGGTTCCGTGTAAAACAACAAACCCACAATATTTGTCATAATTTTCTTCTATTATTTGGGCTATCTCAATCCAGATATTTAGATTCATATCTGAAGAATCGATAAGCTCCTTCACCTGTACATATCCAGTGTCAAAATAATTTAAAAGTGGATAGTTTGCTGCAATCTCATTCCAATCTTCTGCAGGTTTCAATGAACTCAATGGATTTCCTTTCTCAATATGAACCATTCCAATGGTCCCACCTGTATTAATTACTAGTACTTTTTTCATCCCACTCCTCCAATTTTTATAGTTTATATAGATGTTATCATTTCTTTTTTTTGTACATATTATTATACTTTTTTTGTTGGATATATGAAAGTTTTTTTAGGGTATTGAGACTGGGAGAGATATTTTTGTCACGAATTACACTAAGTTTAAAACCTTGATGCTAACTAATAATCTATAGCTGATTAAACTTTCTGGCAAATGTAAAAAAAATTATTAATTTTAGGAGTTTCTGAGCTATATAATTTAGAACTTAAATGGAGTATACTTATAGGGAACTGAGTTATTCTATACAATTAGGAGGGTACCAATGAGCAAAAGTCTAGATAAATTCCACGACGAATTAAATAAACTTGAAGAATTGCTATCGCCACTATATTCAGATCATGGAGAACTATTTGAATATATAGATTCTATTAATAGTTCTAAAGATGTTCACGAAAAAATGGCATCAATTAATAAGGTCCAGAAATATTGCGAGTCTCAATCAAATGTAGTAGATCGTGACATTCTTAATTTAGTAGATTATTTAAAAGATCTACTGAGATAATTTAACGTTTTTACTGTACAGAATAATTCAGCCAAATGTGGTAGAGTTTAAAAAAAGGCTTCCAAAATTTTAAACTGTAACCATGAAATTGGACACTTTAAAAAGAGTAAATGAAAAAATCCAGGGAAATTATTTCTCTGGATTTTATTTGTTTAATAGCTTCTTTTAGTAAGGCATCTGAGTAAATTTTAGTTGTATCATATACAGGAATTGAAGTATCTCAAGTTTTAATTTAAAAAACTCTAATCTATAAAATATATCTTATTTAAATTTTAAATCCAATTCCCTTTTACTGCTGTTTCCTACTTTTTTATCACTATTTCCTACTTCGGCTTTTAATTTTTTTATAAACATTCCCATTTCATCGGCACTTCCAGCTATTCTATTAAATATTGCCAAATACTCAGTTAAAATAGGATTGTCGGTATCATAAGGATATCTAATAATGTGATCGATCTCACTCCATGCCTCTTCAAATACTGTCCTAGCCTGAATTTCTATAAAAGTCTCCTTAGTTTTTGAGATATGTGCTCCAATAAGATAGTGTACAGATCTATAACCATATTCCCTTATGATGACTTCACAGTCAATATCCTTTAACTCATCCTTTAGATTTTCCATGTTGTAATCCCCACGTCTTACATTTAATTGTGGTATTTCCTTGGTTTCCCAAATATCTGTAATATTTTTATGTAATTTTATCCAGTCATCTTTGAACAGGTGTAAAACTCTGATACCAATCAGATCAGTAACAATTTTTATGTAGTTAGTCACATCTATTTTTAGATCATTGTATTTTTTACCCTTTCTAATAATCTTTTCAATAAGATGGCTAGGTTCTTTGACCCTTCTTCTCACAGAATGAACCAAAGGTACATCTATTAACTTAGAAACTATGTGTTCGGCTTCTTTTTCTAATAGTGGTACTATTTTACAATAATCAGCATAGATTTTATTTAAAGTATCCCACTCTAATCCTGTAGAAATAAAGTATTCTTCTGAAATATCAAAGGTTTTGAAAAATTCTTCTTTATTTAATTTGTGTATTTTTACTTTTTTCATTGTTTTCCACCCCATAATAATTTATTTTTAAATTCATCTGAAGTTACCTCCCCCTTATTTTATCTAGCTTTCAACTCGAAAAAACATCAACTTTCAACTAAAGTATAGCATAATAATAATAAAAGGGTGCATTTCTTTGGATTATGTAGTATAATCTTTTTGGAAGTAGATAGGTAACTGGTGTGCCTACCGGTCTTCAAAACCGAGTTTTGGCGTTTAGTCGTCATGGGTGGGTTCGATTCCCACATACTTCCGCCAATATAAAATTCCAAACATCCTACGGGATGTTTTTTTTTATGAAAAAAGTCCCTAAATATTTTTAGGGACTTTTTCTATGAATTATTTTTTTTTACCTCTTACTCCTTAAAGTTATGATTACCCCTGCGATGATCATAAATCCTGCTAAGATCTTAGGTACTGTAATAACTTCTCCTAGGATAAAATATGCCATTATCATGGAAAATAGAGGAACTAAGTTAACATATAGAGAAGTCTTGGCAGGACCTATCCTTTTTACCGACACCTGTTGAATTAAATACGCTATAACCGAAGCAAAGATCGACATATATATCAAACTGCTCCATCCCATCCAGGTAGTTTGAGGTAAATAACTCATGGGATTTTCATATATCACCATGGGAATAAGTAATATTATACAAAATAAAAATACATAAAATGTAAGTTTTATCGGTGCAACACGTCCTACGATTCCCTTTAGAACTATAAAGTATAGGGAAAAAAACAAAACAGCAAAGAGCATAGAGATATCACCAATATTAAAATCCATGTTTTTAATCATATCTAAAGAACCGTTGGTAACGATTATAGCAACTCCTAAGAAAGAGAGAGAGATTCCTACAATAGATTTTTTTGGAAATTTTTCCTTTAAAAATAAAGATGCCATAATGGTAGTCATGATTGGATTTGTGGCCGCTATAAGAGATGTATTCACACTACTCGTATACTTTAATGCTGTAAAAAAAAGCACATGGTATCCTACCATACCAAGGAGGGACAGGAGGATTATTCTTGGGATATCGGTCCTTTTCAATGTTAAATCTTCACCTCTTTTTAAGATTATTAAAAATAAAACTACAGCTGCTATTAAAAATCTAAAGAATGTCAGAGAATATACAGGAAATTCTGCGATGGAAAACTTTCCAGCTATAAAAGCTCCTGAAAAAAATAGAGTTGCAATAACCATTAAATTTTTATCTATCAACTCTTTCATTTTGTTCTTATTTAAACTTATAACCTCTTTCTTCATCCTATCCTCCCTAAAATTTATTTTATATGATGTATATTTTAGCAGTAATAAAAAAAAATTAAAATAGTCTTTAAAATTAGATAGTGAAGTATTGACTCAAGATCTTTCTGAAGATGAAGTAAAGGTTTTTAGAAAGGTTATGGGAAAGATAACAAACAGTATAGATAAACATTTAAAGAAAATGGAGGAATAATTATAATGGTCGTATAAATTCATACAAAGAGTGTTTAACCTTAAGCAAAAAAATAAGGTATAATTTAAGAAAACAATATGGGGAATTTTGATTATGAATACACGAAAAACTTACTCTTCTAAGTTTAAATTTAAGATCGTTTTGGAAGCTTTTACAGAAAGAGAAACTTTACAGAAAATTGCTAATGATAATGAAATTGCACCTTCTCAAATAACTCGTTGGACT